>NZ_BAAGZP010000034.1:0-67318 GCF_054778355.1 Saccharopolyspora tripterygii | reverse complement strand
CAGTCGCGCACGGCGAGCGCCAGCTCCCCGTTGGCGTCCTTCTCGGCGTCCAGGGTCTTGTCCCCCAGCAGCTCCGACACCTCCTGCTCCAGGAAGATCCGGACACCGTTCTCCTCGATCACCTCGTCGCCCTCCTGGGGTTCCTCGGCGATCGACGCCTGCAGCCCCTGCCCGGCCGGCGCGATGCGCAAGCCCGAGCTGGCCGGAGAGTCGCCGCCGACGAGGACGAGCTTGATGACCTCCACGGCACTCTCACTGATGGTGAGCATGGTGCTCAACTCCTCTCGGAGCCGGTCGGTTGAAGGGGCCACCGTGTCATCGCCGCGAGGGGACGCGCAAACCGACCCGCCGACTCATCCTTCGTACGCCGACAGCGGTGGGCAGGAGCAGACGAGGTTGCGGTCGCCCTTGGCGCCGTCGATGCGGCGGACCGGCGGGAAGACCTTGATCGCGTCGGTGCCCAGCGGGTAGGCCGCTTCCTCGCGGGAGTAGGCGTGGTTCCACTCCTTGGCGAGGCTGGCCGCCGTGTGCGGCGCGCCGACCAGCGGGTTGTCGTCGGCAGGCCACTGACCTGCGACGACCTTGTCGATCTCGGCGCGGATGGCGATCATCGCCTCGCAGAAGCGGTCCAGCTCGGCGAGGTTCTCGCTCTCGGTCGGCTCGACCATGAGCGTGCCCGCGACCGGGAACGACATGGTCGGGGCGTGGATGCCGTAGTCGGCCAGCCGCTTGGACACGTCGTCGACGGTGATGCCGCTGGACTTGCTGATCGGCCGCAGGTCGAGGATGCACTCGTGGGCGACGAAACCTCCCTCGCCCGTGTAGAGCACCGGGAAGTACTCGCCGAGCCGCCGTGCGACGTAGTTCGCCGAGGCCACCGCGGTCAGCGTCGCGCGGCGCAGGCCGTCGGCACCCATCATCCGGACGTAGGCCCAGGAGATCGGCAGGATCGAGGCGCTGCCCCACGGAGCCGCGCTGATCGGGCCGACGCCGGTGGCCGGACCGGCCGCGGGCTGCAGCGGGTGGTTGGGCAGGAACGGCGACAGGTGCTCGCGGACCCCGATCGGGCCCACGCCGGGGCCGCCACCGCCGTGCGGGATGCAGAACGTCTTGTGCAGGTTCAGGTGCGAGACGTCCGAGCCGAACTTGCCCATCCGGGCGAGGCCGATCAGCGCGTTGAGGTTCGCGCCGTCGACGTAGACCTGGCCGCCCGCGTCGTGCACCAGCCCGCAGACCTCGCGCACGGTGTCCTCGTAGACGCCGTGAGTCGACGGGTAGGTGATCATGATCGCGGCGAGGTCCTGCGCGTGCTTCTCGGTGAGCTCGCGCAGGTGGTCCATCTCGACGTTGCCGGCCTCGTCGCAGCGGACCACGACCACGCGCATGCCCGCCATGACCGCGCTGGCCGCGTTGGTGCCGTGCGCGCTCGCCGGGATGAGGCAGACCTCGCGATCGGTCTCACCACGGCTGTGGTGGTAGGCGCGGATGGCCAGTAGACCCGCGAACTCGCCCTGGCTGCCCGCGTTGGGCTGCAGGCTGACCGCGTCGTAACCGGTGACCTCCGCCAGCCATTCCTGCAGGTCGGAAACCACCTTGAGCAGTCCCTCGGCGTCCTGGGCGGGCGCGAAGGGGTGCAGCGAGGAGAACTCGGGCCAGGTGATCGGCTCCATCTCGGCGGTCGCGTTGAGCTTCATCGTGCAGGAACCCAGCGGGATCATGCTGCGGTCCAGCGCGATGTCCTTGTCCGAGAGCTGCCGCAGGTAGCGCAGCAGCGAGGTCTCCGAGCGGTGCGTGCGGAACACCGGGTGCGTCAGGTACTCCGAGGTGCGCGCCAGGGCCGAGGGCAGCGCGTCTGCGGTCTCGGCGTCGAGCGCGTCGACCTCGCCCGCGCTGACGCCGAAGGCCTCCCACACCGCGGCCAGGTGGGCGCGGGTGGTGGTTTCGTCGCAGCTGATGCCCACGTGGTCGGAGTCCACCCGGCGCAGGTTGATGCCGCCGCGGCGGGCCGCCGCCAGCACCTCGTCGGCCCGACCCGGAACCTTGGCGAGCACGGTGTCGAAGAACTCGCCGTGCACGACCTCCACGCCGCCCCGGCGCAGCTGCTCGGCGAGCACGCTGGCCATCCGGTGCGCGCGGGTCGCGATCGCCTTCAGCCCGTCCGGACCGTGGTAGACCGCGTACATGGACGCCACGACCGCCAGCAGGACCTGCGCGGTGCAGATGTTGCTGGTGGCCTTCTCGCGGCGGATGTGCTGCTCGCGGGTCTGCAGCGCGAGCCGGTAGGCCTGGTTGCCCTCGGTGTCGACGCTGACGCCGACCAGACGGCCGGGCAGCTGCCGCTCCAGGCCCTTAGCCACGGCCATGAACCCGGCGTGCGGGCCGCCGAAGCCCATCGGGACGCCGAAGCGCTGGGTGCTGCCCACGACCACGTCGGCGCCGAGATCGCCGGGCGAGCGCAGCAGCGTCAGCGCCAGCAGGTCGGAGGTCACCACGACCTTCGCGCCCCGCTCGTGGATCTGCGCGATCAGCGCCTCGGGGTCGTGCACGGCGCCGGACGCGCTCGGGTAGGACAGCAGCGCGCCGAAGAACTCGCCCTCGGGCAGCTCACCGGAGCTCAGGTCGGCCACCACGATCTCGATGCCCAGCGGCTCCGCGCGGGTCTCGATGACGGCGATGGTCTGCGGCAGCGTGTCGGCGTCGACCAGGAACCGCGGCGACTTGGACTTGCCCGCGCGCCGCACCAGGGTCATGCCCTCGGCCGCCGCCGTCGCCTCGTCCAGCATCGAGGCGTTGGAGACCTGCATCCCGGCGAGGTCGGCGACCATGGTCTGGAAGTTCAGCAGCGCTTCGAGCCGGCCCTGCGAGATCTCCGGCTGGTAGGGCGTGTAGGCGGTGTACCAGGCCGGGCTCTCCAGCACGTTGCGCAGGATCACCGGCGGCGTGACCGTGCCGTAGTAGCCCAGGCCGATCATCTCGGTGTGCGGGCTGCAGCGGCCGGCGAGCTCGCGCAGCTCGGCGAGCGCCTCGGTCTCGGTGGCGGGCTCCGGCAGCGCCAGCTGCAGGTCACCCTCGCGAATGGTGTCCGGGACGGCCTTCTGACCCAGTTCCTCCAGGGAGCCGACGCCGATGACGTCGAGCATGCGGGCCAGTTCGGCGGGCATCGGCCCGACGTGGCGGTCAGCGAACGGCCTGCCGTGCTCCAGCGCGGCCAGAGGAATGCGGTCGTGCGTCGCGTCGGTCATCGCCAAAACCTCAATCTTCGCGGCGAACAAAAGGGCGGCAGCGGTTGCTGCTCTCCCCCTCTGTCACTGTTCGCGCTACGAACGCCTGAGAGCTTCACCCGGCGGGACCGGGCTTGCACCGTCGGCGGGGCCCACCTGGAGGTGTGCCCTCTTTCCAGAGGTATCTCGCCCGTGCGGTCCATGTGGCCTGAGAGGTTGTCGGGGAGAGTTGCTCCTTCGGCGCCGGTCCCTCAACCAGGACCGGACTCTCCCGCACGGGGTCGACGATGGCGCTCAGAGTACCCGATCAACAAGGTCTATCGAGCCATCAATGTCGCCTACCGCACACATGGCGGCCGGCGGTCGTTCAGCCGGTCTCCGCCTGGCGGTCGCGGCGGCGGGCCGCGAGCTCGTCGTTGATCGCCGACTCGATGTTGACGCCACCGTCGGCGCGCTCGGCCGGGAACTCGTGGATGGTTCCGCTGATCTCGCGCATCGCACCGCTGACCGCGATGCCGAACACGCCCTGGCCGCCCTGGAGCAGATCGACCACCTCCTCGGCGGAGGTGCACTCGTAGACCGTGGTGCCGTCGCTGAACAGCGTCAGCTTCGCCAGGTCCGACACGCCGCGCTTGCGCAGGTGCTCCACCGCGACCCGGATGTTGTGCAGCGAGACCCCGGTGTCGAGCAGGCGCTTGACGACCTTGAGCACCAGGATGTCCTTGAACGAGTACAGCCGCTGCGAGCCGGAGCCCGCCGCTCCTCGTATGGACGGGCCGACCAGCTTGGTGCGGGCCCAGTAGTCCAGTTGCCGGTAGGTGATGCCCGCGATCTGGCAGGCCGCCGGCCCGCGGTAACCGACCAGCTCGTCCGGGGCAGAGGCGTCGGGGAACAGCTCACCCTGCTCCGCAGCATCCGAACTTGCTGCTTCCTCCACCACGCCTGCCTCCCCTCGTCCGGCCCGAAGCCGACGACGACGATCACCAGCGCCCGGACCGTTGGCGATCCGGGGCCGCGAAGCCGTGTACCGGCTGAATCACACCGGGGCAATTCGCGTACGTCCGAAGGTATGCCCGCTCAGCAGGCGGGTCAACGCGACGCGCGGACCGCGCGCGCTCTCGATCCCGGTGCGACGGATCCGGCCCCCGGGTGCTGTGAGCAACCGGGGGCCGGAGTGGTCTGTTCAGCGCAGGAGTCCGCCGCGGGGCTCAGGTGTCGGCACCGCGGAAGTCCTCCGGCGAGACGGAGTCGAGGAACTCGCGGAACTTCTCGACCTCGTCCTCCTGCTCGTCCGGGATGATCAGTCCCGCCTCCTCGAGAACGGATTCGTCGGCGTGGATCGGCACTCCGATGCGCAAGGCCAGCGCCACCGAATCGCTCGGCCGCGCGGACACCCGCACGTCCCCGTCGAACACAAGCTCGGCGAAGAAGGTGCCCTCCTGCAGGTCGGTGATCCGCACCTGCTCCAGGTCACGCCCCAGGGCTCCGATGACGTCCTTGAGCAGGTCGTGGGTGAGCGGCCGCTGCGGCCGCACGCCCTGCTGCTCCAGCGCGATCGCGGTGGCCTCGACCGACCCGATCCAGATCGGCAGGTAGCGCTCACCATCGGACTCGCGCAACAGCAGGATCGGCTGGTTGGCTGGTAGTTCAACTCGCACGCCGACGACGCGCATCTCACTGCTCATCGTCACATCGCCTCCTCCAGCGCGCCGTAGCGTGACATCCCCGTCGAGGGTCCCGCACCGACGCCTCCGACGCTACCCGCGATACGGCGGACACGCCCTTCCATCGGCGGTCCGAGCGGACCACCACCATCGCGGTCGTTGAAGTCGGGGCCCACGGCCCGGACCGCTGGCGAGCTCGTCGTTGAGCATTACCAGCACGATACACCGCGCAGAGCCTCGCCGAAGTCGTCGGAAGGCCCTGCTGCGCGGTGAAAACCGCTCGTGGCCCCGGGAAATTCCCGGCCGGGAGGAGCGCCTCCGCACGCAGGCGGCGCAGCTGCCTCATGCGTCAGCGGGGCGACGCCTCACGGCGCCGCCCCGCTGACGGGTGTGAAAAGCCCGGTTCGACGGCCTCAGCGGCCGCCCTGGCCCCCATCGATCGGCCCGGTCAGGAACACCAGGCGGAACTTCCCGATCTGGACCTCGTCGCCGTTGGCCAGCACCGAGGTGTCCACCGGTTCCCGGTTCACGTAGGTGCCGTTGAGGCTGCCCACGTCGACCACCACGAAGTCGTTGCCCTCGCGGCGGAACTCGGCGTGCCGCCGGGAAACCGTCACGTCATCCAGGAAGATGTCGCTGTCCGGGTGCCGGCCTGCGCTGGTGGTCTCCCGGTCGAGCAGGAACCGCGAGCCCGCGTTCGGGCCGCGCTTGACCACCAGCAGGGCGGAACCTGCCGGCAGCGCATCGACCCCGGATGCGGAGGCGGGTTCCGGGGCCGCGCTCTCGGTGCTCTCCTGCTCCGAGAGGAAGGGCCGGAAGACCGAGGTGGTCTCCGGTGACTGCTCCGGCGGAACGTCGCCGAAGCCGCTGTTTTGGCTCACCTGAGCTCTCCCTTACGCGGATAGATCGTGCCAAGTATGCGCCCAAGGTACCGTGCCTGGACAGCCTCGGAACCAGCGACTCCCGTCATCGTCCCACGACGCGGCCGGTCCAGACGATCATCCCTGGTCGATCAGGTTCTGGTAACCCTCGGCGTCGAGCAGACCGGCCAGCTGGTCCGGGTCGGCGAGCCGGACCTCCACCATCCAGCCCTCCCCCGCGGCGTCCGAGTTGACCAACTCCGGCTGGTCCTCCAGCGCGGGGTTGCCTGCCGTGACCTCACCGGTCACCGGGGCGTAGAGGTCGGAGACGCTCTTGGTCGACTCCACCTCGCCCATCGACTCCCCCGCGGCGACCTGCTGCCCCACGTCGGGGAGCTGCACGAACACCACGTCGCCGAGCTGCTGCTGGGCGTAGTCGGTGATGCCGATGCGCACCGTGTCCTCGCTGATGCGCTGGACCCATTCGTGCTCTTCGGTGTACTTGATCTCCGGGGCCGCCACGGTGGTCCCGCCTTTCGTCCGCTGTGTGCAAGATGCCGAGTGATCGGCGCGGCGAGCGTATTCACCGGCCGCCGAAAGCCGCAAGACGACGCGCAGCGCGATCAGGTGCGTGCGCGGGTCCCGCGCACGGCGGCGATGACCTGGGCCAGGTAGAGCACGCCCGCCCACAGGTACAGCGCGCCGCCCCAGGCGGTGAAGGCGTAGGCGATCGGGCGCACCACGTCGGCCCCGGTGAAGTCGTCCTGCACCAGCAGGAGCAGGGGGAACGCGTACATCAGGCAGAAGGTGGCGGCCTTGCCCAGGTAGTGCACCTCGGGCGGCTCGTAGCCGTGCCAGCGCAGCACGGGCAGGCACAGCGTGAGCACGACGTCGCGGACCACGAGGGCGACGGCCATCCACCACGGGATGACGTCGCGCAGCACGAAGGCGATCAGGGTGGCCACGATGTAGAGCCGGTCGGCGGCGGGGTCGAGGAGTTCGCCGATGCGGCTGTACTGGTTGAGCCAGCGGGCGAGCTTGCCGTCGAGCCAGTCGGTGGCGCCGCTGATCACCAGGACCAGCAGGGCGAGCAGGTCGGCTTGCGGTCCGAGCAGCAGCCAGAGGAACACCGGCACGCCGGCCAGGCGGATCACGCTGAGCAGGTTCGGCAGCGTCCACCACGGGTCGGCCCAGACGTCGCGGGCGACCTCGCGGATCCGGTCCAGGCCCGGATCTCCCGGCCCCGGGTGGTCCAGCTCGCCCTCGGCCCGCGGCCCGCTCGTGGTGTTTTCCGTGGTGCGCTCGGCGTCCTGCACCACGAGCCTCCCCTGAATGGTTGTGCGCACGGCCCCGCAACGGGTGCACACCTGTGCATCCTGACCGGATCAGGGTCTCATATCGCCAGCGCAACCCACTTGGCGGCCAGCCGGAGCCGGGACACCCTGCGCCGCAGGAAGACACACGTGCGGCTCAGCCGCGAGTGCGGCTCCACCCCCGGCGGCACAACTCGGCATCGGTCAGGAACCGGGCTCGGCCGCGATCGTCCACGCCCGCCCAGCGGGCGCCCGCGGTTCCCTCTCGGACGTAGGAGTGGCCGCCGCTCCAGACCACGCTGCACGGCGCGGTGGGAAGGTCGTTCGGCTCTTCGACGGTCGCCAGTGCCCTGGGAGGCTGTGCCGGTTCCATCATGCTCATATTTCGTAGCACCTCCGATTCATTTGTCGGCGCGGGACACCTGGGTGTTAGCCCGGCCATCGGCTCGACACCGAGTGTGGGGCCTGGAAGTCGTGCCAGCGCGCCGGAAACGCACCCGCTGCGCCCAGCGGCGGCGCGGCGTCGCCGAATGCGCATGCGGATGCAGCGCGACCGAACTCCCGCTGACCGGTCCGGCCGAACGCGTTCGCTCATGACGAACGCGTTCGGCCCAGGACGGCCGCGGGCAGCTCTGGCGCGAAGATCGGATCTGGGGTACGACACAGGCGTTGTCACAGCGGACGCGGGAGGTAGTCGGTCGATGGGTGAGTACGCGGAGAACTACCAGCGGAGCCTGACCGACCGCGAGGGTTTCTGGCTCGACGCGGCGCGCGCGATCGACTGGGACCGCGAGCCGACCCGGGCGCTGGACGACTCCGCCGCCCCGATGTACCGGTGGTTCCCGGACGGCGAGCTCAACACCTGCTTCAACGCGCTGGACCGGCACGTGCGCGACGGCCGGGGCGAGCAGCCCGCGCTGATCTGGGACTCGGCGATGTCCGGTGTCGTGCGGACCTGGACCTACCGGGAGCTGCTGGACCGGGTCGCCCGCTTCGCGGGTGCGCTGCGGGCGCAGGGCGTGAACAAGGGCGACCGGGTCGTGCTCTACCTGCCGATGATCCCCGAGGCCGCGGTCGCGATGCTGGCGTGCGCGCGGATCGGGGCCGTGCACTCGGTGGTCTTCGGCGGCTTCGCGCCCAAGGAGCTCGCGGCCCGCATCGACGACGCGCTGCCCACCGTCATCGTGGCGGCGTCCTGCGGCCTGGAGCCCAACCGGGTCGTGGAGTACAAGCCGATCGTCGACGAAGCGCTGAGCCAGACCGAGCACCAGCCCGGCAAGGTCATCGTGTTCCAGCGCGAGCAGGCGCGAGCCGAGCTCGGCCCGCGCGATGTCGACTGGGAGGACGCGGTGGCCTCGGCCGAGCCGGCCGACTGCGTCCCGGTGGCGGCCACCGACCCGCTCTACGTCCTCTACACCTCGGGGACCACGGGCAAGCCCAAGGGCGTGGTGCGCGACAACGGCGGGCACGCGGTGGCGCTGCGGTGGTCGATGACCAACATCTACGACATCTCACCCGGCGAGGTCTTCTGGACCGCCTCCGACGTGGGCTGGGTGGTCGGCCACTCCTACATCGTCTACGCGCCGCTGCTGACCGGGGCGACGACGGTGGTCTACGAGGGCAAGCCGGTGGGAACCCCGGACGCGGGCGCGTTCTGGCGGGTCATCGCGCAGCACCGGGCCAAGGCGCTGTTCACCGCGCCGACGGCGCTGCGCGCGATCAAGCGCGTCGACCCGGACGGCGCGCAGCTCGCCGAGCACGACATCTCCTGCCTGGAAACGCTGTTCCTGGCCGGTGAGCGGCTGGATCCGGAGACCTACCACTGGGCGGCCGAGAAGCTGGGCGTGCCGGTGATCGACCACTGGTGGCAGACGGAGACGGGCTGGCCGATCTGCGCGAACCTGCGCGGGCTGGAACCGATGCCGGTCAAGCCGGGTTCGCCGACGGTGCCGGTACCGGGCTACGAGATCGAGGTGCTGGACCAGGCGGGCAACCCGCTGCCTCCCGAGACCGACGGGGCGATCTGCCTGAAGCTGCCGCTGCCGCCGGGCACGCTGCCGACGTTGTGGGGCGACGACGCGCGTTTCCACGAGTCGTACCTGTCGCGCTACGAGGGCTACTACCTCACCGGCGACAACGGCTACGTCGACGCCGACGGGTACGTGTTCGTCATGGGCCGCACCGACGACGTGATCAACGTGGCGGGTCACCGGTTGTCGACGGGGTCGATGGAGGCGGTGCTGGCGGCGCATCCCGCGGTGGCCGAGTGCGCGGTGATCGGCGTTCGCGACGAGCTCAAAGGCCAAGTGCCGCGCGGGTTCGTGGTGCTCAAGTCCGGTGTGGACATCGCACCCGAGACGCTGCGCGACGAACTGGTGGCTGCGGTGCGCGACCAGATCGGCCCGGTGGCGGCGTTCCGCGACGTCTCCGTCGTCGACGGGCTGCCCAAGACCCGCTCGGGCAAGATCCTCCGCAAGTCGATGCGCGAGATCGCCGATCGCGGCGACACGAACGTGCCCTCCACCATCGAGGACCCCTCGGTGCTCGACACCCTGCGCCCGTCGCTGCGCGGCGAGGGCTGACCCCTACCGCCTGCGGATCCCGTCGAGGAGGAAGGCGGTGCGGCGGTCGTAGTCCTCCCGGCGGGGACGAGGACCGTGCTTGAGCGCGAGCGCGTTGTCGTGCACGAGCGCGCGCAGGTCGTCCGCGGTGAACTCCGCGCGCACCGCGCCCGAGACGCGGCCCGACGCGATGA
This sequence comes from Saccharopolyspora tripterygii, assembly GCF_054778355.1. Classification (NCBI taxonomy): domain Bacteria; kingdom Bacillati; phylum Actinomycetota; class Actinomycetes; order Pseudonocardiales; family Pseudonocardiaceae; genus Saccharopolyspora; species Saccharopolyspora tripterygii. The sequence goes on along the minus strand of NZ_BAAGZP010000034.1, from coordinate 57,505 downwards.
GCTCGTCGTTGATCTCGCTCCCGATCCGGCAGATCTCCACCAGGCTCTGCGCCTCGGGGTACACCTGCAGCAGGGCGTCATTGGCGGCGGGCTGGCGGTGCTGGAGATCGCGGATCGCGGTGAGGTAGTGCGCGACCCGCTCCCAGGGATCGTCGATGGCGCGCGTGCGGTCGATGATGTCGCGCAGCTCGACGGAGACGACCTCTTCGATGACGGCGTCGATGAGGCCGATCCGCCCGCCGAACCGGTTGAAGATCGTCGCCTTGCTCACGCCTGCCGCCTGGGCGACCTCCTCCAGCGGCACGGTGAGGCCCCGCCCCTGGAAGGCGTCGATCGCGGCGCGCCGGATCTGGTCGGCGTTGCGCCGGGCGTCGGCGCGCAGCCGTGGTGTTGAAGGCGCTCCACCGCTCATCCCAGCACCGTCCCTCGCCGTCGCGACCCCAAGTTGACTCGGTCGGTCATCTTACCTACGGTCGCGACCAGAACGAAAGTGACCCAGTTGGTCAACTTAGCGAGCGGAAGGGCAGGACCATGATCGTCGTCACCGGTGCCACCGGGGGGTTGGGCGGCGCGACCGTCGAACACCTCCTCCAGCGCCTGCCCGCCGAGCGGGTCGGCGTCAGCGTCCGCGACCCCCGCAGAGCCGGTCACCTCGCCGACCGCGGAGTGCGCGTGCGGCGGGGCTCCTACGAGGAACCCGCCTCACTGCGGGACTCGTTCGAGGGTGCGGACCAGGTGCTGCTGGTGTCCGGCAACGACCCGACGGCCGATCTCGTCGAGCTGCACGGCAACGCGATCGAGGCCGCCGTCGCCGCCGGCGTCCAGCGGGTGATCTACACCGGCCAGCACGCCGCCACCCCGGACAACCCCTACCCGGCGTCGCAGATCCACGTCGCCACCGAGGCCATGCTCGCCGACTCCGGGCTCGCCTGGACGTCCCTGCGCAACGCCGCTTACGGCCCGCTGGACGTGGTGCTGGGCCCGTGGTCGCAGACCGGGGAGGTCGCTCAGCCCGCCGACGGCCCGGTGCCCTACACCGACCGCGCGGACATCGCGGAGGCGACGGCAGCCGTGCTGGCCGGCGAACACCACCGCGACGGGCCGGTCACGCTCACCGCTGCGACCGCCGTCACCTTGGGCGATCTCGCCGAGATCACCTCCGAGCTCACCGGTCGCGCCGTCGAGCGCGTCGTGGTGGACGACGAGCAGTGGATCGCCGACGAGGTCGCGAACGGCACGCCGCCGGAGGCGGCCGAGTTCATGCTCAGCTGGCACCGGGCGACCCGCGCCGGGCACTTCGCGCACACCGACCCGCTGCTGCCCGAACTCCTCGGACGACAGCCCCGCACGGTCGCCGAGCGGCTCGCGGAGGCCTTCACCGCGTGATCCGCGCCCGACTGCGCGGGTACGGCTAGTCCGTTACGTCCGTTCGGGCGCTTCCGCGGAGTGTTTTGGTCTATACCTTTATGGTCACCGTTCCCCCGAGAATGGAGCCACGACGATGAGCGCACGACCCCGATCGAGGGCGGCGAGGGCCGGAATGGCCGTCGTCGCCGGAGCTCTGCTGGCCGCCGGAACAGCGGTTCCGGCAGGCGGTGATCCCGCACCCCCGGCCTCCGCGATGGACACCATCGTGCCCGCCCCGGAGTCGGTGACGCCGAACCCCGCTGCGGACTTCGAGCTCTCCGAGCAGACCGCGATCCTGGCGCCCGGCGAGGCCGCCGGGGTCGGCGAGTACCTGGCCGGCGTGCTGCGGCCCTCGACCGGGTTCCCCGTGCCGGTCAACCCCGCGCTGGCGGGCACCGGTGACATCGCGCTGGCGCTGGACGGCGATCCCGCGCTCGGCCCGGAGGGCTACCGGCTGCAGGTCGCCGACGACGCGGTGCAGGTGCACGCCACGAGCCCGGACGGGCTGTTCAACGCCGTGCAGACGCTGCGGCAGCTGCTGCCCGCGGGCATCGAGAGCGCGACCGCGCAGCCCGGCCCGTGGACGATGCCCGGGGGCGAGATCACCGACAAGCCCCGGTTCGGGCACCGCTCGGCGCAGCTCGATCCGGCGCGGCACTTCTTCACCGTCGACATGGTCAAGCGCTACATCGACCAGATCGCCAAGTACAAGATCAACAAACTGCACCTGCACCTGACCGACGACCAGGGCTGGCGGCTGCAGATCAACAGCTGGCCGCGGTTGACCGAGGTCGGCGCGCAGACCGAGGTCGGCGGCACGCCGGGCGGGTTCTACACGCAGCAGGACTACAGCGAGATCGTCGATTACGCCGCCTCCCGGCACATCACGGTGATCCCCGAGCTCGACATGCCGGGCCACACCAACGCCGCGCTGTCGTCCTACGCGGAGCTCAACTGCGACGGCGTCGCCCCGCCGCCCTACACCGGCATCGAGGTCGGGTTCAGCTCGCTGTGCGTGAACTCCGACATCACCTACACGTTCGTCGAGGACGTCATCCGCGAGCTGGCGGCACTGACCCCCGGCCCCTACCTGCACATCGGCGGCGACGAGGCGCACTCCACCACCGACGAGGACTACGTCGCCTTCATGTCGAAGGTGCTGCCGCTGGTGGAGAAGTACGGCAAGAAGCCGCTCGGCTGGCACGAGTACGCCAAGGCCGCCCCGGAAGGTGACGCGGCACTGCAGTTCTGGGGCACCACCAACGGCGACCCGCTGCTCAACGAGGGCATCGCGCGCGGCAACAAGGTCCTGGCCTCGCCGGCGAACAAGTCCTACATGGACATGAAGTACGACGAGAACACGCCGCTGGGCCTGCAGTGGGCCGGTTTCATCGAGGTCGCCGACGCCTACGGCTGGGACCCCGCCGACCACCTGCAGCTCCCGGAGGAGTCGATCCTCGGCGTGGAGGCACCGATGTTCAGCGAGACCCTCGAAACCTCGCAGCACATCGAGTTCATGGCCTTCCCGCGCCTTCCCGCCATCGCCGAGCTCGGCTGGTCGCCGAAGAGCACCCACGACTGGGAGTCCTTCAAGACCCGCCTGGCCGACCAGGGCCCCCGCTGGCAGGCAGCGGGCCAGGACTTCTACCGGAGTCCCCAAATCCCCTGGACCGAGTGACCACCACCCCGCACTGGCGGGTGCCGGCGACCTCGCACGAAGCGTCGCCGGCTCCCGCCAGGCAGGGGTGATTCGATTTTTCGCGCGAGATCTGAGCAGAACTCGCTGAGCCGGGCTTTCGCACCCGGGTGAGTGGGAAAGTTCAGGTTCGCGGGAAAGCCCGAATGCTGGGGGTCGGGGTCAGGACTCGTTGACCTTGGGTTCGAGGACCTTCCACCAGTCGGCGAGGGTGGGGCGCTCGGCGAGGTCGGCGAAGGTGACCTGGACGCCTTGCTTGCGCCACTTCTCGACCAGCGTCATGATCCGGACCGAGTCGAGGCCCCAGTCGATGAGGTCCTCGTCGTCGGTGAGTTCCGAGGGCTCCTCGTAGAGCAGCTCGGCGACCTGCTCGCGAACCGCTTCGAGGGTGAGCTTCTCCGGCATCGTTCGGGATCCTCCTGCTGAAGTGGTGGGGTTCAGGCGACTTCGGATTCGTGCGCGACCAGATCGCGGCTCAGGTTGCGAGTCGTGTCGACGACCCCGCAGTTGCGCGCGGCGTAGGACACGGCCATGTCGTGGTCGGCGCGGGAGAAGTCGGCGACCGCGTCGGAGACGAAGAACGCCTGCACCTCCTGCTGGAAGGCCTCCGAAGCGGTCATCAGGCAGCCGATGTGGGCGTAGATGCCGGTGATGATCAGCTGATCGCGACCCCACTCCTGCATCCGGCGACGCAGGTCGGTGCGCTGGAACGCGCTGTAGCGCCACTTGGTCAGCCGCACGTCACCCGCGCCGGGCGCCAGCTCGTCGATGATCGCCTCCATCGCCGGATCGGCGACGCCCGGACCCCACCACTCCAGCTGCAGACCGCGCTGCTCGGGGGTCTGCCCGCCCGGCTGAGCGCAGTAGACGACGGGAACGCCTGCGGCGCGGGCGCGTTCGCGCAGCATCGCGATGTTGGGCACCACCTGGTTCAGCGGCTCGCGATCGGGCGTGAACGCGTTGACGAAGTGCCGCTCCATGTCGTGGATCAGCAGCACCGCGCGTTCCGGGTCCGGCCGCCAGGAGACCTTGTTCTGCGGCAGGTCACCGGCCTGCGGAACGCTGTAGGGTGCGATGCTCGGAAGCGCCACGGCTCCCCCTTCGATGTCTTCGCTCTTGGAAAGTCCTTGTCAGAGGCCCAGCTTCGGCACGAGCTCGCGGCTGATGGCCTCGCGCAGATCGCGCTTGGAGACCTTGCCGACGCCGGTCTGCGGGAACTCCTCGACGAACACCACGCGGTCGGGCACCTTGAACCCGGCCAGGCCGCGCTCGCGGACGAACTTGATCAGCTCGCGCGCCTTGGGCCGCGTCCCGCGCGGGACGACGAACGCGCAGGTCCGCTCACCCAGGTAGTCGTCCGGCATGGACACCACGGCGGCGTCGTGCACGGCGGGGTGGGCCAGCAGGTGGTTCTCCACCTCCTCGGCGGCGACCTTCTCGCCACCGCGGTTGATCTGGTCCTTCGCCCGGCCCTCGACGACGATGTTGCCCTCCGCGGTGAACCGGACGACGTCGCCCGTGCGGTAGAAGCCCTCCGGTGTGAAGGCGCGGGCGTTGTGCTCGTCGGCCTTGTAGTAGCCGCGGATCGTGTACGGGCCGCGGGTCAGCAGGTGCCCGGTCTCCCCGGCAGGCACGGGCACGTCCTCGTCGTCGACCACCAGGACCTCGTCGTCGGGCGAGATGGGCCGTCCCTGCGTGGTGACGATGACGTCCTCGGGGTCGTCCAGCCGCGTGTAGTTGACCAGTCCCTCGGCCATGCCGAAGACCTGCTGCAGCGTGGCTCCGAGCGTCGGGCGGACCCGACGGGCGACCTCTTCGCTGCACTTGGCGCCGCCGACCTGCAGCACCTCCAGGCTCGACAGGTCGTGCTCGCCGTCGGCGGCGGCGTCGAGCCACAGCAGCGCGAGCGGCGGCACCGCGGCCGTGAGCGTCACCCGCTCCCGCTCGACGAGCGGGAACACCTCGTCCGGGCTCGGCCGGCGAGCCAGCACCACGCGCCCGCCGGCGTGCAGGACGCCGAAGGTGCCGGGCGAGCTCATCGGGAAGTTGTGGGCTGCGGGCAGCGCCACCAGGTAGACGGTGTGCTCGGTGACCCCGCAGATCTCGTTGCTGGCGCGGAACGAGTAGATGTAGTCGTCGTGGGTGCGCGGGATGAGCTTGGGCACGCCGGTGCTGCCGCCGGAGAGCTGCAGGAACGCGATGTCGCCCGGAGTGGGCTCGTCCAGCTCCGCCGGTTCGACGTCCACATCGGACAGCGCGGTGAACTCGCCGGCGTCGCCGACGACGAACACCTGCAGCCCCTCCTGCTTGGCGGCGACGTCGGCGGCCAGCGCGCGGTGGTCGAAGCCTGCTTCGACGTCGACGGTGATGTAGGCGGCGGCCTCGCTGAACTCGCAGAAGTAGGAGATCTCGGTCATCCGGTGCGAGGGCAGCGCGAACACCGGAACCGCGCCCAGCCGGAACAGCCCGAAGCAGACCTCGAAGAACTCGGCGACGTTGGGCAGCTGGACGACCACCCGGTCGCCCTTGCCGATCCCCCGCTCGCGCAGCCCGGCCGCCAGCCGGTCGGAGCGGCGATCCAGTTCGCCGTAGGTGATCCGGCGTTCGCCCTCGACGACCGCGACGCGGTCGGGGTGCTTGGTGGCACGCACTCGCAGCAGCTGGCCGAAGGTGTAGCCCTGCCAGTACCCGGCGGACCGGTAGCGCTCGGCGAGCTCGTCCGGCCAGAGGGTCACTCCGGGCAGATGTGCGGTCATGATCGGTGATTCCCCTCAGACTGCCTGGTTCAGGCCCATCGCGGTGAGCGCGGTGCGGAACTTCGCGGAGGTCTCGGCGAGTTCGTCCGCCGGGTCGGAGCCCGGCACGATTCCCGCTCCGGCGAACAGGCGCATCGACTCGTCCTCGACCTCGGCGCAGCGGATCGCCACCACCCACTCGCCGTCACCGGCGGCGTCGCACCAACCGACCATGCCCGCGTAGTAGCCGCGCTCGAACGGCTCGGTCTCGGCGATGACCTCGCGGGCGCGGTCGATCGGGGTGCCGCAGACGGCCGGTGTCGGGTGCAGCGCGTCGGCCAGGTGCAGCGAGGTCGTCGAGCTGTCCCGCAGTTCGCCGGTGACCTCGGTGGCCAGGTGCCACATCGCGTTGGTGCCGATCACCGTCGGCGGCTGCGGCACGTGCAGCTCGGAGCAGAACGGGCGCAGCGCGTCGGCCACGGCTTCCACCACCACCGCGTGCTCGCGGTGGTCCTTCTCGGAGGCGGCGAGCTCGGCGGCACGGCGCTCGTCCTCCACCGGGTCCGTGCTGCGCGGCCGCGAACCGGCCATCGGGTTGGAGCGGACCTTCGTCCCGCGGCGCGACACCAGCAGTTCCGGGCTCGCGCCCAGGAAGGTGCGTTCCAGCGCGGGGTGCGGTCCGTAGCTGTCGCGGGTGCCGTCCTGGCCGCGGCGCGGCAGGTCCACGGCGAAGGTGTAGCTGGCGGGGTCGGCCATCGCCAGGTTGCGCAGCACCTCCAGCACGTCGATCGATTCCGTGGAGGTCAGTTCCAGGCTGCGGGCGAGCACGGCCTTGGTGAGGTCGCCGTGCTCCATCCTGCGCAGAGCCCGCGCCACGCCGCGCTCGTACTCGTCGGGCTCGGGCACCTGGCGGACCGCGCAGGTCGGGGCGGAGACCGGTTTCTGCTGCGGCACCAGCACGTTCAGCGGTTCGGCGCGCACGACTTCCTCGGGCAGCACGAGGTGCGCGGGCAGGGTGCCGCCGAAGGGCACCGCGCCGACGACCATCGGGTTGCGGCGGCCGAACTCCATCGCGCCGTCGAGGAATTCCTGCATCCTGGCGGGCAGGTCGGAGCGCGCGCACTGGGTCTTGGACATCGTGGCGGCCACGCCGCGGGTCAGCAGCACCCCGCGCGGGCTGGAGAACAGGAACGACTGCCCCTGCTCGTAGGCGGCCAGCAGGCGCGCCGCGGCGTCGTCGGCGAGTGCGTCGTCGGCAACGGAGTCGACGTGCCCGTCGGTCTCGATCGTGGTCATGACAACCTTTCGGCGAATAACGGGGTCAGGCGCGCAGCGTGGCGCCGCCGTCGACGTACAGGTCGTGCATCGTGATGTGCCCGGCTTCGTCGGAGGCGAGGAAGACGACGGCGTTGGCGATGTCCTCCGGGGTCGCGATCTTGCGCAGCGGGATCCCGGCCTTGTAGGTCTCGGGCGAACCGGCGATGACCCGTTCCGGGCCGTTGGCGTCGCTCCACATCCCGCGCTGCATGTCGGTGTCGGTGGAGCCGGGCGCGACGATGTTGCAGCGGATGCCGTGCTCGGCCAGCTCCAGCCCCAGGGATTTGGTGAACATGGTCGCGGCGGCCTTGGACGCGGCGTAGGCGGCCATCGAGTGGCGCGGCACGCCCGCGGCGTTGGAACCGACGGTCACGATGGAGCCCCGGCGCCGCGAGATCATGTGCCGGGACACCTCGCGGCAGACGTTGAACACGCCGGTGGTGTTGACCGCGAACGTGCGCTGCCACTCGGCGGCGGTGATCTCCTGCACGGTCCCGACCTGCAGCACGCCCGCGACGTTGGCGAGCACGTCGATGGGCCCCTGCTCGGCTTCCACTCGCGTGACGACTTCGGTGACCGCGGCCGGGTCGGCCACGTCCGCGCGGTAGGCGCGCACCCGGTGCCCGTCGGCGGAGAGCTTCTCGGCCGTGCCGGTGACCTTGTCCCCGTCGCGGTCCACGGCCGCGACCTCGGCGCCCAGCTCGGCGAACGCTCTGGCCACCGCGGCACCGATCCCCTGGCCGGCTCCGGTCACGATGGCGACCTTGCCGCTGATCCCCGTCCGGTTCATCTGGTCCTTCACTCAACTGAGGCTAGCCTAACCTTCGTCAGGCAAGCCTGAGTTTAGAACATGAACCAGGCCCGTTTCTCCCGCCAATGAGGTGGCATTGATCACCGACGACGCGCGGTCATCGGGCGAATCCGCTGCTCGCACGAGAGCAACGGGCGCACCGGGCGATCAGCGAGCGATTCCCCTGGCGAATCCGAGGTCCAGCAGGTCCTGCGGACGGACCTTGAGGTGCGCTGCCAGTTCGGGCACCTGGGAGGGCTCGCGCTTGAGGATCGCGGCGGCGGACTCCGGCGCGATCACGGCGAAGTAGGCGTCCGCGGTCACCCACGTGCGTTCCGGCGCCGCCAGCGCCAGCGCACCTCCGGAGCCGCCCTCGCCGATGACCAGCGTGGTCACCGGAACCCTGGCCGCCGCGACGGCGCCGAAGACCTCGCCGATGGCCGGACCGATGCCGGTGCGCTCGGACTCGGCGTCGTTGGCGGCGCCGGGGGTGTCGACCAGCGTGAGCACCGGGATCCCCAGCTGGTCGGCGAGCCCGATCAGCCGGGCCGCGGTGCGGAAGCCCGCCGGGGTGTTGGCGCTGCCCGTCTGGGCGGCGAAGGCGACCGTCCTGCCGCCGTGATCGCCGAAGCCGCAGATCATCCCCTCGTCGCGGCCTCCGGCGCGATCACCGCTGATCTCGAACCGGGACGTGAAGTAGGCGTCCAGGTAAGCCCCGGCCCGAGGCCGGTCGTCCGCGCGGGCGCGCTCGACGGCCTGCATCCCCGTCTCCGGGGGCGTTCCCCCGGCCAGGGCGTCCGGGACCGGAGCCGGTTCCGGCGGGCGGGTCAGCCTGGCCGGGTGCAGCAGGGACACCAGCTCCGCGAGCGCGGACGGGAGCTCCGTCTCCTCGACGACGCGATCGACCTGCCCGTCGGCGAACTTGCCCTCCGCCCGGAAGGTGTCACCGTCCTCCCCCGCCGAGCGCACCCGCGCACCGCCGAAGGCGATCCGCGCTCCGGGCACGGCCAGCACCACGTCGGCGGCGGCGCCCAGCGACGCCCACATGCCGCCCGTGGTGGGATCGCGCAGCACTGCGATGTGCGGGATGCGGTCCTGCCTGGTCAGCAGGCAGGCGCGGGAGATCGCCTGCAGCTGCTGCAGCGCGCGGATCCCCTCCTGCATCCGGCTGCCGCCCGAGGCGACCAGCGAGATCACCGGCAGCCGGTGCTCGCGGGCGTGCTCGAAGGCCGCCACGATGCGCGCACCGGTGTCCTCGCCCACCGAGCCGCCGAGGAAGGCGAAGTCGAACGCGATGAGCACCGCTTCCCACTCGCCGACCTTGCCCCGGCCGCACAGCACCGATTCCTCGGCGTCGGTGCGATCGGCGGCACGGGCGCGCTGGTCGGCGTAACCGGGCCAGCCGAGCGGACCGTCACCGATGGTCTTGAGCGGCGGCGGCGCGAACTCCGCGAAGCTCTGGCCGATGCTCTCGACCAGCGCGCGCACCGGACTGCGCTCACCCATTGCCGGAGTCCTTCTGCAGGGCCTTCTTCTGGACCTTGCCCATCTCGTTGCGCGGCAGCGCGTCTCGGTAGCGCACCTCGCGCGGGCGCTTGTGCGGCGTGAGCAGGCGGGCGACGTGGTCGGCCAGATCGGTGTCGGCGGCGTCCTGGCCGGGGGCACGCACCACCCAGGCGATGATGCGCTCACCCAGGTCGGCGTCGGGCTCGCCGGTGACGGCCACCTCGGCCACCGCCGGGTGCTCCAGCAGGCAGTTCTCGATCTCGCCTGCGCCGATCTTGTAGCCGCCGCTCTTGATGATGTCGGTGGCCTTGCGGCCGACGATGCGGATGTACCCGTCGGGCGCGCGGGTGGCCATGTCACCCGTGCGGAACCAGCCGTCGGCGAACGCGGCCTCGGTGGCGTCCGGCCGGTTGAGGTATCCGCTGAACAGGTTGTCACCGCGTACCAGGATCTCGCCGACGGTCTCGTCGTCGCTGGTGGCGATCTCCGCGCCCTGCTCGTCGACGAGCTTGAGCTCGACCCCGGCGAAGGGCTTGCCCACGTAGCCCGGACGGCGATCGCCGTCGGCGCGCACGCCGCAGTTCATGATCGTCTCGCTCATGCCGTAGCGCTCCACGACGCGCTGACCGGTGAGCCGCTCGATCCGCTCGTGCTCGACCGCGGGCAGCGCCGCCGAGCCCGAGACCAGCAGGCGGGCCTTGCCGACGGACCGGCCGATCTGCGGGTCGTTCTCGGCGTCCTCGGCCAGCCGGTGGTACATGGTCGGCACGCCGAACATCATCGTGGCCGGGCCGGCCAGCTCCTCGGCGATCGCCTGCGAGGAGAACTTGCCCAGGTGGTGCACGGTTCCGCCGAGACGCACCGGCCCGAGCGTGCCGAGGATCAGCCCGTGCACGTGGAACAGCGGCAGCGCGTGCGCCAGCACGTCGGCCGAGGTCCACTCCCAGGCTTCAGCCAGGGCGTCGAGGTTGGCGCTCAGCGCGCGACGCGGGAGCACGACGCCCTTGGGCGGACCGGTGGTCCCGGAGGTGTAGACGATCAGCGCAGGCGCGTCGGCAGCGACCTCGGCAGGCAGCTCCCCGCCGCGCGCGCTCAGGTCGATCTCGGCGATCTCCACCCCGTCGAGCCCGGCGGGTGGGGTGAACCCCGGCTCCGCGAGCAGCAGTTCGGGTTCGCTGTCGCCCAGGATGTGGGCGAGCTCCCGCTCCCCCACCTTCGGGTTGACCGGCACCACGGCCGCACCCGCGGCGAGACCGCCGATGACGGCCGCGGCCGTTTCGAGCGTGTTGGTGGCCCACACCGCGACGCGGCGCTTGCCCGCGACCCGCTCGGCGATGGCTCCCGCGAGGCCGGCCAGTTCCCGGTAGGTCAGGGCGCGCGGACCGAACCGCAGCGCCTCGGTGTCGTCTGGTTCGCGCAGCTTCGGGAACAGCACCTGGTCGGCCATGGCCACCTCCGGGTCCTCACCGGGCAATTTCTCACCGGCGGACGCGCACCGCCCGGCGAAGCCCGGGTCAGCACTGGTCCACTGGCTGATCCAACTTTTGCCGCTGTGGACGAAACGAGTCAAGGGAATGTGGCAGAATTGGCTCAGCCAGTTTGCCTCTTTCGAATTCAGGAGCGCACCGGTGTCCGACTCCCTCCGCCCGCTCAACCGCCCGCGCCTCTACGAGCAGGTCGTCCAGCGGTTGCGCGAGCACGTCGTCGACTCCGGGTTGCGCGCGGGCGACCGCCTCCCGCCCGAACGAACCCTCGCCGAGCAGCTGGGCGTGAGCCGCGCATCGGTCAAGCAGGCGATCGTGGTCCTGGAGGTGCAGGGCCTGGTCGAGGTCCGGCACGGCGGCGGCACCTACCTGCTGCGCGAGTCGCTGGAGGCCGAGCCGGTCGAGGAGCTGGTGGAGCGCAAGCGGCGGCTGCCCGACGTGCTCGACGCCCGCGAAGGCCTGGAGACCAAGCTCGCGGAGCTCGCCGCTGCGCGCCGCACCGACGAGGACATGGCCGAGATCGACGCCGCGCTGTCGGCGATGCGCGACGAGATCGAGTCCGGGCAGATCGGCCAGGACGGCGACCGGCGGTTCCACGCCGCGGTGACCACCGCCGCGCACAGCGCGCTGCTCGCGGAGTTCATGCGCACCATCGCCCGCGAGATCGCCGAGAGCCGCACCGAGTCGCTGCGCCAGCCGCGCAGGCCGTCCAAGTCGCTCGCCCAGCACGAGCGCATCGCCGATGCCATCCGGAGCGGTGATGCCAGGGCCGCCGCCTCGGCGATGGGCCGCCACCTGCGCACGGTCAGCCGAGTTCGCTTGCTGGACTGGGACCCCGAGGCCTGATCCCGGCTCCACCGGATAGGCTGCCGCAGGTTTCTCTCGTGGGGGTCAGCGCTTCGGTGATCGGCTGGTTGTTGGGCACTGCGGGCACCGCTGCCCTGGGCGCGGTCTTCCCGCTGGTGAACATCGAGCTCTACCTGCTCGGCGTGGTCCCGTCGGTGCAGAGCGTCCCGTGGTGGGCCTTCGCCATCGCGGCAGCCGTCGGCCAGGTAGCGGCCAAGACGATCTTCTACCTCGCGGGCAAGGGCGGCTTCGCACTCGGCGAGCGGCTCAGCAAGCGGGTGAACGAGGAGCGCACCGGCCGCTGGGCGGCCTGGGTGGAGCGGTTCCACCAGCGCACCAGCGAGCACCCCTGGTGGGGCATGGGCGTCCTGGCCATCACCGCCGTCCCCGGCATCCCGCCGTTCAGCCTGATGTCGCTGCTCTCGGGCGCCGCGGGCCTCCCGCTGGTCGGCTTCCTCGCGGCGAGCCTGGTCGGCCGCATCGGGCACTTCCTGGTGGTCGCGGGCGCCCCGGAACTCGTCAGCTGGCTGGGTTCCTGACCCGAAGGGGTTGTCCGCGCATAGATCGGCCGCCGGCCGGGAATCCCCGAACTGATCCGCGTTCGCGACGAGGGGAGCCGACCGATGGCCAGCGGCGATGCCAAGCACGAGCAGCTCGACGGAGTTCGCGCCGATCCCGACGACACCGAACTGACCACCCAGCAAGGCGTGCGCATCGACCACACCGACGACTCGTTGCAGGCCGGGGAACGCGGTCCCACGCTGCTGGAGGACTTCCACTTCCGGGAGAAGGTCACCCACTTCGACCACGAGCGGATCCCGGAGCGCGTGGTGCACGCGCGCGGCGCGGGCGCCTACGGGCACTTCCAGCCCTACGACGGCTGGCTGGGCGACTACACCGTGGCGAAGTTCCTGACCGACCCGGAGGTGCGCACGCCGCTGTTCGTGCGGTTCTCCACCGTCGCGGGCTCGCGCGGTTCCGCCGACACGGTGCGCGACGTGCGCGGGTTCGCCACGAAGTTCTACACCGAGCAGGGCAACTACGACCTGGTCGGCAACAACTTCCCGGTGTTCTTCATCCAGGACGGCATCAAGTTCCCGGACTTCGTGCACGCCGTCAAACCGGAGCCGCACAACGAGATCCCGCAGGCGGCCTCGGCGCACGACACGCTCTGGGACTTCGTCTCGCTGCAGCCGGAGACGCTGCACACGATCATGTGGCTGATGTCCGACCGCGCGATCCCGCGCAGCTACCGGATGATGCAGGGCTTCGGCGTGCACACCTTCCGCCTGGTCAACGCCCAGGGAAAGGGGACGTTCGTGAAGTTCCACTGGAAGCCGGCGCTGGGCACCCACTCGCTGGTGTGGGACGAGTGCCAGAAGATCGCAGGCGCCGACGCCGACTTCAACCGCCGGGACCTGTGGGACGCCATCGAATCCGGCCGGTTCCCCGAGTGGGAGCTGGGGGTGCAGCTGGTGGACGAATCCGACGAGTTCGCCTTCGACTTCGACCTGCTGGACGCCACGAAGATCATCCCCGAGGAGCAGGTGCCGGTCCGGCCCGTGGGCAAGATGGTGCTCGACCGCAACCCGGACAACTTCTTCGCCGAGACCGAGCAGATCGCCTTCCACACCGCCAACGTCGTGCCGGGCATCGACTTCACCAACGATCCGCTGCTGCAAGCCCGCAACTTCTCCTACCTGGACACGCAGCTGATACGGCTGGGCGGGCCGAACTTCGCGCAGATCCCCATCAACCGCCCGGTGGCCGAGGTCTCGACCAACCAGCGAGACGGCTACGGGCAGCAGCGGATCCACCGCGGGACGACGAGCTACTCGCCCAACACGCTCGGCGGCGGGTGCCCGGCGATCGCCGACTCCGAGGTGTTCCGGCACTACCAGACCAGAGTGGACGGCGAGAAGATCCGCCGCCGCAGCGAGAGCTTCTCCGACCACTTCAGCCAGCCCGCGCTGTTCTGGAACAGCATGGCCCGCTGGGAGAAGGAGCACATCGTCGACGCGTTCCGCTTCGAACTGGGCAAGGTCGGCGACCAGGGCGTGCGGGAGCGCGTGCTCGGTGAGCTGAACCGGATCGACCACGACCTGGCCGCCGCCGTCGCGCACGGGATCGGCCTGGAAGCACCCGCGGCCGGCGCCGGGAACCACGGGCGCAGCTCACCGGCGTTGAGCCAGGCGCACTCCCCCACCGAGTCCATCGAGACCCGCAAGGTCGCGGTCCTGGTCGCCGACGGCGTGGACGCGTCCGCGGTGGCGCAGTTGCGCCGCGAGCTGTCCGAGCTCGGCGCGGTCGTCGAGGTCCTCGGCGCCGGTCACGACGGGAAGGTGCGCGGGAACGGCGGATCCGAAGTGGACGTCGACGTCGCGGCGCGCACGGCGATGTCGGTGGTCTACGACGCGGTCGTCGTGCCCGGTGGCGCCGAGAGCGCGCGGACGCTGGTCGCCGACGGGCACGCCGTGCACTTCGTCGCCGAGGCCTACAAGCACCACAAGGCGATCGCCGCCGCCGACGAGGGCGTTGACGTCGTGCGCCAGGCGGGGGTCGCCGAGCAGGCGCGGGAGCGCGCCGAGCGCGACGGGTTCGCCGCCGACCGGGGCGTCGTGCTGGCCGCGAGCACCGGCGGGTCGTTGCCGGAGAACTTCGTGGAGGAGTTCGCGGCCGCCCTCGGCAGGCACCGGGAGTGGGACCGGGACACGTCCTCCGTGCCCGCCTGATAGCTCCCCTTCGCGCGCTTCGGGCGTTCTGCGACGATCACCCGCAGATCCCGGAGCGCACGGAGGGTGATGTTGAGTACCAGTCGGGTCACACTCCGCGAGGGCATCCGGGCCATTCGGGGTGAGATCTTCTAACGTGCGGGCCCGTGAACATTCTGCGAACGCTGCCTGTCGAGGACGTCCTCGCCCGGGGTGAGCGGAGCGGCTTGGTCCGCAGGCTCACCGGCAAGGAGCTCGTCGGGTTCGGCATCGGAATCATCATCGGGACCGGTGTTTTCACCCTCGCCGGGGTGGAGGCCAAGGACCACGCCGGTCCCGCCGTGGTGCTGTCCTTCATCATCGGCGGCATCGTGGCCGCGCTGGCGGCGTTGGCCTACGCCGAGCTGGCGTCCGCGGTGCCCACCGCGGGCAGCGCGTACACCTACGCCTACGCGACGCTGGGTGAGCTGTTCGCCTGGATCATCGGCTGGGACCTGCTGCTGGAGTTCGCCCTGGGCGCGGCGGTGGTGTCGCGGAGCTGGTCGGGCTACATCGCCAACCTGCTCGGCCTGCCGGAGGCGTGGTTCGGCGAGGACGCCACCATCAACCTCGGTGCCATGCTGATCATCGCGGTGCTGACCGCGGTGGCGGTGATCGGCATCCGCGAGTCGTCCTGGGTGACCAACGCGCTGGTCGTGGTGAAGGTCGCCGTGTGCGTCCTGGTCATCGTGGCGGGCCTGTTCTTCTTCACCGGCGCCAACCTGGACCCGTTCATCCCGCCGGCGCAGCCCGCCGAGAGCGGGGCCAGCGTGCTGGAGCAGCCGCTGGTGTCGGCCCTGCTGGGCCTGGACCAGTCGGTCTACGGCTTCGGCGGCGTGCTCACCGCCGCCGCCATCGTGTTCTTCGCCTACACGGGCTTCGAGGCGCTGGCGAACCTCGGCGAGGAGACCAAGCGCCCGCACCGCGACCTGCCGACCGGCTTGCTGGGCAGCCTGATCGTGTGCACGCTGCTCTACGTCCTGGTGGCGGTCGTGCTGGCCGCGATGGTCGACTACCGGCAGATCGACGAAGGTGCTCCGCTGGCCGCGGCGTTCCAGTCCGTCGGCCAGCCGTGGGTGGCCGCGCTGATCTCGCTCGGCGCGGTGACCGGTCTGACCTCGGTCATGATGGTGGAGCTGGTGACGATCGGGCGCATCGGCTTCGCGATGAGCCGCGACGGCCTGCTGCCGCCGAAGCTGTCGCAGGTCCACTCCAAGTGGGGCACCCCGCACCGGATGACCATCGGCGGCGCCGTGGTGATCATGCTGCTCGGCGGGTTCATCCCCATCTCGGAGCTGTCGGACATGGTCAGCATCGGCGCGCTGTCCGGGTTCCTGATCGTGGCGCTGGCCGTGCCGGTGCTGCGACGGACCAAGCCGGATCTGCACCGGCCGTTCCGGATGCCGCTGTCGCCGGTGCTGCCGGTCATCACCGCCGTGGCGTGCCTGTACCTCATGTCGAACCTGGACGTGGTCACCTGGCTGCGGTTCGCCGCGTGGCTGGTGCTGGGCCTGGTGATCTACTTCGCCTACGGCCGCACGCACGCGCACCTCGCGCGGCGCGGCGCTCAGCCCTCCGAGGACTGAGCGACGGGCACCGCCGATCGGAGCTACGGTCGGTGGTGCCCGGAGTCCACCACCTTGGAGGTTCGATGAATCCGGAGACGCCCGAGGCCGACGCCGCGGAGCAGCTGCGCCGAGCCGAGGACCTGCCCGAGGACGACGAGGCCGCGCCGACCGAGACGCCGTTCGACGCGGACCCGGCCGACGTCTCCGAGCAGTACCGGGCGGTCCCGGTCGAGGACGACTACGACCGCTGATCGCCGGAGACGACGCCGGGCCCCGGTTGCCGGGGCCCGGCGTCGTGTCAGGGCAGGACCCGGGTGGGGTTGAGGATGTTGTGGGGGTCGAGGGCGCTCTTGATCGCGCGCGAGGCCCACAGCCCCGTCTCGTCGAGCTCCCGCCCCAGCCACGCCCGCTTGAGCTGGCCGACGCCGTGCTCGCCGGTGATGGTGCCGCCCAGGTCCAGGCCGAGCTGCATGATCGCGTCGAAGGCCCGCTGCGCGCGTTCGGTCTCGGCCGCGTCGGTGTCGTCGAAGGCGACCACGGGGTGCATGTTCCCGTCACCGGCGTGCCCGGAGCACAGCACCTGCACGCGGTGCTGCTCGGCGATGCGCTGCAGCCCCTCGACGAGGTCGGCCAGGTGCCTGCGCGGCACGCACACGTCGTCGATGAGCAGCGACTTGCCGAGCTTCTCGTGGGCGTCGCCGACCAGCCGGCGGGCCTGCATGAGCATCTCGCCCTCGGCGGCGCTGTCGGAGACCACGACCTCGGCCGCGCCCTGCGCGCGGGCCACCTCGCCGAAGACGGCGAGGTCGGCCGGGGCCTGGTCGCCCCGGTCGGACTGCACCAGCAGCATCGCGGCCATGCCCTCGGGGAACCCGAGGTCGGCGATCTGCTGGACCGCCTTGACCGACGAGGCGTCCATGAACTCCAGCACCGAGGGCCGGTGGCCTCCGGCGAGGTAGCCGGTGACGGTGCGGGCGGCGTCGACGACCTCGGGGAAGAACGCGACGGCGGTCAGCGGCTGGGCTTCCGCCGGGCGCAGCGCCACGGTCACCTCGGTGACCACCCCGAGCGTTCCCTCGGCGCCGACCACCAGCCGCGTCAGGTCGTAGCCGGCGACGCCCTTGGCGGTGCGGCGGCCCGCGCGCATCACGCGGCCGTCGGCCAGCACGACCTCCAAGCCGCGGACGAAGTCACCCGTCACGCCGTACTTCACGCAGCACATGCCGCCGGCGTTGGTGGAGACGTTCCCGCCGATGGTGGAGATGCTCCGCGAACCCGGGTCCGGTGGGTAGAAGAGGCCTTTCTCGGCCACGGCGGCGGCGAGCACCCCGTTGACCACGCCCGGCTGCACCACAGCCAGCTGCTCCTCGGCGTCGACGTCGAGGATGGCGTCCATCTTCTCCAGCGACAGCAGCACGCACCCGTCGAGCGCGTTGGCCGCACCGGACAGGCCGGACCGCGCTCCCTGCGGCACGACCGGCACCCGGTTGTGGTGGGCCCACTTCAGCACCGCCGCGACGTCTCCGGTGTCGCGCGCCCGCACGAGCGCCAGCGGGGTTCCCGCCGGGCAGAACGTGGCCCGGTCCCTGCTGTGCGCGGCCAGCACGTCCGGGTCGTCGAACACGCGGTCCGCGGGCAGCAGCTCCCGCAGCGCATCGGTGGGGGTCATCGACTCTTCTCTCCCAGGCTTCGAACGCAGGTCCTCCCGGTGCGAACCTAGACGGCCGAACGGTCCGATCCCAGCCCGTGTGACCTTCTCCCCTCCGCTGCGGGTCCGACGTCAGTTGATCCCGGGGAGGATCATGGTGATCCAGACGACGACCGGGGTGATGACGACCATGGCACCGCCGTAGAGGGCGAGACCCTTGAACACCGAATCCCGTTCGGGCTCGCGGGAATTGGCGAGCATGATGGCGCCGCTGGTGGAGAACGGGCTGATGTCGACCACCGTCGAGGCGATCGCCAGCGCGGCGACCATGCCCGCCACGCCCACCTGCCCGGCGGCCATGAGCGGCACCGCGAGCGGGATCAGTGCGCCGAGCAGGCCGGTCGACGACGCGAAGGCCGACACCACCGCACCGATGAGGCACAGCAGGAACGCCGACAGGAGCGGGACGCCGATGCTGCTGACCGCGTGGCTGACGTAGTCAACCGTGCCCAGCTCCTGCAGCACGCTGACGTAGGTGAGCACACCGCAGATCAGCAGGACGGTCGGCCAGGTGACGTTCTTGACGGCGTCGCGGTGCGCCTGCGGCGAGATCACGCCGAGCACCACGGCGACGGTGATCGCCACCAGGCCGATGTCGAGTTCCAGGAACAGCGTCAGCACGACCATCGTCAGGATGCCCAGCAGGGTCAGCGCCTTGTCCCTGCTCATCTCCACCCGCGCCAGCAGCGCGTCGTCGCGCGCCGCCCCGGGCGCGTCCGCCGGAACCCGCGGCTCCGCGGGTTTCCGCCCGCCCAGGAGCACGAAGGCGACCGCCGCGAACACCAGGTTGAGCGCGAAGCTGGCGGAGAAGAGGAACAGCGGGCTGCCGGACAGCCCGCTGTCGTCGACGACGCCGTTGACGATGACTCCGAACACCGAGATCGGCGAGAAGCCACCGACCATCGTGCCGTGCACGACCATCACCGACATCAGCAGCGGGCTGATCCCGTGCTGGGCGGCCAGTCCCATCGCGACCGGGGCGATGATCGCCACGGCCGCGGGCGGGACCGCGCCGATGGCCGTCAGCAGCGCCGAGACCGCGAGCATCACCCACGGCACCAGCGCGAGCCTGCCCCGCACCAGTTGCACCGACCGGTAGACCAGCCAGTCGATGGTGCCGTTGGCCCGGGCGATGGCGAACAGGTAGGTCACGCCGACGAGGACCATGAAGATGTCGCCGGGGAATCCGGCGAGGATGCCGTCGGAGTCCATGCCACCGGCCAGCGTGCCGACGAGGAACGCCGCGGCGAAGGCCAGCGCTCCCATGTTCACCGAGAACACGCCGGTGATGACGAAGATCGCGACCAGCGCCAGGATCGAGATGAGCTCGGGGGACATCGTCACTCCCCCGATCTGCCGGTCAGCTCGGCGATCGCGGCGGTGACTCCGCCTGGCCGGTGCGGGACGCCCGCCAGCCCGAGACCTGCTTCGACCACGCCGAGCGTGCCGAGCAGCGTGGCGTCGTTGAAGGCGCCGAGATGCCCGATGCGGAACACCTTCTTGGCCACCTTCGACAGTCCCGCGCCCAGCGAGGTGTCGAAGCGGTCCAGGATGATCTCGCGCAGGTGGTCGGCGTCGTGATCGGGCGGCATCAGCACCGCCGTCAGGGCGCTGCTGCGGTGGGTCCCGGGCGCGGTTCCCGGTGCGCGGCAGAGGACTTCGAGACCCCAGGCGCCCACTGCGGCCCGGGTCGCGGCGGCGTGGCGGTGGTGCCGGGCGAAGACCTCGTCGAGCCCTTCCTCCAGGAGCATCGACAGCGCTTCGCGCAGGCCGAACAGCAGGTTCGTCGGCGGCGTGTAGCGGAAGTAGCCCTGCTTGCCGGAGTCGAGCATCGGCTGCCAGTCCCAGTACGACTTGAGCAGCGTCGAGGACCGCGCCGCCAGAAGCGCTTTGGCGCTGATGGCGTTGATCCCGATGCCCGGCGGCAGCATCAGGCCCTTCTGAGAGCAGCTGATGGTGACGTCGACGCCCCAGTCGTCGTGCCGGTAGTCCACCGATCCCAGCGAGGAGATCGTGTCCACCAGCAGCAACGCCGGGTGGTCGGCGGCGTCGATGGCTGAGCGCACCGCCGGGATGTCGCTGACCACGCCGGTGGAGGTCTCGTTGTGCACCACCGCGACCGCCTTGATCCGGTGCTCGGAGTCGGCGCGCAGCCGCTGCTCGATGGCGCCTGGATCGGCACCGCTGCGCCAGTCCCCCGGGATCGTCTCGGGCCGCAGTCCGAGGGTGCTCGCCAGTTCGGACCAGAGCGCGGAGAAGTGCCCGGTTTCGCACATCAGGACTTCGTCGCCGGGCGAGAGCGTGTTGACCAGCGCGGCCTCCCACGCCCCGGTTCCCGAGGACGGGTAGATCACGACGTCGGCGGAAGTGCGCACCACGGCGCGGAGTTTGTCGAAGACCTCCAGGGCGAGGTCGGCGAATTCCGGGCCCCGGTGGTCGATGGTGGGCTTGGCGATCGCGTGCAGCACCCGGTCGGGCACGTTGGTCGGTCCCGGGATCTGCAGGAAGTGGCGACTGCTGGCAACGGACATTCGTTCCTCCACGGTGAGGACGCTCTTCCGGCATGTGAAAACCAAGTCTCGGTGGCTTGAATTCTGTAGACAGCACGCCGATCATGTCAAGTGGCTCACTTCCCCCTTGACAACGGTTCTAGCTGGTCACAGCCGTGAAATCGGCTGGAAAACGCTGGAGGGAACACCCAGTGCGCAATGCCGCCACCGCAGGGATCGCCGCCGAACTCGCCCGAAACCTGGACGGCAACGTCCGTTTCGACGACTACACCCGCCACCTCTACTCGACCGACGCCAGCATGTACCGGGTCCGACCCGTGGGCGTGGTCTTCCCACGTCACGCCGAGGACGTCGCCACCACCGTCCGGTTGTGCTCGCAGGCCGGGGTCGCCGTCCTCCCCCGCGGCGCCGGGACCAGCCACTGCGGGCAGACCGTCGGGGACGCGGTCGTGCTGGACTTCTCCAAGCACATGAACCGGATCCTGGAACTGGATCCGGAGAACCTGGTGGCGCGGGTCCAACCCGGACTCGTGCAGGACGAGCTCAACCTCGCGGCCGGCGCGCACGGGCTGTTCTTCGCCCCGGACACCTCCACCAGCAACCGGGCCACGCTCGGCGGCATGATCGGCAACAACTCGTGCGGTTCGCGCTCGGCCCGGTACGGGATGACCATCGACCACGTCGAACGCCTGGAAGTCGTTCTCTCCGATGGGACTCCGGCATCCCTGGGACTTGGTAATCCCTCCACTTCGGACGGTCTTCTCGGCCGGATCCACCAGCGGTTGCCCGAGATCGTCGGATCAGCACGACCCGGCCTGGCCGAGCAGAGCCGGCAGTTCTGGCGGCGCGCAGGAGGTTACCGGCTCGACCGGCTCGCCGAGGGCCCGTTCGACCTCGCGAAGTTCGTCGTCGGCTCCGAGGGAACGCTGGTCACCGTGACCGAAGCGACCGTCCGGCTCACGCCCAAGCCCCGGGCCACCGTCATGGTCGTGGGGCACTTCGACTCCACGCCCGCCTGCATCGCGGGCACCGACGCGGCGATGCGCACCGGGGCCGCCGGGATCGAGATGGTGGACAACTTCATCCTCGACCTCGCCCGGCGATCGCCCGAGCACAGGCACCTCTTCGGTGCGCTGGAAGGAGATCCGCGCGCGCTGATGTTCGCCGAGTTCTACGGCGACACCGTCGAGGAGGCCCGCGCCGGTGCCGCGGAACTCGTCGACGCGTGGCGCAGCGAAGGACACGGGTACGCGACACGGCTGGCCTCCACCGACGCGGAGCTCACGCCGCTGCGCGCGCTGCGCAAGTCCGGGCTAGGACTGCTCATGGCCGCGGGCAACTCCACCGAGCGGTCGGTGGCCTTCGTCGAGGACACCGCCGTGCCCCCGGAACACCTGACCGAGTACACGACCCGGTTCGCCAAGATCCTCGACGACCACGGGTTGCGCGCCGGGTTCTACGGGCACGCCTCGGCCGGGTGCCTGCACGTGCGCCCCTTCATGGACCTCACCCGTCCCGATCAGGTCGCCACCATGCGCGAGGTCGCCGAAGAGGTCTGCGACCTCGCGCTGTCCTACGGCGGGGTGAACTCCAGCGAGCACGGGGACGGCTACGCGCGCAGCGAGTTCAACCGGAAGATCTTCGGCGACACCGTGTACGAGGCGATGCGCGGGGTCAAAGCCCTCTTCGACCCGTCCGGCATCATGAATCCCGGCAAGATCGTGGACGCCCCGCCGATGACCGAGAACCTGCGCGAACCCACGATCCCCGTGGCCGCACCCGTCGAGACGCACTTCGACTTCACCCGCTACGGCGGGATGCGGGGCGAAGCCGAGCGCTGCCAGCGCATCGGCGCCTGCCGCAAGCCCGAGACCTCCGGCGGCGCGATGTGCCCCTCCTTCATGGCCACCCGCGACGAGGAGCACTCCACCCGGGGCCGCGCGAACGCGCTGGTGCTCGCGCTCTCGGAGCCCGACCCGAAGGCGGCGCTGGGCGGCGAGCGGCTCACCGAAGTCCTCGACCTGTGCCTGGAGTGCAAGGCGTGCCAGCACGAGTGCCCCATGTCGGTGGACATGGCCACGCTCAAGAGCGAAGCGCTCGCCCACCGCCACGAGCAGCACGGGACCGACCTGCGCTCGCGGATCTTCGGCGCCACACGGCGGCTCTACCGGCTGGGCGCGGTGGCCGCGCCGCTGTCGAACCTGCTCGCCCGGCCGCGCCCGGTGCGCGCGCTGATGCAGCGGATCGCCGGGATCGACAGCCGGCGGCCGCTGCCGCGCTTCCGCCGCGACGACCTCGTGCGGTGGAACCGGTCCCGCCCCGCCACTCCGACCGCTGCCGGGGTCACCCCGGGTGAACGAGGTGAGGTGGTGTTCCTCGCCGACTCGTTCACCAGCCACACCGAGCCCGCCATCGGGCGGGCGGCGATCCGGCTCCTCGAACACGCCGGCTGGCAGGTGCGGGTCGAATCGGGGGTGTGCTGCGCTCGTCCGCAGATCTCCAAAGGGCTGCTCCCGCGCGCCAAGGTGGTCGCCGCGAAGCTGGTCGACGAGCTGGCGCCGGAGGCCGAGCGCGGCGTGCCGATCGTCGGCTGCGAGCCGTCGTGCGTCTCGACGCTGCGCGACGAGCACCCGAAGTTGCTGGGCGACTCGCGGGTGGCCGCGAGCGCGAGCCTGGTCGAGGACCTGCTGCTGGAAGCACTGGAGGACGGCACCTTGAAGCCGCGCCCGGGACCAGCGAAGACGCTGTTCCACGCCCACTGCCACCAGAAGGCCGTGCTGGGCACGGCGTCATCGGCGCGGCTGCTGGATCATCTCTCGGAGGTCGAGGTGCTCGACGCGGGCTGCTGCGGCATGGCGGGGTCGTTCGGGTTCGAGACCGAGCACTACGAGCTGTCCATGACCATCGGCGGCCAGCGCCTGTTCCCGTCCGTCGAGAGCGCACCGGACGCGACGATCGCCGCGACGGGGGTCTCCTGCCGCCAGCAGGTCGCCCACGGAACGGGCCGAGAGGCCAAGCATCCGGTGGAACTCCTCCACGACGCCCTCTTCGGGTGACGGGACCGCGGCCGGTGACGGTTTTGGTCCGAACCGTCCATGATCAATGTCCCTTTTGCCCGGACAGTTCAGACCAAAACTGCCCACCGTCGAGCAAGCCGCCGCGAGGACCACCCCCGGAAATCCCAGTTTTAGTCCAAACCGAGGGGCTTTCGTGCCCGAAATGTCCACTCAGTTAGGACTAAAACTGGGAACTGCCGAGCACGGCGCAGGTCGGATGGTCGGGTCTGGGACTGGTGCCGGTCAGCCCGGCCAGAGGCCGAAGAGGGAGGCGAAGCCCTCGCGCCAGCTCGGCCAGGTGGGTTTCCAGCCGAGGGTCTCGCGGAGCCGGAAGTTGCTGGCTCCGCGCTGCTCGG
This sequence comes from Saccharopolyspora tripterygii, assembly GCF_054778355.1. Lineage (NCBI taxonomy): Bacteria > Bacillati > Actinomycetota > Actinomycetes > Pseudonocardiales > Pseudonocardiaceae > Saccharopolyspora > Saccharopolyspora tripterygii. The sequence continues at coordinate 33,776 of NZ_BAAGZP010000034.1, read as the reverse complement.
CGAGCTGGTGCACCGTCAACCAGTCCAACTGCGACTTCGCCTGCGCCGCGGTCAGCGCCACCGGAGCGGGAGCGTCGGCCATCCTCGCGTAGGCGGGCAGCCACTCGCTGGACTCGGCGGGCTCGTTGTCGACCACGTTGTAGGCGCCGGGGTCGCCGCCCTCCAGCAGTTCCAGGATCACCCCGGCCGCGTCGTCGACGTGGGTGAACGACGTGAGCCCGACACCATCGCCGACGAGCGGCAACTCGCTGCCGACGACGCGCGCGTGCACGTCGCCACCGGGCGCGTAGTGGGTGTCCGGTCCGTACAGCGCGCCGTAGCGGAGCGACACGCCCTCGATGCCGGTCCGGGTGAACAGCTCCTCCTCCATGGAGGCGAGCGCTCGCACCACGTCACCCCAGCTCCCCGGGGCATCCACCCACAGCGGTGAATCCTCTTCGAGAACGTCGTGCCCGTGCGGGCGGTAGGCGGCGGTCATGCCCTGCGCGATGAACCGCCTGGCTCCGGCGCCGACCGCGGCGTCGAGCAGGTTCTTGGTGCCGCGTTCGCGCAACTTCGCGGTGCGCCGCAGAGCTTCCTGCGGGTCCGCGGTGCCGAACGAGGAGGTCTGGTCGATCACGACGTCGGGCGCGCTGCGCCGCAGCTGTATTCGCAGCGCGTCGGGTTCGAGCACATCAGCTGCCACCACCTCGTCGGCGGACAGCTCTCCCAGTCGGTCACTCCTGCGCCCCAGCGCGGTCACGTGATGACCGCGCTCCCGCAGCAGCGGCAGCAGAGCTCTTCCGACCACACCGGTCGCACCGGCGACAACCACACGCAGGGGCATTCCCCGAAACCTCGCACCTGGTCAAACGTCAGCGAGCCCTGAGGCTACCCCGGGAGTCCTTGCCCCATCGGGTGAAACTCGCCGGTGATCGGCGAGAGGGAGATCATCTGCGACGAGTGGCGGCCGGCGCCCACGGGCCGCCACTCGTCGCAGACGAACGCGGAAGTCTCAGACCGTGCGGATGCCCGCCGCCTGAGGACCCTTGGGTCCCTGGGCGATCTCGAACTCCACGCGCTGGTTCTCCTCCAGCGTGCGGAACCCGGTGGCATCGATGGCGGAGTAGTGCGCGAAGACGTCAGAGCCACCACCGTCCGGGGTGATGAACCCGTAGCCCTTCTCGGCGTTGAACCACTTGACCGTACCGCTAGCCATTCCTTGTTCTCCCGTTTCTGCTGACCGGGGTCCACACTGCGCAGATCCCTGGTTGCCGAACCGGTCACCGGCAGCCCGCCGAGCCGCACCACGGCACGAAAAAAGCGCCTGCGTTCTGGCAGGCGCTTTCCCAGCACTGCAAGGACCAAAACCGCAACCAGAAGTCACGCTAGCACCACGGTTGCGGGTTGTCACACGTTGATTGCAGGCAGTCAACATGAGACGGTATCCGGTCCACCGCAGGCCTTTTCACGCGGTTCACACGTCTGGACGCAAGACGGGGTCCCCGGGTCGTACGACCCGGGGACCCCGACGAGGCCGCTCATCACGGGATGCTCAGCAGCGCCTCCCCGCTCTCCTCGGCGACCCTGTTCTGCTCGGTGCGCTGCTCGGCCAGCATCAGGGCCGCGTCGCGCGGGGTGTGCCCCTCGGTGTCCCACGCCGCCAGCAGCAGCGGGATCTTGGCGAGCATCTCCTCACGCAGCACCTGGAAGGACAGCACGGGGTCGGCGTCGACCCGGCCCAGCAGCAGCCACCAGGCCCAGGCAGCGGCTCCGGCGTTGGCCACGAAGTCCGGGATGACCGGGATCCCCTTGGTCGCCAGCATCTCCTCGGCCTCGGGCGTCACCGGGTTGTTGGCCGCCTCGACGATCACCCGCGCCGTCACGTCCGGCACCTGGTTGGTGCCGATGGCGAAGGAGACCGCCGCCGGGATCAGCACGTCGACCTGCTGCGAGAGCACCGCCTCGCGCGGCAGGTGCTGCACGTCGGCCGGGACCTGGTCGCGGTCGATCTCGCCGAAGCGGTCACGAGCCTCCAGCAGGGCCGGCACGTCCAGGCCGTCCGGGTGGTGGAGCGTGCCCTTGGCGTCGGCGAGGGAGACCACCTTGAGCCCGGCCTCGTGCAGGTAGAAGGCGGCGCCGCCGCCCATCGTGCCCACGCCCTGCACCGCGACCGTCGTCTCCTGCGCGGCCCAGGAGCGGGAGTGCACGACGCCCAGGCAGCACTGCGCCACGCCGTAGCCGCCGACCACGTCGCCGAGCAGGAGGCCGCCCGGCACCGGCGCGTTGAGCCCGGCCCGGACCCGGCGCAGCGTGCGCTCCGCGTCCGGCGCCCGGCGGATCGCCGCGTGGTAGGACTGGTGCATTCCCAGCTCTTCGAAGGCCTCGTCGATCAGGTGCTGGGGGACGCCGAGGTCCTCGGCGGTCACCCAGTGCGCGTCCAACCACGGCCGCATCGCGTGGAGGTAGCGCCGGAGCACTCCCTCGGCCTGCGGATCCTTGGGGTCGCAGTCGATTCCGCCCTTGGCTCCGCCCACGGGCAGCTCGAACACCGCGGTCTTGCGGGCCATGCCGCGGGCCAGGTGCTCGACCTCTTCCATCGTGCAACCGGCTCGCATCCTGGTTCCACCGGTCGCAAGGCCGGATACCAGGGTGTGCACGACCAGGAAGCCATTGCTCCCCGTCACCGGATCCGTCCAGGTCACCTTCATGAGCGGTTCGCCGCCTACGAGTCCCATGGGCGAATACCTCCTTTCAGAGCGCATACGAGATGGATCAACGTGATGGGGCTATGCCGAGATGGGGCGGTGATCCGCCCTGCTAGCCGGGAAGCCCGATCAGATATCGGATAAGAGGGGTCTGATCGAGGGGAGAAGGTCCGCAGACCCGGCCGGACGCGGAAGGAGATTCAACTCAGTTCGCACAAGACCACCTCCCGCATCCGCCCGAATGGCTCGAAGCTAAGGCCGGGGAGTTGAGATTGTCAACAATCGTCGGTTCGGACAACCGTTACGGCGTCGAAACGGGTGCATGTCGGCGCGTGAAACGGGCGTATCCGGTTGGTGCGTAACGAGATCAACTCACCTGGCCCCGCCGGGGCCGCGTTGGTCCTAAGCTTCTGATCGAAGGCCTCGTGATGCCTTCACCGCCCCCTCGGGAGCCCGCCGTTCGCGATCGGACCGACGGCCTCGGAGCGCGGTCACGGCGTGCATCGCCCCGCTGCACGACTGGAAGGATGGGAGTCATGAGTCAACCTGACCCGCCGGGTTCGCTGGACGAGGCCTCGCAGCAGCAGCTGATCCAGGAGATCGGCCGAGCGATCGTGGGTGCGCTGCCTCCCGGCTGGCAGGAGTCCACGACCGAGTACCGCGCGGTCGGCGACCACGTCGAGACCCTCTCCCGGCTCATCGCCCCCAACGGCAGCGCCATCCCGCTGGCCGCGCCGGCCGGGGTCGCGGACCTCTTCGCGCGGTTGCGCAGCGGCATGTACCAGTCCGACCGGGGCACCTGGGTCAGCGCGGTCTACCGGCTGCAGCGTCCCGGGAGCTTCGCGGTCGACTTCAACGGCGACACCGAGCCGGACTGGCGGACGCCGCCCCCGGCTTCGGCCTACGCCCAGGAACTGCGCCTGCACCCGCGCCCCGCCGAGGTGACGCCGCAGTGGCTGGCCGGAGCCTCGGCCCAGCCGGCGCAGGCCCAGCCCGCCCCGGCATCGGCGTCGCTGCGCACGGCCGAGGTGTTCGACGACCGGGGCAACCCGATCACCGAGCGCGCCGAGATCGGTCGCGCCGAGGCCGACCGCGTCGCGGAGTACTTGGAGAAGGCTCCGATCGTGCTGGCCGCGCGCAGCTACGACAACGACCGGATCGACCCGCAGCGGACGGCGTCGGTGCCGATGACCTTCCACACCGACGGCAGCTGGATCTGGCCGGGCGCGGTGGGCTACTACCTGCGCCAGCACGGCGTGGCACCTGAGCCGGACCTGCTCAACCACATCCGAGCGCAGGGCTTTCACCTCCCGCAGGTCTCCGAACCGCAGCGCGAGCTGGCGGTGTCGGTGATAACGGGAGACCGTCGGTAGCAGCGGTGGCGGGAGGAGGCGGTTCGGGACGAGCCGACTCCTCCCGTCCCTCCTTTCCGGACGATGGTGGGTGGGGAAGTTTTCATGAAAACTTCCCCACCCTCCCCAAGGCTCCGCGCGGCCCGCTCCTCCGGCGCGCAGCGCCTGCGACAATCACCCCATGCGCGATGACGTGGCCTTCGTCGGCGGCCCGGTGGCCACCATGGACGCCGCGCGCTCGTTCACCGATGCCGTGCTGGTGCGCGGAGGCCGGATCGCGGCCCTCGGCGACGCCCAGGTGCGGGAGCAGATGGGCCCTCGCGCGGCGGTCGTCGAGCTCGGTGGGCGGCTGCTGCTGCCCGGGTTCCACGACGCGCACGTCCACCCGGTCTACGGCGGGATGCTCCGGTTGCGCTGCGACCTGTCGACGGCCACCGACGGGGCCGATTGCCTCCGGCTGATCGCCGAGCACCTCACCGCGTTCCCCGATTCCCCGTGGCTGCTGGGCGGCGGCTGGGACATGGCGCAGTTCCCCGGCGGGACTCCGACGCGGCGGGCGCTGGATTCGGTGACCGGGGACCGCCCCGCCTACCTCGTCAACCGCGATCACCACGGCGCCTGGGTGAACTCGGTGGCCCTGCGCTTGGCGGGCATCGACCGGCACACGCCCGATCCGCCGGACGGGCGCATCGAACGCGATCCGGCGGGACGCCCGGACGGAACGCTGCACGAGGGCGCCACCCGGTTGATGGAGCACGTGCTCCCGGTGGCCGACTCCGCCCAGTACCTCGACGCCCTCGCGGAGGGACAGCGCCACCTGCACGCGCGCGGGGTGACCTCCTGGCACGACGCCATCATCGGCAGCTACCTCGGCTACGACGACCTGCTGCCGACCTACCTGGCGGCCGACGAGCGCGGGCTGCTGACCGGCAAGGTGCGCGGGGCGCTGTGGTGGGACCGCGACCGGGGCGTCGAACAGGTCCCCGATCTCCTCGAACGCCGCGAGCGCGCGCGGGGACGACGGTTCCGCGCCGAGACGGTGAAGATCATGCAGGACGGCGTCTGCGAGAACGCCACCGCCGCGCTCCGGTTGCCCTACCTCGGTCCCGACGGGCGCGGGCTGTCGTTCGTGTCGCCGGAGGAGCTGGCGGAGGCAGTGCCGCGGCTGACCGCCGAGGGCTTCCAGCTGCACCTCCACGCCGTCGGCGACCGGGCGGTGCGCGACGCGCTCGACGCGGTCGCCGGCAACGGGCCGGAGCTGCGCCACCAGATCGCCCACGTGCAGGTGGTGCACCCGGGTGACATCGCACGGTTCCGCGAGCTCGACGTGGCGGCGACCATCCAGCCGCGCTGGGCGGTCAACGACGCCGCGATGACCGAGCTGACCACACCCAAGCTCGGCCACACCCGCGCGTCCTGGCAGTACCCGTTCCGCTCCCTGCGCGCCGCTGGGGCGGTGCTCGCGGCCGGCAGCGACTGGCCGGTCTCGGAGGCCGATCCGATGCTCGGCGTGCACGCGGCCGTCAACCGCTGCGAGCCCGGGTCGGACGAACCACTGGAACCGGGCGAAGCGCTCGACCTCGTCGACGCGCTGGCCGCCTACACGGCCGGAGGCGCCTGGGTGAACCACGTGGAGCACGAGACCGGGACCGTTGAGGTCGGCAAGGCCGCGGACCTGGTGGTCCTCGACGCCGACCCGTTCGCCCTGCCGCAGGAGGAGATCAGCGGCTGCGAGGTGGATCTGACCATGGTCGACGGGGAGTTCGTGCACCAGCGGTGATCTCGGCGATGGGCCGGGCGGGCGATGTCGCAGCCCGATCGTGTGCCGATCGGGGCGAAGCATTGGCGGCGGGCCGAGTCACTGGTTCCGTCAGCGAGCGACGGTGCACACCTCTGGGAGGCCGCTGACCCATGTCGTTCCGACTGCCCGACTTCTACCTGTCCTACCCCGCCCGGCTGAACCCGAACCTGCAGCGCGCGAGAGAGCACAGCAAGACCTGGGCGCGCCAGATGGAGATGATCGACGTTCCGCAGCAGGGCAAGGAGATCTGGTCCGAAGCCGACCTCGACCGCGACGACTACGCCCTGCTCTGCGCCTACACCCACCCCGATTGCGACGGGGACGAGCTCGACCTCGTCACCGACTGGTACGTGTGGGTCTTCTACTTCGACGACCACTTCGTCGAGCTCTACAAGCGGGACCCGGACCTGACCGCCGCGCGCGAGCACCTCGACCGGTTGCGGATGTTCATGCCGGTGGAGGGCGACATCACCGAGCAGCCGACCAATCCGGTGGAGGCCGGGCTGGCGGACCTGTGGCGCCGCACGGTGCCGTCGATGAGCGCCGATTGGCGGCGCCGGTTCGCAGGCAGCACGACGGCGCTGCTGGACGAGTCCCTGTGGGAGCTGCACAACATCAGCGAGAACCGGCTGTCCAACCCCATCGAGTACATCGAGATGCGGCGCAAGGTCGGCGGCGCACCCTGGTCGGCGAACCTGGTCGAGCACGCCGTGGGGGTGGAGGTCCCGGCCGAGCTCGCCGCGACCCGCCCGCTGAAGGTCCTGCGCGACACGTTCTCCGACGCGGTGCACCTGCGCAACGACCTGTTCTCCTACGAGCGCGAGGTCACCGACGAGGGCGAGCTGAGCAACGGCGTGCTCGTCTTCGAGCGGTTCCTCGGCTGCGATACCCAGGAGGCCGCCGAGACGGTCAACGACCTTTTGACCTCGCGGATGCACCAGTTCGAACACACCGCGCTGACGGAGGTGCCGAGACTGCTGACGAGCACGGGGTGGACCCGGTCGGACGCTTGGCCGTGCTGGGTTACGCCAAGGGCCTGCAGGACTGGCAGTCGGGCGGGCACGAGTGGCACATGGCGTCCGGGCGGTACCCCGAGGGCGGGGGCAGTTCGTCGGTCCTGGGCGGCCCGACGGGCCTGGGAACCGCGGGCGCCTACATCGCCAAGTCGCTGGTTTCGACTGCGCCGCAGCGACTTCGGAGCTTCACCAGGGTCCCGTTCCAGCCGGTCGGTTCGGTTCGACGGCCCGAGCTGGACGTGCCGTTCGAGCTGAACTTATGCCCGCACCTGGACGTCTCGCGCGAGCACGCGGTGGACTGGTCGCGGGAGATGGGGATGTTCGCCGACGCCCCGCCGGTGTGGGACGAGGCGGCGGTGCGGTTCAACGACCTGCCGCTGTGCGCCGCCGGTCTCGACCCGGACGCCTCGATCGAGGAGCTCGACCTCGCCTCGCACTGGCTGGTGTGGGGCACCTACGGCGACGACCTCTACCCGCAGCGCTACGGCCACGTCCGGGACGTGACCGGCGCGAAGGCGCAGAACGAGCGGCTGAAGCAGGTCATGACCGACACCGGTGAGCCGGGGATCGTGCCGGTGAACATGATGGAGCGCGGTCTGGCAGATCTCTGGCGGCGCACCACGGCTCCGATGAACGCCCGGGAACGGCAGTCGCTGCGCAGCGCCGTGGAGGTGATGATCGACAGCTGGGTGTGGGAGCTCGACAACCAAGTCCTCAACCACGTTCCGGATCCGGTGGACTACGTCGAGATGCGCCGCGCCACCTTCGGTTCGGACATGACGATCAGCCTGGCCCGCTTCGCCCACGGCGACGTGGTGCCTCCGGAGCTGTACGAGACGCGCGCGGTGCAGAACCTGGAGAACTCGGCGATCGACTGCGCGACGATGCTCAACGACGTCTTCTCCTACCGCAAGGAGATCGAGTTCGAGGGCGAGGTGCACAACGCGGTCCTGGTGGTGCAGAACTTCCTGGACTGCGACGCCGACCGCGCCTTCGAGATCGTGCACGGGCTGTTCAACGCTCGGATGGAGCAGTTCCGGCACGTCGTCGACGTGGAGCTGCCCGTCCTGTACGAGGAGCGGCAGGTGTCGCCGGAGGCTCAGGAGGCGTTGAACGAGCACGCCGAGGAGCTCAAGGACTGGCTCGCAGGCATCCTCAACTGGCACCAGCAGGTCGCCCGGTACCGGGACACCGAGCTCCGCCACAACGTGCCGATGAGCGGGATCCGCTCGCTCTACGCGCCTTCGGTTCCGTGGAACCCGGTGTTCGGCTGAACCATCGCTCGCCACGCGGCTTCTCCGATGGCGGCGATGGCCTCGACGCCATCGCCGCCTCGGTAGCCCTTGTTGGACACCGGGTCGGTGAGCTGGTCGACGAGCACGGCCAGCACCACCTGCGGGGTGTCGTCGGTGCTCAGCAGCGCGACGTCGTGCCGCAGCCCCTTGATCTCGCCGGTCTTGTTCCAGCAGCGCGCGTTCTCGGGCAGCAGCAACGGGATTCGGTCGACGACCTGCTGCCGTGACAGCACCGCCAGGGCGTGCTCGGCGAGTTCCGGCGGCAGCGCCTCACCCTCCGCGAGGGCGGCCAGGACGCGGGCCTGGTCGAGCGCGGTGGTCCGAAGGACGCCGGGAGCCTCGGTGTCCATGATGTGCCGCTCGATCCGGGTTCCGGTGCAGCCCAGGTCCGATGTGCACTCGGCGATCGCGCGGAACCCCACCTGGTCGATGACGGCGTTGGTGGCGGCGTTGTCGCTGACCACGATCATCAGGTTGATCAGGTCGCGCAGCGAGATCGCGGGCACGCTCGGCATCTCGAACAGCACACCGGTGCCCCGGGTGCGCTCGGGCGGGAGCTGCACCAGCTCGTCGAGGTTCGAGCGCCCGTCGGCGACGGCCCGCAACGCGGTGATCATCACCAGGACCTTGATGGTGCTGGCCGAGTGCACCTCGACCTCCGCTCCCCGCAGCACCGGCGCGTTCTCGCGGAGGTCCCAGCTCGCGATGCCCACGCGTCCGGGAAGTTCCAGTTCCGCCAGCCCTGCCTCGAACCTCGCCGCGTACCCCACCCGCACAACCTCCTCAACGCCGTCCTCGCCCGCCAAGGAAAGCACACCGAGCGACGTCACTCGCGGACCCCGGCCCGCTTCACCGCAGTGGCCCGCAACCAGGACCGGGCTCGTTGCTGCAGGTCTTGGACGTCCTTCCACGACCGATCGACGGGGATCACGGCGACTCGCCGGCCGTTGCCGTGCACGGGACCCGTGTCGCCCCGCAGCACGTCGATCGCCGGGTCTCCCCTCCCCCATCGGAAGGTGAACCCGCCGAGGAACAACCACTGGCACGGGATGCGGGCCATCGCTCACCGCCCGCAGGACGAGCAGCCGCACGCCAGGAAATGGTTCTCAGCGTGGAAGTCGACAGCGTCCCTCGCGATCTGATCCATGTCCGCGGCGACCCGGAAGCAGGCCGGCCCACCGACCGGGCACACCAACCAGCTGCGCCCGTCGACGAGAACCGCGGTGCGCCCGCGCGTTTCGCATCCCGCCGACGACCTCGGGGGCTTTTCGGCATCAGGCCGCCCCTCGCTCAACATCACCATGCAGCGAAATTAGACGCAGCGAGAACCGCAATTCCAGTTCTAGTCAGGACCTCGCATAAACTCGTCGGCCACAGAATTCAGAATCCGCCGAGCGGAACTTCCCGAAAAAGCCCGGTCCCGAAAATGGTCGAAGATGCTCAAGTGGTAGGAGACGTCCCGGTAATCGCGGAGCGCTACCTCGCCCGCGAAGACCTCCGTGAGCACGATGCGATCGTCGTAGACGACGAAAACGTTCAACTGGGAGGCGTTCACCAGCGCCGAGCTGGGAAGTACCGACAGATCGACGTTCGAGCGGTCCATCATCGCGGTCATGTGCCGAAGCTGGTCCGCCATGACTTCATTCCCAGCGCGCTTCAACCGGACCGCTTGTTCGGTCAACAAGAAGTGATACGTCCGGGATTCATCGTTCAGCGCTTCCTGGCTTTCCAACCGCGCCTGTACGGCACGCTCGATGTCACGCGCGGGTCGCCCTTCCACTCCCGGCGTGAGCACAGCACGCGCGTAATCAGGTGTCTGGATAAGCTCGGACGGAATGGCGGGCAAGAACTGGCGTACGACCGACGACGTCTCCACCAAGGCTTTGATCTCGGCTTGGCTCCGCCAGATTCCCATTCGCGCGGAGGAACGCAGCGAGGTGTACTCAACGTTCGCGGACCGCGTCAACGCGAGAAGTTCGGCCCGGATCTCAGCAGGCACGTCCAGCGCCTGCATGATCCGCTCGACGTCCGAGACGGAGGGCAACGCCTTGCCGGATTCGATGCGGCTGATCTTGGGCTGCGACATGGCAGCGCGAGCGGCCAGCCTCTCCCCGGAGAGTCCGGCCGCTCGGCGCAACTGCCTCAGCGTGTCCGCGAGGTCCTTGCGATGTTGATCTGAGTCAGGTTCGAGCATTCCACTCACTGAGAAGCACTGCGTGCGCCAGCGCCGTGTCTCGCCACTGCAAGTACTGCGCGAGGTCTGGGTTCTCCCTCTGCTCCAAGTCGATGAGCGTACCGTCCGGGTTGAAGTTCAGGTGGACGACGAGCGACTCATCGAAGAACCAGAAGTCCTGGTCCGGTAGGTCCAGATCCAGCTCGGTCATGTCAAGGATCCGGATGTCCTCGCCTGCTTCGATGTTTCCCGGAATCCCCCAGTCAAGTTGGTAACGCTGGTATTCGGTCAGCGGGCGGGAGACAACTCGAACGCGGCCGATGCTGCGGCCCGATGCCACGATGTGCTCGACGGCCTCGTTCCAACGACTGTTGTGGTCAGCAGGCTTCGGCTCCCCCGCCCGCCACCGGCGGATACCGTCCTGCTCGCGCGGCATGGTGTAGGTCGGTTGGCACTCGAAACGCCAGGTGGACCGCCGGTAGTCGTCGAACCGCTTGCCGAACTCGTCCCTGCTCAGAATCACTTCAATGCCTCCATAAGACGGCGTCGGTCATCCGGGCGCACCCCAGGGCTTTCGAGTAGGGCGGAAAACGCACTCAGAACGACTCCGGCGGGCAACTCCACAGCCGTCTCACCATCGCCGAACTCTAGCCCTTCCGCCTCGGGCACGTGGACGCCCTGAACCACTGCCGTGCCCAGGTCCGATACGTAAACGGCCGGGCAGGTCTTGTCCTCGCAGCCGGACACCTTGCGTAGCTCCATACGACAAGCTTTGGGCAGGTGATCGACGCGGACAAGGTCTATTCACGTACTCGCATAACGTTTGATACGGTCAGGGGCCCATTTTGATCACGTGGATGCGCTGCGTAGCTTTCGGTCACGCTCTCTGATCCGAATTCTCACTGATGGGCTGACGCCTCGAAAGGCCTTCACATCGGGCAAATCGATCTCACAGCAAGCCCAGGACTGCGAGGGCTGCTGCTGCGTCCTGGACGCCGATGCCGACGCTGTTGTAGAAGATGCACTCCTCGGCGGCCTTTCGACCCGGTGGGCGGTGAGGATCGTGCCGAGCAGTGTCAGGCCGTCCCTGTCGAGGGCAGAGGTCGGGTGCGACCCGGAAGCGGGCCGGCCAACCAGCTGCGCCCGTCGACGAGAACCGCGGTGCGCCCGCGCGTTTCGCATCCCGCCGACGACCTCGGGGGCTTTTCGGGGCTCATCCCAATCGGGGGTGTAGGAGTTGGGGTCTGAAGCCGCCGGTCTCGAGCAGGCTTCGGGCGATGTAGTTGGTCAGGTTGCGGAACCCGAGTGCGGAGCCGCGCAGGTGTTCGAGCCGTCCGTTGAGCGCCTCGGTCGGCCCGTTGCTGGTGCCGGGTCGTTCGAAGTAGGCGAGCACGTCGGCGGCTCGCTTCTTCAGGGTCCGGCCCAGGGTGGTGAGCTCGGTGAGCACCTTGGGGACGCCGGCGCTGAGGTCGGTGATCAGCTTCTCCATGAGCTCGCGGCCACGTTGCCGGTCCTCGTGGCGATAGGCGGCGATCATGCGCTGGTAGACACCCCAGGTCGCCTCGACCTCGACGTGAGCGTCATCAACGAACAGCGCGCGTAGCCTGTCGCTCTGCTTGTCGGTGAGCAGGTCCGCGCCGGTGTGCAGCGTGCGCCGCGACTTGTAGAGCGGGTCGTCCCTGAACCCACGGTGCCCGTGGATCGCGAGTTGGACCCGGCGCCGGCACCTGTCGAGGGCGTCACCGGCCAGGCGCACGACGTGGAAGGGATCCATCACCGTGACCGCGTCCGGGATCTCCTCCGCAGCGGCGGTCTTGAACCCGGTGAAGCCGTCCATCGCGACCACCTCGACCGCGTCACGGAAGGCGTCGTCGCGGTCGGCGAGCCAGGTCTTGAACGCCGCCTTCGACCGGCCCTCGACCATGTCCAGCAGCCTTGCTGGGCCGGCGCCATCGCGGACCGGGGTGAGGTCGATGATCACGGTGACGTACTTGTCGCCACGCCTGGTGTGGCGCCAGACGTGCTCATCGACGCCAATGACCTTCACGCCCTCGAACCGCGTGGGGTCGTTGATCAGCAGCCGATTGCCTTCGGCCAGGACCGCGTTGTTGGCGGTGTCCCACGCGATCCCGAGTCCCTCGGCGACACGGGCGACGGTGAGGTGTGCGACCACGATCCCTTCCAGCGCCCACCGCAACCCGGTGCGCGAGAGCTTCGCGCGTGGCTCCGCCGCGGCGCTGGTGTCTTGGCGCCACACGTGTCCGCAGTCGGCACAGCGGTAGCGGCGCACTACAACTTCCAGCACGGTCGGTCGCCAGCCCAGCGGCTCGTGGGCCAACCGCCGGATCACGGTGTCACGAGCAGCGCCTTCGCTGCCGCACCGTCGGCAAGACTGATCTGGTTCCACCACGCGGCACGCGAGGACCGCACGATCCGGTTCAAGTCGTTGCCCGGTCACGCTCAGACCGAGGCCGTCGAGTCGAGCGAAGGCGGTCAGGTCAGGGCGGCCGAAGCCGACCGGCGGGGTAGCGTCGGACACGTCGAGGTCTTTCGGATGGATGGCGTAGGAACCTCCATCGTCGGGAGACCTCGACGTCTATCTGCGGACCGACGCGCCCGGCCGACCTACACCCTCATCTGGGAAGAGCCCGCAAAGCCGACGTGATTAGGTCGTCGGTTCGATTCCGACAGGCGGCTCCGGCTAACAGCCCCTGACCTGCGCAAACGCAGGGCAGGGGCGGTTCGGTTCTGGTGGTCGCGCAATGCGCTGGCCTCACGGCTCTGCCCGACACCGACGTCGCTCTCCTCTGCGACGGACCCCTCGCCGGCTGAGCGCTCGCGGCCGGCATCCTGTCCGTGTGCCGATATGCCTCGCTCCGCTCGGCAACGCAGCGTGGCGTTGTGTCGCGACCTGGACGTGCGAGGTGTCAACGGTGCGTCGGCGCAGCGATCGTTGTGTGCGCAGCGAGATGCTCCATGCCGCACGCGCGGCGCGCACGAACGCAACGCCCCGGAACGCCAACGACCCGTCATCGCTGCGACGCGCAACGCGTCTCCCGTCACGGCAACGGATCGCAACCACGACCCGCCCACGGCGCCTCGCGGGACGGAGGGCAAGTTGACACAGTTGCGCTGCCATGGAACCGCGCTGGCTCTCTCGATGACCACCGGTGAAACAGTGCCGCTCCAGGCTTGCGCCTGGTGTTGCCTGGCCTCCTCGTGATCGGCCCGTCGGGGATCGTCAACGTGGTGCGGGTGTCGAGGCGGTCGGGTCCGACGGCTCGGCGGGGCGCGATCGTCTCGTGCGTTGGCGGACTACGGGAGCTTGGACGCGAGGACGTCGGCCGCCAGGATCTCGGGTGCTGCGCCGAGGAGGTGCTGGTTGGCCATCAGGGCTGCGACGATGGCGCCGTTGGCGTGGGCGTCGCGAGCGGCCTCGTCGGGGAATGCATCGAAGATCCAGAAGGTGTCGGCGTGGGTCCTAGCCGCGAACCAGACAATCGTTCCTACTTCTTCGTTGGCGAGTGCGACAGCGCCGGCGAGCAGATCGGCGAGCGCGTCGTGCTGTCCATCAGCCGCGACGATCTTGGCGACGAAGGCATACGGAAGTGATGCGGGTGTGGACATGAGGGGTTCTCCTTGAAGTCGGCGTTCCTCGTGGGGCGAGTTCAGCGTATGACGCGCGAGGGCCGGTGGGGAGTGGCGTATACGGCAGTATTGCTATTGTTCGCGCCATGCGTATCGGACTGATCGCGATCGACGGCTGCTTCGGTTCGGCGGTCGCGTCGGTCATCGACATCGTGCGGGTGGCCGACGGAGCCCGCGGCGATGTCGACCCGCGGATCGACCCGATCGAACTCGCCATCCTCGGACCGAAACGGCGAGTGACCACGACGGCATCGATGACCCTGTCGGTGGACCACCCGCTGTCGGAGTCCGGAGAGTTCGACGTGGTCGTCGTCCCTGCGCTTGGAACCCTCACGGCCGCCGCGACCCACGACGCCCTCCAGAGCCGAGATGCTCGTTCGGTCATCGCCTCACTCGGGCGCCTCGACGACGCGACCACCCGGATCGCCGCGGCGTGCACCGGCGTGTTCGCCGTCGCCGAGACCGGACGGATGCATCATCGGCGGGCGACGACCAGCTGGTTCCTGGGGCCGGAGTTCCTGAAGCGCTATCCGACCGTCGCCCTCGATCTCGACACCATGGTCGTGGTCGACGGGAACCTCGTCACCGCCGGCGCCGCCTTCGCCCACATCGACCTCGCGCTCTCACTCGTGCGATCGATCAGCCCCGACCTGGCCCAACATGTCGCCAAGCTCCTCATCATCGACGAGCGCCCGTCGCAGGCGGCCTTCGTCGCCTACGAACATCTCCGGCACGAGGACCCGATCGTCGTCGAGTTCGAACGCTTCGTGCGCGTCCGCCTGGACGAACCGTTCAACGTCGCCTTCGTCGCGCAGTCGCTCGGCACCAGCCGGCGCACCCTCGAACGACGAGTCCGTGCGGCGCTCAACCTCACTCCGCTCGGCTTCGTCCAACGGCTTCGCATCGAACGAGCTCGGCACCTCTCAGCAACCACGGACCTCACCTCCGCCGAGATCGCGCGACGGGTCGGCTACGCGAACGCCGAGACTCTGCGCTCCCTCCTGCGCAGGGAGCGACGCCGTTCCTGACCTATCGCCATGCCTGTAGCCGGTGTCCTAGCGCTCGGTTGGAACCACCTCTCAGCACGTCGCGTCGACGCTCCTGCGTCGCCCCTGGACGACCCACTCGACACGCCCGCAGCACAGGCCATGTGACGTGCCCCGGCTTCCCGGACGGTCGGGGTTGGGTGGCTGTGATGTCGCTGCGTTCTCGTCGAGGGGGTCAGCAGACCCGATCAGGGTCGATTGGGATGAGCCGCGAAGGCGGTCAGGTCAGGGCGGCCGAACCCGGCCGGCGGGGTAGCGTCGGACACGTCGAGGTCTTTCGGATGGATGGCGTAGGAACCTCCATCGTCGGGAGACCTCGACGTCTATCTGCGGACCGACGCGCCCGGCCGACCTACACCCTCATCTGGGAAGAGCCCTTTTCGGCATCAGGCCGCCCCTCGTTCAACATCACCATGAAGCGAAATTAGACGCAGCGAGAACCACAATTCCAGTTCTAGTCAGGACCTCGCATAAACTCGTCGGCCACAGAATTCAGAAGCCGCCGAGCGGAATTCTCCGAAACGGCTCGCTCCCGAAAATAGTCGAACACGTTGAGGTGATACGAGATATCGCGGTAGTCCCGGAGCGCAACGCTCCCGGAGAACATTTCGACGGTGGCAAGGCGCTCGTCGTAGATCACGAATATGTTCAACGGCGGCGACGTGATCGAGGCCGTGTGCGGCAGGATTGTCAGGTCCACGTTCGGCCGCTCGGACACGGTAGCCATGTGTCGGAGCTGCTTCACCATCACTGACGCGGACGCTTGCTTCAGCCGCACAGCCTGTTCCGTCAGCAAGAAGTGAAACGTGCGGGATTCGTCGTCGAGCACTTCCTGGGCTTCCATCCTGGCTTTCACGGCGCGGTCGACGTCACGCGCGGTGTCACCCTCGAGGACGGGAGTCAGGACGCTTCTCGCGTACTCCGCAGCCTGAATGAGACCGGACGGGATGACCGGAAGGAAATGCCGGACCGTCGTGGATACTTCGCACAGCGCCTTGATCTCGGCCTGCCGCCGCCAGATTCCCATGCGGGCCGCCGAACGAGCCGAGACGTAGTCAACATTGGCAGACCGTGCGGCAGTGAGGATGTCGAGTTGAGCATCCGCCGGCACATCGAGCGCCTGCATGATCCGTTCGACATCGGCAACGCTGGGAAGGGCCCGCCCCGATTCGATCCTGCTGATCTTGGACTGGGACATGGCAGCACGAGCGGCCAGCCTCTCCCCAGAGAGCCCGGCCGCTTTGCGCAACTGCTTCAGCGAATCAGCTAAATCCCTGCGATCGCGCCTCTCGTTCTCAGGTTCCAGCATGGAACTCGTGGAAAGCAACTGAATGCGCGAGTGCAGTATCGCGCCACTTCAGGTACTTCGAGAGGTCAGGATTTTCGAGCTGCTCCCGGTTGATCATCGTACCGTCGGGGTTGAAGTTGAGATCCACCACGATCTGATCGTCAAAGAGCCAGAAGTCCTGGGACGGCAGATCAAGCTCAAGTTCGGTGAGATCCAGGATCCGGATGTCCTCCCCAGCCTTGATGTTGCCAGGAATGGCCCACTCGAACTGATGCCGCAGGTACTCCGTGAGCGGCCTGCGGACAACGCGGACACGCCCCATGGACACACCGCGCTCGACATAGCCCGAAACACGCTCGTGCCAAGCGGAGTTGAATCCCTCCGGCATAGGCTCACCAGCGCGCCAGAGCTCCAGGTCATCCTGCTCACCAGGCATGGTGTAGGTCGGCTGAGCCTCGAACCGCCATGCCGAGCTCTGACAATTCGCGAACCGCTCACGCAGGTTCGAAAGGATCACTTGTGACCTCCTGAAGAGCTCCAACAGCGGCAAGGACAACGTCCGGGGGAATCTCGACGGCAAACTCCCCGTCTCCCAGGGTGAGACCTTCTGTGCCCGCTTCGACCAGCACCCCCTGGATCACGGCCGTCCCCCTGTCGGACACGTACACGGCAGGACAATTCTCGTCCTTGCGCTCCGTCACCTTGGATAGCTTCATGGCTCCATGATTCGGGGATCTGAGACCGTCGATCAAGCTCCGTGGCGTTTTATGCACGATGTTGGGTAACCATCACCCGCATGAGCCACGCGGTCTCACAGCAAGCCCAGGACTGCGAGGGCTGCTGCTGCGTCTTGGACGCCGATGCCGACGCTGTTGTAGAAGATGAGCTCCTCGGCGGACTTTCGGCCCGGGGCTTGGGCGGTGAGGATCGTGCCGAGCGGGGTCAGACCACCCCTGTCGAGGTCACCGGATTCGAGGGCGGCCATGATCGGACCCGCGTGGTGGGCGGCCGTGTCGACGTCGTCGACGACGATCCTGTCCGCCGCCCGCAGGAGGTCGCCGTCGACCTCCCGGCGGTGGGGTTCGAAGCTCCCGACGCTGACCACGGTGGCGCCCGGGGCGAGGTCGGCGGTCTCGACGACCGGGTCGGAGCTCAGGGTGCAGGCCACCACCATCCCCGCGTCGCCGACCGCCTCGGCTGCGGTGGCGGTCGGCCGGACGTCGAGTCCGAGCTCGGCGGCGAGTTCAGCGGCGGTCGACTCGCGGCGGGCCGCGTCGCGGCTGTGGACCCGGACCTCGGTGAGGGCGCGGACGCGGGAGACAGCGCGGACGTGGGCTCGGGCCTGGACTCCCGAACCGATCACCGCCAGCACGTCCGCGCCGGTCGGCGCCAGGGCGTCCAGGGCGACGGCGCTGCCCGCGGCGGTGCGGAGCTCGGTGAGCGCGGTGCCGGACATCGTCGCGGTGAGCGTGCCGGTCTCGGCGTCGAGCACCAGGACCGTGGCGTTGATCGACGCCATGCCGCGATCGGCGTTGCCGGGGTTCACGGACACGAGCTTGGCCACCGGGCCGTGCCGGGGCGAGAGCCTGCTCAGGTACGACAGGGCCGTGTCCTCACCCGTCCTGATCGCCGTCTTCGCCGCTTGCTGGGCCTCTCCCCGGCCCAGCGACTCGAAGGCCAGGCGTTGCGAGGCGATCGCGACGTCGTAGTCCAGCGCCGCCGCCACATCCGTGTCGCTGAGGAACCTCATGCGGACCGACGTTGGCACATCGGTGGGCCCACCGGAAGGCAGCAGCAGCGATGCTGGATCTCAGCGAGACGAGAAATCACCCTTCTGATGCTCAACAGGGCGGGCCCCGGCGTTCTACGGTGATCCCAGCGTGGTCCCGAGCAGGAAGAGGTGCATGTCGGTGCAGGCGACGTTGAGCTCCGTGATCGGCCCGGACGCCCCGGAGGTGATCGACGGCGGAGGCGAGTACCTCTCGAAGAACCCCGCGAACCTCGACGACGTCGTCGCCAAGGTCGCGCTGGGCACCCCCGAGACCCTGCGGGTCGCGACCGAGCAGGCCCACCGCGCCCAGAAGGAGTGGGCCCAGGTGCCCGCCCCGGTGCGCGGTCGCGTGATCGCCGGGCTGGGCCGCCTGGTCGAGGCCAACAAGGAATCGCTCGCCCGGCTGGTGACCCGCGAGATCGGCAAGCCCTACGCCGAAGCGCTCGGCGAGGTGCAGGAGATCGTCGACACCTGCGACTTCTTCCTAGGCGAGGGCCGCAGGCTCTACGGCCAGACAGTGCCCTCCGAAATGCCCGACAAGCAGCTGTTCACCTTCCGCGCGCCGGTCGGCGTGGCGGTGGTGATCACCGCGGGCAACTTCCCGGTGGCGGTGCCGTCCTGGTACCTGGTCCCGGCGCTGCTGTGCGGAAACGCGGTCGTGTGGAAGCCCGCCGAGTACGCCGCGGGCGCGGCTCGCGCCGTCGCCGAACTCGCGTGGAAGGCCGGCGTGCCCAAGGGCGTGCTCAACCTCGTCTACACCGACGGCGAAGCGGCCTTCAAGGGCCTGGAGGCCTCCCTGGAGGCCGGGACCGTCAACAAGGTCGGGTTCACCGGTTCCAGCGCGGTGGGCACCCGGGTCGGCGAGCTGTGCGGGCGGCACCTGCAGAACCCCTGCCTGGAGCTGGGCGGGAAGAACCCGATGATCGTCACCGAGGACGCCGACCTGGACCTGGCGGTGGAAGGCGCGCTGTTCTCCGGCTGGGGCACCGCCGGGCAGCGCTGCACCTCGCTGGGCAACCTCATCGTGCACCGCGACGTCAAGGACGAGTTCACCTCCCGCCTCGACGCGGCCCTGCGCGCGGCCACCGTCGGCGAGCCGAGCGGAAACGTGCTCTACGGGCCGATGCTGGACTCGAAGTTCGCCGAGAACTTCGAGTCCATCTTGGACACCCTGCAGCCGCACCACACCCCGCTCGGCTCCGACTCGGTAGGGCGCATCACGAACGACAAGCCGCGCAAGGGCTTCCACGGCGACCCGGCCACCGGCCTGTACTACCACCCGGTGCTGGTGGACGGGATGCGCAGCGACGACCACATCTTCCGCAACGAGACCTTCGGCCCGATCGTCGGCATCACCACCTACGAGACGCTGGACGAGGCGATCGAGCTCGGCAACGCCCCCGGTTACGGGCTCTCGGCGGCGATCTACACCTCCGACCCGGCCAAGGCGTTCCGCTTCCGGCAGGGCACCGGGGCGGGCATGGTCAGCGTGAACAACTCGACCTCCGGCGCCGAGGCGCACCTGCCCTTCGGCGGCAACGGCAAGTCCGGCAACGGCAGCCGCCAGTCGGGCATCTGGGTGCTCGACCAGTTCACCCGCTGGCAGTCGCTGAACTGGGACTTCTCCGGCAAGTTGCAGAAGGCCCAGATGGACGTCGACACCGTCGAACCCGAGCTGGACTTCCGCTTGCCGCCTGAGCTCGGCGGGAACTAGTGCTCCCGACCGCAGCGGAGGTCGTGGTCGTCGGCGGCGGAGCGGTGGGCGTCAGCACCGCCTTCCACCTCGCCGAAGCCGGCGCGGACGTGCTGCTGCTGGAACGCGGCGAACTCGGTTCGGGCAGCACCAGCAAGGCGGCCGGAGGTGTCCGGGCGCAGTTCTCCGATCCCGTCAACATCGAACTCGGGCAGCGCAGCCTGCGGGCCTTCGAGGACTTCGCCCGCAGGCCCGGCGGCGAGATCGACCTCAAGCAGCAGGGATACCTGTTCCTGCTGTCGGATCCCGACGACGTCGCGGCCTTCGAGACGAGCGTCGCGCTGCAGAACTCGCTGGGCGTGCCCAGCAGGATGCTCACCCCGCAGCAGGCGTGCGAGCTCTCACCGCTGGCCTCCCCCGACGGGTTGCTGGCGGCGGCCTTCTCGCCCACCGACGGGCACTGCACTCCCGAAGGCGTCGTGCAGGGCTACGCCCGAGCGGCTCGGGAGCGCGGCGCGGTGCTGCGGCACGGCGTCGAGGTGACCGGGATCGACACCGCAGGCGGCGAGATCACCGGGGTGCGCACCGCCGAGGGGTCGGTGCGCACCACCGCGGTGGTGTGCGCGGCGGGGGCGTGGTCGGCGGCGATCGGCGAATTCGCCGGGGTCGAGCTGCCGGTGCGCCCGCTGCGCAGGCAGATCCTGGTCACCGAACCGATGCCCGACCGCCCGCCGCGTTCGCCGTTCACGATCGACTTCGCCACCAGCTTCTACTTCCACGAGGAAGGCCCGGGGATGCTCGTCGGCATGTCGGACCCGGACGAGGAGTTCGGGTTCCGGCTGAGCACCGACGACCGGTGGCTGGGCAGGCTCGGCGAAGCCGTCGAGCGGCGAGCCCCTCGACTGGCCGAGGCCGGAGTCGCGCACGGCTGGGCCGGGCTCTACGAGATCACCCCTGACCACAACGCGCTGGTCGGCCACGACGGCGGGTTCTTCTACGCCACCGGCTTCTCCGGGCACGGCTTCCTGCAGAGCCCGGCGATCGGCGAGGTGATGCGCGATCTGGTCCTGGGCCGCACACCGCCCATCGACGTCTCCGGCCTCGACGTGCGCCGCTTCGACGGCGCCGCGCCCCGGCCCGAGCACAACTGCGTGTAGGAAGGGACAACCGTGGTTGATCTGTTGCAGGAGATCGACGAGTGGGGCCCGGAGAAGGTCGTCTGCGTCTCCGACGCGCGCACCGGGATGCGGGGCGTGCTGGTCATCGACAACACCGCCCGCGGCAGCGGCAAGGGCGGCACGCGGATGGCCGCGAACGTCACCACCGCCGAGATCGCCCGGCTGGCGCGGGTGATGACCTGGAAGTGGGCGGCGGTCGACCTCTTCCACGGCGGGGCCAAGGCCGGGATCGTCGCCGATCCCCGCTCCCCCGACAAGGAAGCCGTGGTGCGCGCGTTCGCTCGCCGCCTGGCCGACCAGATCCCGGCCAGCTACGTCGCCGGGCTGGACATGGGCATGACCGAGCACGACGCGGCCATCATCCAGGACGAACTCGGCGATCGCGGTGCGGCCGTCGGCGTTCCGGAAGCCCTCGGCGGTGTTCCCTACGACCAGCTCGGGGTGACCGGGCACGGTGTCGCCGAAGCCGCCCTGGCGGCGCTGGAACGAGCCGGAAAACCGGTCGCCGGCGCGAGGATCGCGGTGCAGGGCTTCGGCGCCGTCGGCACGGCCACCGCCGCCCGGCTCAGCGAGCTCGGCGCGCAGCTGGTCGCGCTGTCCACGGCGGACGGTTCGGTGCACGACCCGAACGGTCTCGACGTGCCCGCGTGGCTGGCGGCACAGGCCGAGTTCGGCGACACCTGCGTCGCGAAAGCCACTCCCGCGCAGCGCCTCTCGCACGGCGAGGAGCTGACGGTGGACTGCGATGTGCTGATCCCGGCCGCGAGGCAGGACGTCATCGACGAGTCCGTCGCCGCCCGGATCCGCACCGGACTGGTCGTGGAGGGCGCCAACCTGCCGACCAACGTCGCCGCCCGCCGCGCGCTCGCCGCGCGAGGGGTGGAGATCGTGCCGGACTTCATCGCCAACGCCGGCGGAGCCATCGCCGCCGGGTTCGCGATGGACGCGAGGTACTCGCCCTTCCGCCCCGAACCCGCCAGGATCCTCGACGAGGTCGCTACCAGGACCAGGCGCAACACCCTGCTGGTGCTGGAAACCGCCGCCGTCACGGGGTCCCTGCCGCACGCCGCGGCGCTGGAGATGGCTCAGCAGCGGGTCCGCGACGCGATGCGGCTGCGCGGCCGGTCGCCTGTTCCGGCCTGACCACATCGGAGGCGGTGAGGAATCCGCGTGCTCAACCCGATTCACCTCAGAACGCTGCAGGAGTGCGTGCGGACCGGCTCGTTCGCCGAGGCCGGGCGGATGCTGGGCTACACCGCCTCGGCGGTGTCCCAGCAGATGGTGCTGCTGGAGCGGGCGATCGGCGCACCGCTGTTCGAGCGCTCGGCGCGCTCGGCCCGCAGCACCGCGCTCGCGCTCCGGCTCGCCGATCGCAGCCGCGACGCGCTCAACGCGCTGGACTCGCTGGAGCGCGAGGTCCGGGCGATGGTCGTCGGTGAGGAGGGCAGCCTCCGGCTGGCGTCCTTCGCCACCGCAAACTCGCGCGTGCTTCCCGACGTGCTGGCCTCGGTCATCTCGCAACGCCCGAACGCCGAGGTCCAGCTCGACGAAGGCGAACCGGACGAGGTCGTGGACGGCGTTCTCGACGGCGTGCTGGACGCGGCCCTGGTCTTCGAGTACGACCTGGATCCGCGCCAGTGGCCGATCGAGCTGCGCGCGGAAGAGCTCCTGTCCGAGCCGCTGCACGTGGTCCTGCCCGAATCGCACCGCTTAGCCGGGCGAGCCCGCGTGGAGCTGCCCGATCTGGCGCGGGACAACTGGATCTGCACCCGGCAGGACACCGCGGGAGCCCGCTCGCTGATCCGGCTGACGGCCGCCGCGGGCTTCGCTCCGCGCATCACGTTCCGCAGCAACGACTACTCCGTCATCCGCGACCTCGTCCGGCGGGAACTCGGCGTCGCCGTCCTGCCTGCTCTGGCCATCCCGCACGACCAGCGCGGGGTCGCCCCGATCGTCGGCTTCGACCCGCGCCGCCGGGTGAAGGTCCTCTACCGCGAGCAGAACACCAACCCGCTGCTCCCCGTCGCCCTGGAGTTCCTCGCCAAGTCCTGCACAGCGGTCGCATCCGAGTGGGAGCAATCATGACCGAACCCATCGACGAGCACTTCCGCAACACCGTCCCCCACCTGGCAACCCGCAGTTCCACTGCGCTCCGGACCACGGGTGTGCCGGGCGAAGACCTGGTGGGGTTGTTCGACTCCCAGGCCGGGAGCCGGCACCTGGACTTCAAGGCCAGGGAACTGGGCAAGCGGGGCGAGGGGTTCTACAGCATCGGCTCGTCCGGCCACGAGTCGAACGCGGCTGTGGCGGCAGCGCTGCGGGTGAGCGATCCGGCGCTGCTGCACTACCGCTCCGGGGCGTTCTACCTCGAGCGCGGCCGCGGGGTCGCCGGGAGCACTCCGTTGCGCGACGTGCTGCTGGGTGTGGTGGCCTCGGCCGACGAGCCGATCTCCGCAGGTCGGCACAAGGTCTTCGGGCACGGTGCCCTGTCGGTGATCCCGCAGACCTCGACCATCGCCTCGCACCTGCCCCGCTCGGTGGGGCTCGCCTTCGCACTGGAGCGCGGCGCGCGACTGGGCGTGCCTGCCGAGTGGCCCGCGGATTCGGTGGTGGTGTGCAGCTTCGGGGACGCCTCGGCCAACCACTCCACCGCCGTCGGCGCCATCAACTCCGCGCTGCACTGCGGTTTTCAGGGATTGCCACTGCCGCTGCTGCTGGTGTGCGAGGACAACGGGATCGGGATCAGCGTGCGCACCCCGTCGGGGTGGATCGCCTCCACCTACGGGGATCGGCCCGGATTGCGGTACTTCACCGCCGACGGCTCGGACCCGGTCGAGTGCTTGCGCGTGTCCCGGGAAGCCGCCGAGTGGGTGCGCGAGCACCGCGCCCCCGCCTTCCTGCACCTGCGGACGGTCCGGTTGATGGGCCACGCCGGTTCCGACGTCGAGTCCGCCTACCGCTCCCGCACCGAGATCACCGGCGACCACGACCGAGACCCGTTGCTGGGAACCGCGAAAGCCTTGATCTCGCAAGGAGTTCTCACCCCCGAGGAGGTCCTGGCGCGGTACGAGACCAAGCGCGTCGAGGTGGCCGAGATCGCCGAGGACGCCCTGACGCGGCGCAAGCTCGGCAGCGCGGCCGAGGTGATGAGCGCGCTGCACCGCCACTCCCCCGAGGCCATCGCCGAGCGCACCGCCGAGGTCCCGGCAGGGCGGGCCGACACCTTCCGCACCGCGCCGGAGGACGAGGGGCCGCTGACTCTGGCGCAGGCGATCAACCGCTCGCTGGCCGAGGAGCTCGGCCGCGACGAGAAGGTGCTGGTCTTCGGCGAGGACGTCGCGCGCAAGGGCGGCGTCTACGGCGTGACCCGCGGCCTGCGCAAGACCTTCGGCGGCAGCAGGGTTTTCGACACCCTGCTCGACGAGCAGAGCATCCTCGGCACTGCACTGGGAGCCGGTTTGGCGGGGATGGTGCCGATCCCGGAGATCCAGTACCTCGCCTACCTCCACAACGCCGCCGATCAGCTGCGCGGCGAGGCGAGCACGCTGCGCTTCTTCTCCGACGGCCGCTACACCAACCCGATGGTCGTGCGCATCGCCGGTTACGGCTACCAGAAGGGCTTCGGCGGACACTTCCACAACGACGACAGCGTAGCCGCGCTGCGCGACCTGCCCGGTGTCGTGCTCGCCTCCCCGTCGCGTCCGGACGATGCGGCATCGATGCTGCGGACCTGCGTCGCCGCCGCCCGCGAGGACGGCAGGGTGTGCGCGTTCCTCGAACCCATCGCCCTCTACCACACCCGCGACCTGCACGAACCCGGCGACGACGGTTGGCTGGCCCGGTATCCCGCACCGGGCGAGCACCACGTGCCCCTCGGCCGCGCCCGCGTTCACGGCGACGGCGGCGACCTCACCCTGGTCAGCTTCGCCAACGGGGTCCCGATGAGCCTGCGCGTCGCCGAACGCCTCGAACGCAGAGGTGTGCGGGCCCGCGTGCTCGACCTGCGCTGGCTGGCCCCACTTCCGGTCGACGACCTCCTCGAAGCGGCGGAGGCCACCGGGAAAGTCCTCGTCGTGGACGAAACACGCCGCAGCGGAGGCGTTTCCGAGTCGGTGGTGACCGCGCTCGTCGACGCCGGGTTCACCGGCCGCATCGGCCGCGTGACCAGTGAGGACAGCTTCATCCCGCTCGGCGCCGCCGCTTACCACGTCCTGCTCGACGAGCAGACCGTCGAGACGGCCGCCCTCAAGCTCGTCGGCTGAGCGCCTCTCCGATCAGCCGGGCCGCCTCCGGGAACGCGCCGGGGTTCGGTCCCGCGTAGTTCAGGCGCAGGAAGCGGCCGGTCGGTTCGGCCGGGAACCACTCGTCACCGGGGGCGACGACGACCCCGGCGGTCTCGCAGTCCCGCACGAGCGCGGCCAGATCGGTGGTGTCCGGCAGCCGCACCCACAGGTTGAGCCCACCGGCCGGAACCTCCAGGTGCGCGCCGGGAACGTGTTCGCGCACGGCGTCGGCCAGCAGGTCGCGGCGAGCGGCGAGCTGCCGGCGCAGGTCGCGCAGGTATCGGCGCCACGCGGGGTGGGTGACCACGTCCAGGGCCACGGCCTGCAGCATCGCGCTGACGTAGACCGCCTCGGACTGGGTGTCGGCGAGGATCCGCTCCCGGGCGGGGCCGCGCGCGATCACCCCGGCGATGCGCACCGAGGGCGACACGGTCTTGGTCAGCGAGCGCAGGTGGACGACGTGCCCGTCCTCGTCCCTGGCGGCCACCGGTTCGGGTTCGGTGGTGATGCCGAGATCCCGCGCCCAGTCGTCCTCGATCAGGAAAGCCCCGTTCCGGCGGACCACGTCCAGCACCTCCCCCGCCAGACGCGGAGACCACTGCACGCCGGTCGGATTGGCGTAGTTCGGCTGCGCGTAGAACGCGCGGGCGCCGGTGCGTGCGAACGCGCCGGCGAGCTGGTCCGGGTCAGGACCGTCCGGTCCGCTGGGAACAGGCACCGTCTGCACGCCCACCTGTGCGGCGGCCACGATCGCTCCCCAGTACGTGGGCGATTCCATCAGCAGCGGGCGCCCGGCTCCGACCAGCGCGCGGAAGATCGCGCTCAGCCCGCTCTGACTGCCCGGGAAGATCACCACGTCCCCCGGTGCCGCGGTGCCGAGCTCGGTGGCGAACCACGCCTGCAGTTCCGGAATCCCCGCCGTGGGCGGCCTGTCGACGATCGCGTCGCTGCGTGCGGCTCGGGTGAACGCGGACCGCACGAGCCGTTCCGGTAGCAGTTCGCGGCACGGGTAACCGGAGTGCAGCGCGATCACGTCGTTGGGCGCGGGCCGCATGGCGGCCGAGACGGTGGGTCGGTCGTTCTTCCGGGAGCCCAGCGCCGCGGTCTGCCACCCGTAGTCGCTCGGCCGGGCGACTCGCACGGAGCGGACGAACGTGCCTACACCCGGCCTGCTTTCGACCGCGCCCTGGGACGCCAGGGTGCGCAACGCCTTCTGCACGGTGACCGGGCCGGCCCCGTGCCGGGCGACGAGCTCGCGCGTCGAGGGGAGTTTCGCGCCCGGCTGCGCCGTCGCGATCCACTCGCGGAGCTCCGCGGCAATGCGCGCACTGCTATCGTCGACCATGACAGACAATAGTAGCGCTACCGCACTCCGAGAACCGGCGCTATCCCCGTCCCGGTCGGGACTGGCCTGGGGGCTCCTCGGCGTCACGGCGTTCTCCTTCACCGTCCCGCTCACCCGCGTCGCGGTCGACGGGCTCTCCCCGCTGTTCATCGGCGCCGGTCGTGGCGCCGTCGCCGGGCTGATGGCCTTCGCCGCCCTGCTGCTCACCAGGCAGCGGCTGCCGAACCGGGCCCAGTGGGCCCGCGCCGCCGTGGTCGCTGCCGGTGTGGTCGTCGGGTTCCCGTTCCTGACCTCCTACGCTCTGGCCGGCACTCCGGCCAGCCACGGCGCCGTCGTGATCGGGATGCTGCCGGCGGCGACCGCCGTGATGGCCGTGCTGCGAGGGCACGAGCGACCGCCGAGGACCTTCTGGATCGCGGCAGGCCTGGGAGCGGTGGCGACGGTGGCCTTCGCCGCGCTGCAGGGCCTGGGCGGACTGCACCTCGCCGACCTGCTGCTGTTCGGCGCCGTGGTGGCCGCCGCGGTCGGGTACGCCGAAGGCGGCCTGCTCGCGCGGGAGCTCGGTGCGTGGCAGACGGTGTCCTGGGCGCTCGTGCTCGCCGCGCCCGTGATGTTCGGGCTCACCGCCGTCGCGATCGAGGCGCAACCGCCGAGCGCGACCCCGGTTCAGTGGGCGTCGTTCGCCTACCTCGCCGTGGTCAGCCAGAACCTCGGGTTCCTCGCCTGGTACCGCGGGCTAGCGATCGGGCCGATGACCGAGGTAAGCCAGATCCAGCTCGTCCAGCCGGTCATGACCCTCCTCTGGGCCGCGCTCCTGCTGGCCGAACCCCTCACCTGGTCCACCGCCCTCGGTGCCCTGGCGGTGGTCCTGTTCGCGGCCCTCTCGGTCCGCAGCCGCCGCACGTCCTCGGCCGGGGGCGGTCCTGGTCCGAGCCGTCCGTAATCGAAGTCCGTTTCGCCCGGTCAATTCGGACCAGAACCGCCCTCGGTCCGCACCTCACGTGGCGAGGCGAGCGGGTCAGGAGGGATCGCCGAAGACCTTGCCGGGGTTGAAGATCCCCGCTGGGTCGAGGGCGTTCTTGATGTCGCGGTGCATGTCGACGACCTTCGGCGAGAGCTCGGCGTGCAGGCCCTTGCGCTTGAGCAGGCCCACGCCGTGCTCGCCGGTGACGGTGCCGCCGAGCTCGATGGCGTCGGCGACGATGTCGTCGAAGGCCCGCTGCGCGCGCAGGCGCGCCTCGTCGTCGCCGGGTGGGGTGATGATCAGCGGGTGCAGGTTCCCGTCGCCGGCGTGGGCGATGTTCGCGATCTGCGTGTCGTGCTTCTGAGCAGCGGCTTCGATGCGCGCGAGCATGTCGGGCACCAGCGCGCGCGGCACGCACACGTCCTCGGTGAGCAGCGGGCCGAGGCGCTCCAGCGCCGGGTAGGCGAGCCGCCGGGCTGAGAACAGCGCGTCGGCCTCCTGCTCGTCGGTGGACCGGGCGCTCCAGCTGGCCCCCGCCGCGTCGAAGCAGCGGACCAGGGCGTCGACCTCCTGCTCCCCCGCCTGCCCGGGCGCGTCGGAACGGCCGAGCAGCAGGACGTTCGCCTCCGCGGACAGGCCCATGTTCTTCCACTCGTCGACCGCGCGCAGGCAGTGCTGGTCGAGCAGTTCCAGGGCGGAGGGCACGATGCCCTCGGCGGCGACGGCCGCGACGGCTTCACCGGCCGCCACCAGCGAGTCGAAGTAGCCCACCACGGTTCGTTCCGGAGCGCGCAGGCCCGGCAGCAGCTTGACGGTCACCTCGGTGACCACGCCGAGCGTGCCCTCCGAACCGACGAACAGGCCGCACAGGTCGTACCCGGCGACGCCCTTCGCGGTGCGCCGCCCGAGCCGCACGACCTCTCCGGAGCCCACGACGGCCTCCATGCCGAGCACGTAATCGCGGGTCACGCCGTACTTCACGCAGCACACGCCGCCGGCGTTGGTGGCGACGTTGCCGCCGATCGTCGACCACGGCGAGCTGGCCGGGTCCGGCGGGTACCAGGCGCCGTGCTCGCGGCACGCGGCGCGCAGGTGGTCATTGACCACACCGGGCTGCACCACGGCGAGCTGTTCCCGCGGGTTGATCTCCAGGATCTCGTCCATGCCCTCGACGGAGATCAGGACGCAGCCCTCGATGGCGTTCGCACCACCGGAAAGGCCGGTCCCCGCACCGCGCGGCACGACCGGGACCCGGTGCTCGGCGCAAACCCGCACGGCCGCCACGACGTCCGCGGTGCTGCGGGCGCGCACGACCGCCAGCGGCTTGTCCCACGGTGCCCACTCGGCCTCGTCGTGGGAGAAGCGGCCGGTGGAGTCCGGATCGGTGAGCACGACCTCGTCGGGCAAGACCCGCCGCAGCGCGTGTAGAGCGGCGTCGTCCGAGTTCTCCACCATCTGCTACCTCCAGCCGCGCGACCCACCCACACATTAACCCGGAGGAAGGAACGGGCAGTCCGAGGCCTCGGGCGAGCTACTGGTCGAGCTCGGGGAACAGCGGCGCCCAGACCTTCCGCGACCCGCCGACCGGATCGGAGGCCAGCGACACCGGGACGTCGAGGATCCGCGTCTGCCGTTCGTCCAGCCCGTACGCGGGCCAGCCGGGGTCGCCCGTGGCGGCGAACGAGGTCCAGGCCTCCCGGATCGTGCCGGTCAGCTCGTCGGCCCCCGCGGGCTGTTCGCCCAGCATCACCTTCGCCAGCGGGTCGTCGAAGTTGCCGAAGGTGAAGGGCACGTCCAGACCGTGGGAGGCGCCGAGCACCCCGTCGCGCTGGGCGGTCTCCCAGGTGAACTCGTAGAGGAAGCCGCGCCCGCCCGCGGCGGCGATCGCCTCCACCATCCACACCGCGGGCATCCGGAACAGCTGATCGCTGAGCAGCACGGTGTAGAGGTCCGCATCGGCCGCGCCCGGGTGCGCGGAGCGGTATTCGGCGGTCGTGGTCGGAGGCAGGTGCAGGTCCCGCGCCAGCCCCTCGAAGTCGCGGGACTCCGCGGGCAGGTCAGCGGTGAACGCGGTCGCCTCGTCGCGGTTGAACCCGGCGATCACGTCGATGCCGCTGGCCGCACCACCGCGCATCGCGACCCACGGCAGCTCCGAGAGCACCTCGCCGTCGAGCACCACGTGGTGGGGCGTGCTGTTGGTCCAGGCCGCGCGGTTGTCGTTGATCTCCGCCATGGCACGGGTCTGCGCGGCGTGCAGGTCGGTGGCAGGCAGCTCCGCGAGCGCGGTGGCGGTGGCCGGAACGCCGAGCGGGCCGGTGATGAGCTCACCGATCTTGCGGTGCTCGTCCTCGTCGAGGTACATCGATGCCGGGCTCTGGGCGATGGCGCGGCGGAACAGCCCCCGCCGCCCGGAACCCGCCACCAGCGTGGCCACCGAGACGGCACCGGCCGATTCCCCGAAGATCGTGACGTTGTCGGGGTTCCCGCCGAAGGAGATGATGTTGTCGCGGACCCAGCGCAACGCGGCCAGCTGGTCGAGGACACCGCGGTTGGCAGGCGCGTCCTCCACCCAGCCGAAGCCCTCGTAGCCGACGCGGTAGTTCACCGTCACCACGACCACGCCGCTGCGGGCGAGGTTGACCCCGTTGAACGCGTCCGTGGACGCGGTGCCGCCCAGGAACGCTCCACCGTGGAACCAGACCATCACCGGCAGGTGCCCACCGCGGTCCGGCGTCCACACGTTGACCGTCAGGCAGTCGGTGGAGTCACCGGGTTTCCACGGGGAGGGCATCGGTTCGACCGAGGCCTGCGGCACCGACGCGCTGTACTGCGAGGCGTCGCGCAGCCCGTCCCAGCGCTGCGGCGGGACCGGGGCCCGGAACCGGCGCGGGCCGTCCAGCGGCGCCGCGTAGGGAATCCCCTTGAACGCCATGACACCGCCGTCGGTTGTTCCCCGCACAGCGCCGTGCTCGGTGCGAACGATCAGGTCCATGCCTCCGTACAACCACTGGAAGCGCGATAACGGTGGGGGTTCCGCTGAGGCCACGTCTCACGTCCCGTCGCAGAGTTCGGCCACCGCCTGCGGCAGCGCCTCGGTGAGCTTCTCCAGATCTGGCAGGGCGGCCCGGTTGGCCTGGACCCCGATGTGAACGGTGTCGCGGAACTGCGAGACCGCGATCGACAGCGCCTGCCCGGCGGCCAGCGGGGCGACCGGGAACAGCTCCGCCACTTCGGCGCCGTCGAGCGCGGCGTGGAACCTCGGCAGCGGCACGTTGGTGACCATCGTGTCGAACAGCAGCGGCGCGCCCTGTGCGACCAGCGGCGTGGCCACGTGGTGCAGAAGCTGCGGCAACCGCCCGGCCAGCACCGGGAACGCTCCGGGACCGCGCATCGGGCCCGCGCTCTTGTTGGCGCTCATCTCCTCGCGGATCGTCCGCAACCGCGACGCCGGGTCGGGTTCGTCGACCGGGAGTCCGCACAGGTAACCGGAGAGCTGGTTGTTGCCGCTGCGCGGCTGGTTGCTGCGTCGGCGGCACACGGGGATCAGAGCGCGCACCGGCACCTCACCGACGTCGGCGCCACGCGCGGCCAGCCAGCGGCGCAGCGCTCCCGCGATCACCGCGAGCACCACGTCGTTGGTGGTTCCGCCGCCGTGCCGGGTGCGGATGCGGCGGATGTCGGCGAGGTCGATGGGGACCAGCGCGAGCCTGCGGGCCGGCGAGGTCGAGGCGTGCATCGGCGACGAGTACACCGGGAGCCGCACGTTGCGCACCACCGACGCCGCGATGCCCAGGGACTCGCTGGACTTCGACAGCGTTCCGCGCAGCGCGCCGACGAGCTTCTCCGGCCGGCGGATCAGACCGAGCGCTGCGTCCAGCGGGTTCGGCGACGTTGTTGCGGGGGTGTCGGTGAGGTCGGTGAACTCGTCGAGCAGCCGCACCCCGACCTCGACGGCGTCGTGCCCGTCGACCAGCGAGTGGTGGAACTTCATCAGCACCGCGAACCGGTTGTCGGCGAGCCCGGTGATCAGGTGCAGCTCCCACAGCGGGCGGCTCTGGTCCAGCGGGTCGGCGACCAGCTCGGAGGTCAGGATCGCGAGCTCTTCACGGCCACCGGGGGTGGGCACCTCGTGGTCGTGGACGTGCTCGGTGGGGTCGAAGTCGCGGGCTTCGCGCCAGTGGGGTTGCAGCCAGGAGCGTTCCAGCCGCATCCGCAGCCGGGAGATGCGCCCGGCGCGGTCGGCGAGCAGCCCCAGCAACCGGTCGCGGTCCACCGGCCCCTCGGCGCGGAACACCGCCACCGCCCCGACGTGCATGGGCGTGTCCTCGTGCTCCATGCACAGAAAGGCCCAGTCGAGCGGGGTGAGTTCACTTCTGGATGGCGTCTCGGTCGCGCTCATCGCCTATTCCTCGTCAACACTGAAATTGGTCTTTCGCGTTGCGGATCTGTTTCCGAATGGGCCGCCCGGAGGATTGCGGGGCAATCCGAATCCAGCTCGCAATCCGACGATCCGGTGAATCCCGGCCGAGCCGACGCACCTCGAACCTGCTGGTGAAGACGGCATCGACGGATTCCTCCCGGTGCTGCCGGCGGTCGGTGTGCGCGCACCGATCCCCACAGCTGCGAGCTCTTTTCGGTTCGGCGCACGAGATCCATTCGCGTTCGGGTGCGCCGCTGCACAATTCGTCATCGTAACCGCCGGCGAGCATTTCGACCTTATCGAAGAAATGATCCGTTGAGAACGACCGCCATCGTCCGCGGTGAAACCCGGTAGGGTTTTGATCACTCCGCTCGGTGCCGATTCGGCCTCAGCCGATCACCCGTTAGGAGGCAGCAGCGGGGTGGTCGCCTCCCCCGGCGAGGCAGTTGATGACCCCGAGCGCAGAGGACTGCGGGTCAGGAGCCGTCGATTGTCACTCGAACGCTGCCGCAGAACGCACGAAACCCCGCCCCGCAGGCGTGTCGCGCTGCGGTGACGGGGTCTCGTGATTCCCAGCCGGGTGGCTCGTGGGATCGGAGCGCTCCGGTGCCGACGCCGGTGCGAACCCGGCGGAACCGACTCCGGAACAGCTCCTTACTTGCCGGGCTCCCAGTAGTCCAGCATCGCCGCGAACGTCTCGAACGCGGGGGCGTTGAAGCCGTAGGGGGCTTCGAGGTGGATGCCGATCGGGAAGCCGAGGTCGTGCACGCCGTCGATGACGCGCTTGTAGAGGTCCACGACCGCCTGCTTGCGCTGCTCGAACCCGAGCTCGGCGGTCTTGGCCACGAACTCCTGCTCGGCGGCGACGGCCTCGTTGCCGGGGTCCTGGATCAGCCACTGGATGAGCTTCTTCTTGCTCTCCACACCGGGGATGAACCCGAAGGAGAGCAGGATCTCCGGACGGTGCGGAGTGGTGCGGGCGAACTCGGCGAGGAAGTCCACGATCGCTTCGGAGTGCAGCAGCTGCGTCATCCCGTAGGTGGCGCCGCGCTCGCACTTGAACCCGAAGCGGCCCTGCTCCCCTTCCCGGGTCGGGATGAGGATGGACCCGCGGTGCGGAACGATGTCCTGGTACTTGGTGAGGGCGTCGACGGGTGCCACGCCGGGGCCTTCGCCGTCGGCCATGTTGCGGGGCACGCCGACGAAGGCGATGCCGTCCATGTCGACGTCGCGCAGCGCCCGCAGGCGTTCGCCCAGGGCCCGCTCTTCGTGGAAGGCGGTGACCTGCGTGCACAGGCCGCGCACGTCGGTGCCGAGCTCAGGCTGGATCGTGCGCCAGAAATCGATGGTGTCCATCTTGGGGCGGAAGTCGACCGGGCGGTCGGCGTCCTCCTGGATGATCCCGGGGATCATCACGTGCCTGATGCGGCCGGTCAGCCCGAATTGGCGGCTGAGCTCGGCGATCTTCTGTCCTTCTTCAACGGCCCTCTGCACACCGCCGTCGAGGTCGGGCGGAACCAGTTCGAGTGCGATGGTGGTCATGTCGGCCTCAGGTTTTCCTTCTGTCGACTTCGGTCACCGCAGCGCTCGAGAGATACGCCTGCGAACCTGCGCGTGGCGGCAGGGACCGTTTTCTTCCAGGGAGAAGGGTTTCGACCCGATCGGCGAGCCCGGAGAGCGGAAAGTTCACCGGGCTCACCGATTTTCGCGGAACCGGGGGTGGTCACCGCTCGCGGGGAGCGGTGACCACCGACCGGATCAGTAGCGGTAGTGCTCGGGCTTGTAGGGCCCGTTGACGTCGACACCGATGTACTCG
>NZ_BAAGZP010000033.1:0-29640 GCF_054778355.1 Saccharopolyspora tripterygii | reverse complement strand
TGCTGCGCGGGCTGGTCCGGACGCGGGCTCGCCGGTCGCTGGCCGGTTCGCGTGCCGCAGAATCCCTGGTCACCAGCCTCGCCGGGTTGGGGGCGCCGGAACGGCAGGACGCCTTGCTGGAACTGGTGCGCGGCGAGGTCACCGCGGTGCTGGGACATGCCGACCCGAGCGCGATCGACCCGTCCCGGGCCTTCCAGGACCTGGGTTTCGACTCGCTGACCGCGGTCGAGCTGCGCAACCGGCTCGCCGCCACGAGCGGCCTGCGGCTGCCCGCCACCCTGGTCTTCGACCACCCCACGACCCACGCGCTCGCAGCGCACCTCAACGACGAGCTGTTCGGCGGGGCGGCCGATCCTGCGCAGTCCCTGCCCGCGCTCGCGAGCACCGTCGACGACCCGGTGGTCATCGTCGGCATGGCGTGCC
This sequence comes from Saccharopolyspora tripterygii, assembly GCF_054778355.1. NCBI lineage: Bacteria > Bacillati > Actinomycetota > Actinomycetes > Pseudonocardiales > Pseudonocardiaceae > Saccharopolyspora > Saccharopolyspora tripterygii. Next base: position 29,217 of record NZ_BAAGZP010000033.1, on the reverse strand, counting down.
GCTACCCGGGTGGCGTGTCGTCGCCGGAGGACCTGTGGCGGTTGGTGTCCGACGGGGTGGACGCGATCTCGGAGTTCCCCGACAACCGCGGCTGGGACATGGACGCGTTGTTCGACCCCGACCCGGATCACGTCGGCACCTCCTACGTGCGCTCAGGCGGATTCCTGCACGACGCGGGCGAGTTCGACCCCGCGTTCTTCGGGATGTCCCCGCGCGAAGCCCTGGCGACCGACGCCCAGCAGCGCCTGCTTCTGGAAGTCGCGTGGGAGTCGTTGGAGCGTTCCGGAATCGACCCGGTCTCGTTGCGCGGCAGCCAGACCGGTGTGTTCGCCGGGGTGATGTACAACGACTACGCCCAGCTCCTCGCGGGCGACGCCGAGGGCTACCAGGCGACCGGGGGCTCAAGCGTGGTCTCCGGCCGCGTCTCCTACACGTTCGGCTTCGAGGGACCTGCGGTCACGGTCGACACGGCGTGCTCGTCGTCGCTCGTCGCCACCCACTTGGCCGCCCAGTCCCTGCGCCAGGGGGAGTGCTCGCTGGCGCTCGCCGGTGGCGTCACCGTCATGTCCACACCCAGCGCGTTCATCGGCTTCTCCCGCCAGCGCGGTCTCTCGCCGGACGGGCGGTGCCGGGCGTTCGGCGAGTCGGCTGACGGTGTCGGCTGGTCGGAGGGTGTGGGTCTGTTGGTGTTGGAGCGTCTGTCGGATGCTCGGCGCAACGGGCATGAGGTTTTGGCGGTGGTGCGGGGTTCGGCGGTGAATTCGGATGGTGCGTCGAATGGTTTGACGGCGCCGAATGGTCCGTCGCAGCAGCGGGTGATTCGTCAGTCCTTGGCGAGTGCTGGCCTGTCCACTTCGGACGTCGATGTGGTCGAGGCGCACGGGACCGGGACGACTCTGGGTGATCCGATCGAGGCTCAAGCACTGCTGGCGACCTACGGTCAGGACCGCGAGCGGCCGTTGCTGTTGGGTTCGATCAAGTCCAACATCGGGCACACCCAGGCGGCGGCCGGTGTCGCGGGTCTGATCAAGATGATCGCCGCCATGCAGCACGGCCAACTGCCGCCGACCCTCCACGCCGACACCCCGTCCTCCCACGTGGACTGGGAAGCCGGAACGGTCGAACTCCTGACCAGCGCTGCCGAGTGGCCGCAGGCTGACCGCCCGCACCGGGCCGGCATCTCGGCCTTCGGCGTCAGCGGCACGAACGCGCACGTGATCCTGGAACAGGGTCCTGCGGTCGAGCAGCCCGCCGACCAACCGCAGGTGGTTCCCGCAGCGGTACCGTGGCTGCTCTCCGCGAAGTCCGAAACGGCCCTGGACGACCAGATCGCACGCCTCCGCTCGGCCGAGAGCTCCCCGCTCGACATCGCCTACTCGCTGGCCACCTCGCGTTCCCGGTTCGAGCACCGAGCGGCACTCGTCGCCACCGACGACGGCCTGGTCCCGGCCGCGCGCGGTCTCGCTCAGCCGCGATCGGTGGCGGTGCTGTTCACCGGCCAGGGATCGCAACGGCTAGGCATGGGCCGCGAACTCCACGCCCGGTTCCCGGTCTTCGCCGACGCCCTCGACACCGTGCTCGCCCACTTCGACCCCGAGGTGCGGGGGGTGATGTGGGGCCAGGACGCCGAAGCGCTGAACCGGACCGGCAACGCGCAGCTGGCGCTGTTCGCCGTCGAGGTCGCGCTGTTCCGGCTCGTGGAGTGGTTGGGGGTGCGCCCAGACCACCTGGCCGGACACTCGATCGGCGAGATCGCCGCCGCGCACGTGGCCGACGTGCTCTCGCTGCCCGACGCCTGCACGCTCGTGAGCGCGCGGGCGCGCCTGATGCAGGCGCTGCCCACCGGCGGCGCGATGGTCGCGGTGCAGGCCGGTGAGGCCGAAGTACTGCCGCACGTGATCGACGGGGTGTCCATCGCCGCGGTCAACGGCCCGAACTCGGTCGTGCTCTCCGGCGACGAAGCCGCGGTGCTGGAGGTGGCGTCGCGGTGGAAGTCGACCCGGCTGGCCGTCTCGCACGCCTTCCACTCGGCGCACATGGACCCCATGCTCGACGAGTTCCACGAGGTCGTCAGCGGCCTGACCTTCCACCCGCCGACGATTCCCGTCGTGACCTCGGGTGATGTGACCTCGCCCGAGCACTGGTCGCAGCACGTGCGCGAACCCGTTCGGTTCGCCGACGCCGTCGCCGACATGGTGGGCGCGGGCACCACGGCATTCCTGGAGCTCGGGCCCGACGGCGTCCTCTCCGGCATGGCGGCCGAGTCCGTCCAGAACGTCGGATCGCCCGACGAGACCGTGCTGGTCCCGCTCCTGCGCAAGGAACGCGGCGAGGAGGAATCAGCGGTCACCGCCCTGGTCCGCCTGCACGCGGCAGGTGTCGACGTGGCCTGGTCGTCGTTGTTCGAGGGGACCGGTGCCCGCCGGATCGACCTGCCCACCTACCCCTTCCAGCACGAGTGGTTCTGGCCCGCGCTCGCCGTCCGCCACGACAGCTCGCGGGGCCTCGGTCTGCTCTCGACCGAACACCCGTTGCTGGGATCAGCGGTGGAGCTGGCCGAGGGCGACGGAGCCCTGTTCACGAGCCGGCTGTCGTTGCAGTCCCACCCGTGGCTGGCCGATCACGTGGTCATGGGCAGCCCGGTCGTGCCGGGCGCGGCGCTGGTCGAGATGGTCGCCCGCGCCGGTGACGAAGTCGGGTGCCCCGGTGTCGAAGAGCTGACCCTGGTCTCGCCGCTGGTCCTGCCCGACAACGGCGGCGTCCGGGTGCAGGTCTGGGTCGGCTCGACCGATGAGTCGGGACGCCGTTCGGTCAACGTCTACTCCCAGTCCGACGGCGGTGAGGACCAGCCCTGGTCGCCCTGCGCCAGCGGCGTGCTCGGCGTCGACGGCCGCGAGGCCGACTTCGACGCCACCGCCTGGCCGCCCGCGGACGCGGACGCCGTTGCGCTCGACGACTGCTACGACCGGCTCGCCGACGCCGGGCTCGACTACGGCCCCGTCTTCCGCGGGCTGCGCGCGGTCTGGCGGCGAGGTGAGGACACCTTCGCCGAGGTCGCGCTGCCCGAGGAGGTGCAGTCCGACGGATTCGACCTGCACCCGGCGCTGTTCGACGCGTGCCTGCACGCGGCCGCCGTCGTCGCCGACGGTGAGCCGGGGCTGCCGTTCTCGTGGTCCGGCGTGTCGCTGCACGCCTGGGACGCGGTGGAGCTGCGAGTGCGGCTCCGCAAGGCCGACGACGGCTCGATGCGGCTCGCCATGGCCGATCCCGACGGCGTACCGGTGGCCTCCGTCGAGACGCTGACCGTGCGGCCGGTGTCCCGCGAGCAGCTGAACGCGCCCAGCGCTGGGCGGCGGTCCCTGTTCGGCGTCGACTGGAACCCGGTTCCGGCGGAGACGCTCGACGAACCGGCGACCGTGCTGGGCACCGACGTCTACGGGCTGGCGGAATCCCTGCGCGCGACCGGCGTCGAAGTCGGCACCGCATCCGATCTGAGCGCGGTGACCGGCGGCGTGGTGCTCGTCCCGATCGCACCCGAACCCGGCTCCGTCCCCGAATCCGTCCACGCGACGGTGTCCCGCGCGCTGACGGCGGTGCAGGACTGGCTGGGCGCGGAACGTCCCGCCGAATCCCGCTTGGTGTTCGTCACCCGAGGCGCGGTGTCCGGTGACGACGTGGCCGCCGCCGCCGTCGGAGGACTGGTGCGGTCCGCCCAGTCCGAGCACCCGGGCCTCTTCGGCCTGCTGGACCTGGACCCGGTTTCGGCCGAACCCGAGGCGATCGCACGGGCTTTGGGATCGGTGGAGCCGCAGCTGCTCGTCCGGGGCACCGAGGTCCTGGCGGCGAGGCTCTCTCGCGTGACGCCGCAGGACGAGCCGGACGGCTGGGCGGCCGACGGCTCGGTGCTGATCACCGGCGGCACGGGCGGCCTGGGCGCGCAGGTGGCTCGCCACCTGGTCGCCGAGCAGGGCGTGCGAGACCTGGTGCTGGTCAGCCGCCGCGGCTCGGCCGCAGCGGGCGCTGATGAGCTGACGACCGAGCTGACCGAGCTGGGCGCCCACGTCGACGTGGTGGCCTGCGACGTGGCCGATCGGCACGCGGTCGCCGAACTGCTGGAGCACCGGCGGGTGTCGGCGGTGGTGCACACCGCGGGCGTGCTCGACGACGGTGTCGTCGAATCGCTGACCCCGGAGCGGGTGGATGCCGTCCTGCGTCCGAAGGTGGACGCGGCGTGGAACCTCCACGACCTCACCGAGAACCTGTCCGAGTTCGTGGTGTTCTCCTCGGCCGCAGGAATTTTCGGCAACCCGGGGCAGGCGAACTACGCGGCGGGCAACGCGTTCCTCGACGCCCTGATCGAGCACCGTCGGGCGCAGGGCCTGCCGGGTGCTTCGTTGGCGTGGGGCGCGTGGGAGCAGGCCGGCATGGCGGCGAGCCGTTCGGGAATGCCGGCCCTGTCGGTGCCGGAAGGCCTGGAACTGTTCGACTCCGCCCTGTCCGCGGCACGGCCGGTGGTGGTGCCGGTGCACCTGGACCTGGCGGCGATCCGGGCCCGGGGTGAAGTCCCTCCGCTGCTGCGCTCCCTCGTCCGGAGCAGGATGCCCAGGGCGGCGTCGCGCACCGCGGAGTCGCTGGCGACCCGACTGAGCGGCTTGAACGATGCCGAACGCCAGGAAGCCCTGCTGGATCTCGTGCGCGGCGAGGTCGCCGCGGTGCTGGGGCACGCCGACGCGAACGCGATCGTCGCGTCGAAGGCGTTCCAGGACTTGGGTTTCGACTCTCTGACGGCGGTCGAACTGCGCAACCGGCTCGGTGCCACGACCGGTCTGCGGCTGCCCGCCACGCTGGTCTTCGACTACCCGAACACCGCTGTGCTCGCCGAGCACCTGCGTGACGAGCTCGTCGGATCCGACGCGGGCACGTCGGCCCTGCTGCCCGCCCGGGCCTCGGTCGCCGACGATCCGGTGGTCGTCGTCGGGATGGCCTGCCGCTATCCGGGAGGTGTGTCCTCGCCGGAGGACCTGTGGCGCTCAGTGGCCGACGGTGTCGACGCGATCTCGGAGTTCCCGACCGACCGCGGCTGGGACCTCGACGTGCTGTTCGATCAGGATCCGGAGCGCACCGGCGCGTCCTACGTTCGGTCGGGCGGGTTTCTCAGCGCAGCAGGCGATTTCGACGCCGAGTTCTTCGGGATGTCGCCGCGCGAGGCCCTGGCGACCGACGCGCAGCAGCGCTTGTTGCTGGAAGTCGCGTGGGAGTCGTTGGAACGCGCCGGAATCGACCCGACGTCACTGCGCGGGAGCCAGACCGGTGTGTTCGCCGGTGTCATGTACAGCGACTACGTCCAGCTGCTGAGCGGGGCGTCGGAAGGACACCAGGGGACCGGGAACTCCGCCAGCGTGGTCTCCGGCCGCGTCTCCTACACCTTCGGTTTCGAGGGCCCGGCGATGACGGTGGACACGGCGTGCTCGTCGTCGCTGGTGTCGATGCACCTGGCGGCGCAGTCGCTGCGGCAGGGGGAGTGCTCGCTGGCGCTGGCGGGCGGTGTGACCGTGATGTCGACACCCGGCTCGTTCGTGGAGTTCTCGCGCCAAGGCGGCCTGGCCCCGGATGGCCGGTGCAAGGCGTTCGGCGACGCCGCCGACGGCGTGGGCTGGTCGGAGGGTGTGGGTTTGCTGGTGTTGGAGCGTCTGTCGGACGCCCGCCGGAACGGGCACGACGTGCTCGCGGTCCTGCGGGGTTCGGCGGTGAATTCGGATGGTGCGTCGAATGGTTTGACGGCGCCGAATGGTCCGTCGCAGCAGCGGGTGATTCGTCAGTCCTTGGCGAGTGCTGGTTTGTCCACTTCGGATGTTGATGTGGTCGAGGCGCACGGGACCGGGACGACTCTGGGTGATCCGATCGAGGCGCAGGCGTTGCTGGCGACCTATGGTCAGGACCGGGAGCGGCCGTTGCTGTTGGGTTCGATCAAGTCCAACATCGGGCACACTCAGGCGGCGGCCGGTGTCGCGGGCGTGATCAAGATGATCGCGGCCATGCAGCACGGTGTTCTGCCTCGCACGTTGCACGCGGACGTGCCGTCGTCGCACGTGGACTGGGAAGCGGGTTCGCTGGAGCTGCTCCGCGCCGCGGCCGAGTGGCCGGACACCGGTCGTCCGCGTCGAGCCGGTGTGTCCTCGTTCGGCATCAGCGGCACCAACGCGCACGTCATCCTGGAGCAGGCGTCTGACGGAGCTGCCCAGGCGGAGCCCGCGCAACTGCACCCGAGCGTCGTGCCGCTGCCCGTGTCGGCGAAGACCGAGGGCGCGCTGGCCGGCCAGGTCGCGCGGATCCGCTCGTTCGTCGAGGACACCTCCGCGGTGGACGTCGGTTTCTCGCTGGTCGAATCGAGGTCGCTCTTCGAGCACCGCAAGGTTCTGCTGGCCGAGGGTGGGGGTGTGACCGAGGTCGCTTCGGGCTCTGCGGCTGAGGGTTCGTTGGCGGTGCTGTTCGCGGGTCAGGGATCGCAGCGGCTCGGCATGGGCCGCGAGCTCTACGGCCGTTTCCCGGTGTTCGCGAAGTCGTTGGATGCCGTGCTGGAGCACCTGGATCCGGGTGTTCGGGACGTGATGTGGGGTCAGGACGCGGAGGCGTTGAACCTGACCGGGTCCGCCCAGCCCGCCCTGTTCGCCGTCGAAGTCGCGTTGTTCCGGCTGATCGAATCCTTCGGCGTTCGGCCGGATTTCTTGGCGGGGCATTCGATCGGTGAGATCGCGGCTGCGCATGTGGCTGGGGTGTTCTCGTTGGAGGACGCGTGCGTGTTGATCAGTGCGCGGGCTCGGCTGATGCAGGCGCTGCCGTCCGGTGGCGTGATGGTGGCCGTGCGGGCTGGTGAGGCCGAGGTGCGGGAGCACCTGACCGACGGGGTGTCGATCGCCGCGGTGAACGGTCCGAACTCGGTGGTCCTGGCCGGCGAGGAAGAGCCGGTCGTTGCTGTCGCTGCGCGGTGGGAGTCCACGCGCCTGGAGGTGTCGCACGCGTTCCACTCGTCGTTGATGGATCCGGTGTTGGAGGACTTCCGGGAGGCGATCGGCGGTCTGTCGTTCGAGGTTCCGAGCATCCCGATCGCGACGAGCGGTGACGTGACTGATCCCGAGTTCTGGGTGCAGCACGTGCGCGAAACCGTGCGGTTCGCCGATGCCGTGGCCGACCTGTCCGACGCGGGTGCGACGGCGCTCCTCGAACTCGGCCCCGACGGGGTCCTCTCCGCTCTGGCCGCCGAGTCCGTCGAGAACGCGCTGCTGGTGCCGATGTTGCGCAAGGATCGCGGCGAAGAGGCCAACGCTGTCACCGCGTTCGCACACCTGCACGCGACCGGGATCGACGTCGACTGGCGGCCGTTGTTCAGCGGAACCGGCGCTCACCGTGTCGACCTGCCCACCTACGCCTTCGAGCACAAGCGGTTCTGGCCGACACCGGAAGCACAGCCGCACGACGCCTCGGGCTTGGGCCTCACCTCCACGGGCCACCCGCTGCTCGGTGCAGGCTCGGAACTGGCCGGCTCCGACGGGTTCCTGTTCACCAGCAGGTTGTCGCTGCGCTCGCAGCCCTGGCTCGCCGAGCACGTGGTGATGGGCCAGGTGATCGTGCCCGGTGCCGCACTGGTGGAACTCGCCATCCGCGCGGCCGACGAGGCCGGGTGCGATCGGGTCGAGGAGCTGACCACCGCGTCCCCGCTGGTGCTCCCGGCGGAGGCCGCGCTCCAGCTGCAGGTCTCGGTCGGCCCCGCCGACGAGTCCGGCAGCCGCCCGATCGCCATGCACTCGCGGCCCGACCACGCTGCGGACCCCGCGTGGACCGAGCACGCCACCGGCGTCCTCTGCACCGGTGACCAGCACGACGAACCCGATCTGGGGGAGTGGCCGCCCGCGCTCGCCGAACCGGTGGCGCTGGAGGGCTGCTACGACCGACTCGCCGACGCCGGGTTCGACTACGGCCCGATCTTCCAGGGCCTGCGCGCCGCCTGGCGCAGCGGTACCGAGGTCTTCGCCGAGATCGAGCTGCCCGAAGGTAGTGCGACCAGCGGATTCGGGCTGCACCCGGCGCTCCTGGACGCGAGCCTGCACGCCGCCTTCCTCGCCGACGACGAGGGCGCGGCCGGGCTGCCGTTCTCCTGGTCGGGTGTGTCGCTGCACGCCGCGGGTGCCACCGAACTGCGAGTGCGCCTGTCCCGAGGCGCGGACCGCACGATGACCCTCGACCTGGCCGACACCACCGGTGCACCGGTCGCCTCGGTGCGGTCGTTGGCCGTCCGCCCGGTCTCGCCCGAGCAGCTCGGCGGCGGCCTGGGCCGCGACGCCCTGTTCGGCGTCGAGTGGGTCCCGGCGGCCGCACCATCGGAGGCCGCTGCGCTGCAGTGCGCCGTGGTCGGCCCGGACTCGCTGGGGCTGCCCGGCACCGCTCACCGGAGCCTCGCCGATGTCGAGGCCGACGTGGTGCTCGTGCCGATCACGGGCACTGCGAACGCCGCGGTCTCCGCCCACGACCTCGCCGCGCACGCCCTCGGGCTGCTGCACGAATGGCTGTCCGAGGACCGCTTCGCCGAGTCGCGCCTGGTGTTCGTGACGCGGGGTGCGGTGCCGGGCGACGACGTGGCCGCGGCCGCGGCGTGGGGCCTGGTGCGCTCGGCGCAGTCGGAGCACCCGGGCCGGTTCGTGCTGTTGGACCTCGACTCCGGGCCGGTGGACGAGACGGTGATCCGGCGGGCGCTGTACAGCGACGAACCGCAGCTGCTGGTCCGCGACGGTGAGGTCCTGGCCGCCCGGCTGGCTCGCGTCGCGCCGCAGGGCGAGCCGGTGGACTGGGCCGTGGACGGCCCGGTCCTGATCACCGGTGGCACCGGTGGCCTGGGCGCCCAGATCGCTCGTCACCTGGTCGCTGACAAGGGCGTTCGCCAACTCGTCCTGGTGAGTCGGCACGGTCTCGACGCCGAGGGCGCGGGTACGCTGACAGCTGACCTGACCGAACTCGGTGCCCGGGTCGACGTCGTCGCCTGCGACGTGGCCGAGCGCGACGCCGTGGCGAGCCTGCTGGAACAACACGCGATCCGAGCCGTGGTGCACGCGGCAGGTGTTCTCGACGACGGCGTGGTCGAGTCGCTGACCTCGGAGCGGGTGGATGCGGTGCTGCGCCCCAAGGTGGACGCGGCCTGGAACCTCCACGAGCTCACCGAGAGCCTGTCCGCGTTCGTCGTGTTCTCCTCCGCTGCGGGCACGTTCGGCACTCCGGGGCAGGGCAACTACGCGGCGGGCAACGCGTTCCTGGACTCCTTGATCGAGCACCGTCGGGCGCAGGGCCTGCCGGGTGCGTCGCTGGTGTGGGGCGCCTGGGAGCAGGCCGGCATGGCCGCGCCGGGACGCCCCGGGATTCCTGCTCTGTCGGTTGCTGAAGGGCTGGAGCTGTTCGACTCCGCCTTGTCCACGGCGCGTCCGGTGGTGCTGCCGGTCCGACTCGACCTCGCGGCTCTGCGCTCCGCGGGGGAGGTTCCGCCGCTGTTGCGGGGACTCGTCCGGACCCGGTCTCGCCGGTCGCTGGCGCAGACGCGCACCGCGGAGTCGCTGGTCGCCAAGCTGAGCGGCTCGGGCACGGCCGACCGGCTGCAGGCTCTCGTCGACCTGGTGCGCGGCGAGGTCGCCGTGGTGCTGGGGCACGCCGATCCGAGCGCGATCGATCCTTCACGGGCGTTCCAGGAGTTGGGCTTCGACTCGCTGACCGCGGTCGAGCTGCGCAATCAGCTGGGAACCGTCACCGGCCTGCGGTTGCCCGCCACGCTGGTCTTCGACTACCCGACGACCCACGCGCTGGCCTCGCACCTGCGCGATGAGCTCTTCGGCGGTCTGGACGAGCCGTCGGCTGCGGTGCCGATCCTCGCGAGCAGGGCGGATGATCCGGTGGTCGTGGTGGGGATGTCGTGCCGCTATCCGGGTGGGGTCGCGTCGCCGGAGGACTTGTGGCGGTTGGTGTCCGGTGGTGTGGATGCGATTTCGGAGTTCCCGGTGGACCGTGGTTGGGATCTGGATTCGTTGTTCGATTCGGATCCGGGTAGTGCTGGGACTTCGTACGCGCGGCATGGTGGTTTCCTGCATGATGCGGGTGATTTCGATCCGGCGTTCTTCGGGATGTCGCCGCGGGAGGCGATGGCCACCGATGCTCAGCAGCGCCTGCTGCTGGAGACCGTGTGGGAGGCTCTGGAGCGGACCGGAGTGGATCCCGTCTCGTTGCGCGGCAGCCGCACCGGCGTGTTCGCCGGCGTGATGTACAGCGACTACAGCCGGCTCCTCGGCGGAAGCTCGGAAGGCCACCAGGGAACCGGGAACTCGCCCAGCGTCGTGTCCGGTCGCGTGTCCTACACGTTCGGTTTCGAGGGGCCTGCGGTGACGGTGGACACGGCGTGCTCGTCGTCGTTGGTGTCGATGCACTGGGCGATGCAGGCGTTGCGCAGCGGTGAGTGCTCGTTGGCGCTGGCCGGTGGTGTGACCGTGATGTCCACGCCGGGTTCGTTCGTGGAGTTCTCCCGGCAGCGCGGACTCGCTTCCGACGGCCGGTGCAAGGCTTACTCCGATTCGGCGGACGGCGTGGGCTGGTCCGAAGGCGCAGGCGTGGTCGTGCTGGAGCGTCTGTCCGACGCTCGGCGCAACGGGCACGAGGTCCTGGCGGTCGTGCGGGGTTCGGCTGTGAACTCCGACGGTGCGTCCAACGGTCTCACCGCGCCCAACGGCCCGTCGCAGCAACGAGTCATCCGCCAGTCCCTGGCCAGCGCCGGGCTGTCCACATCAGACGTCGACGTCGTGGAGGGCCACGGGACGGGAACCGCGCTCGGCGACCCGATCGAGGCCCAGGCCCTGCTGGCCACCTACGGTCAGGACCGCGAGCAGCCGCTTCTGCTGGGCTCGATCAAGTCCAACATCGGGCACACCCAGGCGGCCGCCGGTGTCGCGGGCGTGATCAAGATGATCACCGCCATGCAGCGGGGCGTCCTGCCCAGGACTCTGCACGCGGACACCGTCACTTCCCAGGTCGATTGGGAGTCCGGTGCGGTGGAACTGCTGACCGACTCCAGCGAGTGGCCGGAGGTGGACCGTCCTCGCCGGGCGGCCGTGTCGTCGTTCGGCATCAGCGGCACCAACGCCCACCTGATCCTGGAGCAGCCACCGGCCGTGGACGAACCGGTGGAGGACACCCAGGTCCTCCCCGGGGTCGTGCCGCTCCCGGTGTCGGCCAAGTCCGATGGCGCGCTGTCCGGGCAGGTCGAGCGCATCCGCGCCTTCGTCGAGGAGGAATCCGCGGTCGACATCGGGTTCTCGCTGGTCGAATCGCGGTCGGTGTTCGAGCACCGGGCGGTGCTGCTCGACGGGGACACGGGAGTCGTGGAGGCGGCGCGCGGCATTGCCGCCGAGCGGCCGCTGGCGATGCTGTTCTCAGGGCAGGGTTCGCAACGCATCGGCATGGGCTGCGAGCTCTACGGCCGCTTCCCGGTCTTCGCCGAAGCTCTGGACGAGGTGCTGCAACACCTGGACCCGGTCATCCGCGACGTGATGTGGGGTGCCGACGCCGAGGCCCTGAACGAGACCGGTGTCGCGCAGCCGGCGCTGTTCGCGGTCGAGGTCGCGCTGTTCCGGTTGGTCGAATCCTTCGGTGTGCGGCCGGATTACCTCGCCGGGCACTCGATCGGCGAGATCGCCGCCGCGCACGTCGCGGACGTGCTCTCGCTGCCCGACGCCTGCGCGCTGGTCACGGCCAGGGCGAACCTGATGCAGTCGCTTCCCGCCGGTGGCGCGATGGTGGCGGTGCGGGCCGGCGAGGCCGAGGTCTTGCCGCACCTGATCGAGGGTGTCTCGGTCGCGGCGGTGAACGGCCCGTCGTCAGTGGTGCTGGCCGGCGAGGAAGCCGCCGTGGCGGAGGTGGCGTCGCGCTGGAAGTCGACCCGCCTCCAGGTCTCGCACGCCTTCCACTCGCCGTTGATGGACCCCGTGCTGGAGGACTTCCGCGAAGCCATCAGCGGGCTGACGTTCCAGTCACCGAGCCTGCCGGTTGTGGTCTCCGGTGATGTGAGCTCGCCGGAGTTCTGGGTGCAGCACGTGCGCGAAGCCGTGCGGTTCGGCGATGTCGTCGCCGACCTCGCCGACGCGGGCGTGACCGCGTTCCTGGAACTGGGGCCCGACGGGGTCCTCACCGCGATGGCGGCCGAGTCCGTGGAGGACGCCGTGCTGGTCCCGATCCTGCGCAAGGACGGTGCCGAAGAGGTCGCCGCGGTCACCGCGATGGCGCAGCTGCACGTGGCGGGGGTCGACGTGGACTGGGCGCCGCTGTTCACCGGAACCGGTGCTCGGCGCGTGTCCCTGCCCACCTACGCCTTCGAGCACAAGCGGTTCTGGCCGATGCCGACCACGCAGTCCCGGGACGCCTCGGGGCTGGGTCTGCAGGCCGTCGAGCACCGCTTGCTGGGAGCGGCGGTCGAATTGGCCGGTTCGGACGGGTACGTGTTCACCAGCCGGTTGTCGCTGCGCTCGCAACCCTGGATCGCCGACCACGTCGTCATGGGTCAGGCCATGGTTCCCGGCGCTGCGCTGGTCGAACTGGCGGTGCGCGCGGGTGACGAGGTCGGCTGCGGCCGGGTCGAGGAGCTGACGCTGGCCTCGCCGCTGGTGCTGCCCGAGGAGGGTGCGGTCCAGCTGCAGGTCTCGGTCGGCGCTCCGGACGATTCCGATCGCCGCAACGTCACGGTCCACTCCCGCCTCGACGGTGATGCTGACGCGCCGTGGGCGGAGAACGCCACCGGTGTGCTCGCGTCTGAAGAGGACCCGGCACCGGTCGACCACGGTGCGTGGCCGCCCGCGAGCGGGGAGCCGGTGCCCCTGGAGGACTGCTACGAGCGGTTCGCCGAGGCCGGATTCGACTACGGCCCGGTGTTCCAGGGCCTGCGCGCCGCGTGGCGACGCGACGGAGAGCTCTTCGCCGAGGTGGCGCTGCCCGACGGGATCGACGCCGACGGTTTCGGGCTGCACCCCGCGCTGCTGGACGCGTGCCTGCACACGGCGTTCCTCGCCGAGGGCGACGGCGTGGCCGGTGTCCCGTTCGCCTGGAACGGTGTGTCGTTGTACGCCACGGGTGCTTCGGAACTGCGGGTGCGGCTGTCGGTGGCCGCGGACGGCTCGATGACCATCAGGACGACCGACACGACCGGATCGCCGGTCGCGACGGTGGACTCCCTGGCCGTGCGCCCGGTATCGGCCGAGCTGGTCGGCCAGGCGGTGACGCGGGACTCCTTGTTCGACGTGGAGTGGACCGCTGTCACCACGACCGACGCCGCCGAACCGGACTGGGCCGTGCTCACCCCGGACCTGCTCGGACTGCCCGGCACCGCGCACCCGGACCTAGCGAGCGTCGAGGCCGAAGCGGTGCTGGTCCCGATCACCGGAGCCGTGGACGACGTGGTCACCTCCACGCACGACCTCGCCGCGCACGCCCTCGACTTGGTGCGGGAATGGCTGGCCGACGAGCGCCTCGCCGACTCCCGCATGGTGTTCGTGACGAGGGGAGCGGTGTCGGGCGCCGACGTGGCCGGGGCCGCGGTGTGGGGCCTGGTGCGCTCGGCTCAGTCGGAGCACCCCGGCCGGTTCCTGCTGGTCGACGTGGACTCGGCGGAGGTGGACCCTGCGGTGCTGGCCGGGGCGCTGGCCTCCGGTGAGCCGCAGCTGCTCATCCGCGACGGCGACGTGCTGGCACCGCGCCTGGCGAGGGTCGGCCCCTCGCGCGGCACCGCTTGGAACGCGGAGGGCACGGTCCTGATCACCGGGGGTACCGGTGGTCTGGGTGCGCTGGTGGCTCGTCACCTGGTCACCGAGCAGGACGTCCGCCGCGTGCTGCTGGTCAGCCGCCGAGGCTGGGACGCCACCGGTGCTGAGAAGCTGGTCGCGGATCTGGCGGAGCTCGGCGCCACGGCGGACGTGGCGGCCTGCGACGTCGCCGACCGCGCGGCGTTGGCCGATCTGCTGGAACGGCACCGGGTCTCGGCCGTCGTGCACACCGCGGGCGTGCTCGACGACGGTCCTGTCGAGTCGCTGACCGCGCAACGCCTCGACGCCGTGCTGCGACCGAAGGTCGACGCCGCCTGGAACCTGCACGAGCTCACCGAGGACCTCTCGGCGTTCGTCGTGTTCTCGTCGATTGCGGGCACGTTCGGCAACCCGGGTCAGGGCAACTACGCAGCCGGCAACGCGTTCCTCGACGCGCTGATCGAGAAGCGCCGGGTTCTCGGACTCCCGGGCACCTCCCTGGTGTGGGGCACGTGGGAGCAGACCGGGATGGCCGCGGACGTGGCGACCGAGCGGATGGCCAAGTCCGGCATGCCGCCGCTGTCGGTGGACGAGGGGCTGAACTTGTTCGACGCGGCCCTGGCCGTCGACGAGCCCGTGGTGCTGCCGGTCCGGCTGGACCTGGCTGCGATCAGGGCCCGCGGCGAGGTGCCGCCGCTGCTGCGGAACCTGGTGCGGCGCCGCACGCGTCGGACGGCCACCGAGCCGACGGCCGAGGCGCTGACGGCGCGGCTCGCCGGTCGCACGGCCTCCGAACGCGCCGAGATCGTCCTCGACCTCGTCCAGCGGCAGGCCGCCGAAGTGCTGGGCCACGACGATCAAGGTGCGGTCGAGCCCGGTCGACAGTTCCAGGAGATGGGCTTCGACTCGCTGACAGCGGTGGAGTTCCGCAACCGGCTCAGCGCGGCGGTGGCCGCGCGGCTCCCCGCCACGCTGGTGTTCGACTACCCCACGCCGAACGAGCTGGCGCGGTTCCTGCTCGGCGAACTCGTCCCCGACGAGGGAGCCGGGGTCACGTCGATGTTGGCCGACCTGGAGCGGCTGGCGAACGCGCTCACCGGAGCCGACATCGACGACGAGGTCCACAAGCAGGTCGCCGGCCGACTCGAGGTGCTCCGGTCGAGGTGGGAGTCCCTGCGGGTCGAGAACCCGTCCGACGAGGCCCAGGTCGACCTGGACACGGCCTCCGACGACGAGATGTTCGCCTTGCTCGACAACGAACTGGGCGACGGCTGATCGGGAAGTCCGCGGTGCGCGGTGGGGCGCGCACCGCGGACACCCGTTGTCGTCCGGCTCGGGGAGCGCTTGTCCCTCTTGAGTTGTCAAACAGCAGGTGCTTCAGGGCATGCCGGGGTGGCCGGCCACAAGGGCGTGGCCGGGTTCCGGGAACAGCGCGTTAGTTGTGGGTGGGTTCGGGTTGGCGTGGTGGTGGCCGGAGGCTCTAAATCACTTGGTGGTGCAGGGTGGTTCTCGCCGCACCTGCGGGTCGTGGAGTGCGCGACGGGTCCACGCGCGCGGGCGGGATGAACGCCGGGCGTCCCTTCTCCACCACGACGTTCCACTGGGCGTGGTGAATGGTGCGGTGGTGGAAGGCGCAGAGCATGACCATGTTGTCGAGGTCGGTCGCACCGCCGTCGAGCCAGTGGCGGATGTGGTGTGCCTGTGAGGTTCCCGGAGGATGCTCACACCCGGGGAACGCACACACGCCGTCCCGCCGGAGCAGTGCGGCTCGTTGGGCGGGCGGTGCGGTGCGTTCTTCCCGCCCGTAGTCCACCGGGACACCGTCGCTTCCCAGGACGATCGGGAGGATCCCGGCGTCACAGGCCAGGCGACGTACGTTGTCGGTGGTGATGGGTGTCCCGTCGGTGAAGACTCCCGGAACGACACCCTCGCCTTGAGGGTCGAGGCTGCGCACCAGGTCGTCGTAGTCGACCGATGCCTGAACCTGCACCCGCTGACCACCGACTCGCGGCATGCGGTCGGATCCCAATGCCAAGTCCACCAGCGTGGCAAGACCATCAGCGTGTCGTTGGGCGGGAGTTCGCGGATCGGGTTCACCATCGGCCGCAGGGCACGGTTTCGACAACGGCCGGATGGCCGCGATGAACTTCTGCCCGGTTTCCTTGTCGAGCCGGGCCTTGATCATCACCATGCCGTCGTCGGTGGTGATGTAGTGCAGTTCCCGAGACTCGTACTGGGCGTGTTCGTCTCGCACTGCGGTGTCGCGGTCGAAGGTGGCGTTGACGCCATCGGCCAACCGACGCAAGTCACTCGGCCGGCAGCGTTGTGCTCGTTCGGTGAGAACCCGCTCGACGTTCGCCGCCTCACCGGCAGCGGTGTCGGGCAGTTTCCGCACGCAGGCAGCGATCACTCGCGCATGATCGAGACTGATAATACCGTCGGACAGGGCTTTCCGGCTCGGCGCGCCTGCGGCAGCGCGGGCCACCTCGACTCTGGCGCGTGCCTGCCCGGGATCGACTTTCAGCCGGTCCTGCAACCAGGTCGCGGTGTCCCGGGCCCCTTGAGCGCGCGCCAAGGATCGCCGGTCGGCTTCGGCGACCAGGTTCGCCTGCAGCGACTGGACAAGACGCGCAAGGGCTTCGGCGTCCACGATCGATTCGGTCAACTCGGCATCACTGGTGTGCGGCGCGGACGCCAGGACCGCGGCGAGCGCGGCCCTGGCCGTCGCCACCGCGGCCCCCACAGGCGTCCTCGAACTCATGTGCTAAATGATGCACCCGAGCATTCGAAAGCACGAGCGAAAACCGATCACCAAATCGGGTGATCCACACCAGAAAACCGGCGAAACTACCCCACGCAAAGCCGGTTTCATCCAGCGAGAAGGCGTGCCCACCCGGAGACAGGACAGTCCCCGGCCACCACAAGATGACCGGGGACCGATCTCGTCCAGGTTCAGGACTCCTTGACGGTGATCGCCTGCGACGGGCAGAGCGTGGCGGCGACGCCGGCGGACTGCTCCAGCTCGCCAGAGGGCCGTTCCTCCAGCAGCATCACGAATCCGTCGTCGTCCTGGTCGAACAGGTCGGGTGCCGACAGCACGCACTGCGCCGCCCCGACGCACCGCGTCACGTCCACGACGATCTGAGCCATGTTTTCCTCACCTCTCTGCGGGGACACCCCGGTCGGTCCGGTGCGAGACCGTCACCACCGCACCGGAAGCTTGTGCAGTCCGAAGAGGATCCCGTCGTACTTGAAGGGCAGATCCGACAGCGGCACCGCGATCTCCAGCGTCGGGATCCGTTCGAACAGCTTCGAGTAGGCGACCTCCATCTCCAGCCGGACGAGGTTCTGCCCGAGGCACTGGTGCACGCCGTAGCCGAAGGCCACGTGGCCTTGCGCGGAGCGGGTCGGGTCGAACTCGTCGGGCCGCTCGAAGACCGTCGAGTCGTGGTTCGCGCCGGCGACCAGCGGCACCACGCCCTCACCGGCCTTGATCAGCTGCCCGCCGATCTCGACGTCGTCGGTGGCCACCCGCAGCGCCACCATGTCGGCCACCGAGTAGTAGCGCAGCAACTCCTCGACGACCCGTTCGTCGCCGACCCACTCGGGGTGCGAGAGCAGGGTCATCACGCCCAGCGAGATGTTGTTGGCAGTGGTCTCGTGTCCGGCGATGAGCAGCAGCATCGCGACGCCGGAGAGTTCGCGGACCGACATCGCGTCGCCGGCACCGAGCTTGCTGAGCAGGTCGTCGCCGGGACGCTTGCGCTTGATGGCGATGAGCCTGTTGAGGTAGCGCAGGATCTGCTTGCTGGCCTCGTCGCGCTGGTCGTCGGTCGAGTTGATGGTCACCAGGATCTTGGTCTTGGCCTCGAAGAACGCGCGGTCGGCCTTCGGCACGCCCAGCAGTGCGGAGATGACCAGCGACGGCACCGAGAGGGAGAAGTCCTCGACCAGGTCGGCGCTGTTGCCGCGGGCGAGCATCGCGTCGATCGACTCGTCGACGATGGCCTCGATCGCGGGCCGCAGAGCGCGGATGCGCCGCACTGTGAACTCCGGCAGCAGCTGCTTGCGGAACTTCGTGTGGTCCGGTGGGTCGAGCGCCACGAACCAGCCGGGGATCTCGGTCGCGGCGGGCACCCCGCCGGTGCGCCCGGGCGCGGGGAAGCCCTCGTGCGCCGGGTTCGAGCTGATGCGCGGGTCGGTGAGCACGGTGCGGACGTCTTCGTGCCTGGTCACCAACCACACGACGTCGCCGGTGGGCAGCTCCGCCCTGGTCAGGCCGGGCCGCTCCCGGAACTGCGCGTACTCGGGCGGCGGGAACGACACTCCCGGCCGGCGGAGCATGAACGGGACGGGCTTCTCTTCTGTGTCCATCGAGGCATCAATCCACTGTGAGCGCGGGGAGTCCGAGGATGAGGTCGACCGCGGTGGTGCGGCCTCCGGCGGCTCGCTGGAGCGCGGCCAGCTGCTCGGCGCGCTCCCGGAACGAGGTGTCGTCGAGCACTCGGGTGAGCTTGTCGAGAACGTCGTCGGGGTCCATGTCGTGCGGCTTGTCGAGGGTGAGGCTCACGCCGACGTCCTGGCTGCGCACGGCCTGGTCGTAGCAGTCGACCCACAGAGGTCGCATCACCATGGGTTTGCCGAAGTGGACGCCCTCGGTGTAGGCGTTGCCGCCGCCGTGCGTGAAGAAGACCTCGACGTGGGGATGTGCCAGCACGTCCACCTGAGAGGGCACCCACTCCTCGATGCGGAGGTTGCCGGGCAGGTCGTCGGGGAGCCACTTCTGCTGGTCTCGCGGGAGTTTCCAGAGGACGTCGTGCCTGCCGTCGAGGCGGCGGACCACCTCCACGAACGAGCGCACCTGCTTCGCGGTCAGCCGCGTGATCGTGCCGAAGCCGGTGTAGATCACGGACTTCCGCTCGTCCAGCCACCGCGTGAGTTCCTCGTCTGGTGCTTGCGGCAGCGGCGGGACGACGGCGCCGACGTTGTGCATCACCTCGGGGATCTCGAACGGGTAGTCCATCTCGGGAACCGCGTAGCAGAGCACGAGTTCGGCGGCCTCGATCCGGGTGAACTGCCCGAAGGAGGCCGGGTCGATGCCGAGTTCGGCGCGCACCTGCGTGTCGCGCGCGTTGCGCTCCTTCATCATCGAGGAGAACGCCAGGCTCAGCGTGCGCCACTTGAACAGCCGGTTGGCCAGGCGCTGGCGGACGTTCATCTGCAGCGGCAGACCCGAGTTCGGAGCGGGGAAGCCCGATGGGGTGTAGGACTTGCCGATCGGCACCGGTGAGGTGAGCAGGTAGCTCGGCACGAAGGTGTCGCTGAGCACGTAGGGGATCTTCTTGGTCATCGCCAGCTCGTGCGCGAACCGGCACATGCAGTCGATGACCATGAGCGCCGGCTGCGCCTTGTCGACCGCTTCCTCCAGAGCGCGGTACTTGGGCACCCGCTGCTCGGGCCGGTGGGTCTGCTCGATGACCGCGCGGTGGGCCTTGAACCGCGAGCGCTGCGTGACGCGGCGGTAGGTCTCGTCGTCCCAGGTGACCGAGGACATCTCGGGCGTCACCTCGCCGAGGGAGAAGAACTGGATGGGTGAGCCGACCTGAGCGGCTTCCACCCCGGCTCGCGCCTTCTCGTCCGCGGCGAACCACAGGTCCGGCACGCCCCGGCGCGAGAGCTCCTCGACGAGCACCAGCAGGGGGTTGAGCAGACCGGCTTCCGGCAGGCTGATGAACAGGATCGGCCGTTGAGTCGAGCTCATGGGCAAAGCACCCTTCGGTGTGGGCGGGCCGACGTGGCACTCCGGGAAGCGTGCCGGACGGGGTCTCGCGCTGTCCCGTTCCTGCGGGAAGGTCGAGGAGAAGCCCTAGTCCTCCGACGGTGCCGGGCCGGGAAGCACTTGGTGCCGGCCGTTGCGGATCGGTGACGGTCTACGGGAGGTTCGCGGAGCGCACGATCCCCTCCAACTCCACCGACAGGTCGGCGCGGCAGACGTCGACGTTGAGGTAGGCGACCTGGGCGTCGGGGGAGAAGTGCTCCTCGCATATGCGCCGCACGGCGGGGATGTCGTCGTGGTCGCGGACGTAGACCTTGATGGTTTCCAGGTCGGCCAGCGTGCTGCGCTGGTCGATCCGGTGGTGGGAGAGCGTGTCGGGACCGATCAGGTGCGCGACGTTCTCCAGCGCCAGCAGCGTCTGCTTCTCGACGTCACCGGCGAACAGCGTCTCGTGCCCGCGGATGCTGGAGGTGCCCGAGACGTAGATCTGCCCGGACGCGGGGTCCGCGCCGGGCGCGCTCTGGTGGGTGGCCCTGGCGAACTTCGGCGGACGGGGACCGTACTGCTCCGGGTAGTTGTACGCCGAGACCTGCTTGGAGTTCTCGATCGGCGTCAGCGCGCTCGTGCGGGAGGCGAGCACGTAGAAGGCGATTCCGCCGCCCAGCGAACCGATTCCGGTCGCGGCGGGCACGGAGGTGTCGCTGAAGCGGAACGCTTCGAAGGCTTCCGCGCGGCCCATGCAGAAGTCCCGGTAGATCTCCAGGCCGTCGGCGTTGTCCTCGTTGATGCGGTGGACGAAGTTCCACATCCGCGCGCAGTGGTGGTAGCCGAGCTCGGCCATCAGCTCCAGCGTCCGCGCGTACGCGGCGCGGGTACCGGCCGCGTAGCGGTCTCCCGGTGGGATCCGACCGGCGCACAGCAGGTGCTCGCCGTCGTGGGCGTAGGCGATCCCGCCGGATTCCCCGGATTCCACAGGCAGATCCGTCGTCCACACCTCGGCGAAGGAGTCGGTGCCGCCGTGGGCCATGTGGAGGTCGAGCCGCAGGTGCCCGCGCGACACGTCGGGATCGGCGGCACCGGTGGTGTAGTTGATGACGCCGAGCACGGTGCCGGCGTCCTCGTCGAGCTCGTCGAGGGACGCGAACTTCGAAGCGGGCAGGGTGGCGCTCTGCTGCTGTGTCATGGAAAGCCGCTCTCCAGGGTCGATGTCAGGTCGTGCCGTTCTCGACGGCCGCGATGATGCGGGACCGCAGTTCGGCGGCGCTGATGATCGAGTCCACCGATCCCATCTCGACCGCGCGCTCGATGCTGTGGATCCGGTCGAACTCCGAGGCGACCTCGCCGAGCTTCTCCGCTCGGACCGCCGCTGACACCTCGGTGAGCTGGGCGGTCAGCGCGTCCCGCTCGCCGTCGTCGGCAGCCGCGATCTGGTCCTGCAGCTTGGCCACGCGCGGGTCGGCGCCGGTGCGGTTGTGCACGTCGCGGGAGAACACCACCGCTGCCGCCGGAGCACCGCCGATGACCGAGGCGTAGGAGCCTTCGACGGCCAGCACGGTCATGCCGGGGTTGAGGGCCTTGGAGAAGACGACGAAAGCGCCACCGTGGTAGCGGGAGATCACGCAGAAGACGATCGGACCCTCGAAGTTGACGACGGCCCGGCCGATCTCGGCGCCGTGCTCCAGCTGCAGCTCGCGCATCGACTCCGGTGAGCCGTCGAACCCGGACAGGTTGGCCAGCACCACCAGCGGCCGGTTCCCGCTGGCCGAGTTGATGGCGCGCGCGGTCTTCTTCGACGATCGCGGGAACAACGTGCCCGAGGTGTAGGCGTCGGGGCCGTCGGTGGGCGGGAAGCCGTGGCGCCGGACCGGTCGCGACTCGATGCCGACCAGGCACACGGGAATCCCGCCGAGGTGCGCGTCCTGCACGACCGAGGTGTCGGCGTCGGCCATGTCGGTCCAGCGCTCCAGCACCGGGTGGTCCAGGTCGGCCACGGCGCGCATCACCGCGCGGATGTCGAAGGGCTTCTTGCGCTCCGGGTTGTGCTCGGGGGAGAAGATCTGGCCGACCCGCGTGAAGTCGCTGCCGTCGGCCGCGTGCGGGAAGTCGGAGATGTCGCGGTCGAACGGGTCGGTGGTGACCGCCCGTCGCGGGCCGGGTTCGCCGGGGGCGACGTAGGTGTGCTCGTAGTGGGCCATGAGGACGTCGGCGGCAGCGGCGAGGTTCGGCGCCCAGTGCTGGGCTTGACCGTTGGGGCCCATGACCCGGTCGTAGCCGCCGATGCCGAAGTTGTCCTCGGCCGAAACGCCGCCGGAGAAGTCCAGCGACTGCTTGCCGGTGAGCACCATCGCCGAATCCGGTGTCATCACCAGGATTCCCCTGGTGTGCATCAGCATCGTGGCCTCGGCGTTCCAGTACGGCTGGGCGCCGACGTTGATGCCCGCCACCACGACGTTGATCTCACCGCCGTCCTGGGTGAAGGTGATGATCCGCTTGAGCACGGCCGAGATCCAGTCCATGTTCTCGGTGCCGGAGGTCATGGAGATGCGCGCACCGGCCGACAGCGCGAACCACTCCAGCGGTACCCGCATCTGCTCGGCGAGGTCCAGCGCGGCGATCACCCGCTCGCATTCCGGGGCGGCGAGGGCGCCGAGCGCGTTGGTCGGATCACCCAGGAGGACAACGCGGGTCACGCCCTCGGGGTGGAGGTCGGTGGGGGTGCTGACGACGCCGACGATGATGGCCGAGGTGTTGCCGCCCTTCGGCCGGTCCACCGGGACCAGCTCTCCGACCTCGTCGAAGTCGTGCTCGACGAAGCGTCCCTGGAGCCCGGTGAGCACGTCGATCAGCTCGTAGGGGTAGACGTTGCCCCGCCGGGCCGCGCGCAGCACCTTCTGCTGGTAGTCGTCGGTCGGCCGAGCCGGCTCGGTCACGTCCGTTCGCATCCCGTGCAACGGGTCCCGGGTGGTCCGCGGGACCTGCAGCTGGAACCACCGCTTCAGCACGTCGCGAGCCAGGTCCGAGACCTCGGGGAAGCGCGACTGCGTCACCCCGGACAGCTGCCGCAGCACGATCCGCGCGCGCTCGTGCAGCGACTCGTCCGGCGGCGGCCCGGCCAGCAGCCTCGTCAGCAGTTCGGACACCACCACGACGTCGTCCGAGAGCCGTTGCAGCGCCAGGAAGACGCGGAAGATCGCGATCTCCAGCTCGGGAGCGCGGTCCAGCTCGGTGACGCCGTGGTGGGAGAGCACCTGTTGGAGGTGTGCCTGGAAGCCCGCGCCGGCACCGCAGCGCTCCACGTCGAGGCTCCGCAGGTAGCGGTGGAAGTGCTCCCGGGGGCTGTGCACCGGGACGGCCGGGTCGAGGTCGTCTCCGTCGCGGGGTTTGTCGCGGCTGAGCTCGGCGAGGTCGGCGAACACCGCGAGCGCGTCCAGCTCGCCCTCGCTGGGGCCTCCGCGCAGTTCCGCGCGCGCGGCGAGGTAGTCCGCCAGAACTCGTCGGCGGTGCTGCTGTTCGGTGTCGAAGCCCAGGAGCAGGTCGTGGAGGTCGCGAAGACCGCGCTCCGCCCGTTCGGTCGCCCCCAGCGCGGGCTGCGCGGGGAGCTCGATCTCGACGGGAGCGGCGGTGGGCTCGGTCCGGTCGGCCTCGTCGGCCAGCGGCTCCAGCCGCAGCAGCGGCGCGCCGGACTCGACCTGGCTGCCGACCGACACCGGGCATTCGCTGATCCGCGCGCGGCACGGCGCGCGCAGCACCGTCTCCATCTTCATGCTCTCCAGCACGAGCACCGGCGCGCCCGCGTCGACCTCCTCGCCTTCCGACACCGGGGTGGCCACGACGAGGGCGGGAGCGGGGGAGCGCAGCACGCCACCCTCGTCCCTGCTGATCAGATGGGTGACGTCGTCGATCTCGACGAGGTGGGTGTGTCCGTGCGCGGCGGAGGTCAGCTTGAACGTCCGCCCGTTGACGGTGATCCGGCCGGTGTGCGCGTCGAACCGCTCGACCTCGACCTCCGCGGTGCGCACCTCACCGCCGCTGCTGATGCCGACGCGGAAGCGATCCCGCCCGGCTCTGGCCACGCTCACCCGGTAGCCGACGCCGCGCAGCTTGAGCGCCAGCGGTGCGCCGGGGTCGTGCTGCACCTGCGGCCGCCCGCCGTGCGCGGTCTCCAGCAGCCGGTGGCGGCTGCTGGACTCCTGCTCCAGATACCCGTCGATCGCGGCCGCGGCCAGGGCCACGCCCGAGTGCCTGCCGCCGAGGAGGTCGCCTTCGGCGCGCACGCGGTCGATCCAGCCGGTGTCGGCGCTGGCGTCGATGACCTCGGGACGGTGGAGCAGATCCAGCACGAAGCTCTTGTTGGTGGTGCCGCCTTCGACGACCACCGTCGTCTCGGCCATCGCGCGGCGCAGCCGTGCCAAGGCCTGCTCGCGGTCGGCGCCGTAGGCGATGATCTTGGCGATCATCGAGTCGAAGTCGGGCGGGATGACGTCGCCTTCGCTGACCCCGGCGTCCACTCGGATGCCCGGCCCTGCGGGAAGCACCAGACGCACGATGCGGCCAGGAGCGGGTGCGAAGTCGCGGTCGGCGTCCTCGGCGTTGAGTCGCGCCTCCACCGCGTGGCCCACCTCGGCGGGCCGGGGTCCTTCCAGCGTGCCGCCGGAGGCCACGTGCAGCTGGAGCCGGACCAGGTCCGCACCGGTGGTGACCTCGGTGATCGGGTGCTCCACCTGCAAGCGGGTGTTGACCTCCAGGAAGGCGAACAGCCGCTCCCCGGGGTGGTAGAGGAATTCGACGGTGCAGGCGCCCCGGTAGTCGACGGCCAAGGCGAGCCGTTCGGCCGAGACCTTCAGCTCGGCGACCTGGTCGGGTTCGAGGACCGGCGAAGCGGACTCCTCGATGATCTTCTGGTTGCGCCGCTGCACCGAGCAGTCCCGCACGCCCAGCGCCCACGCGGTGCCCTGTCCATCGGCGATGACCTGCACCTCGACGTGCCGAGCGCCGGTGACCAGGCGTTCCAGGAACACGGTGCCGGAGCCGAAGGCGCGCAACGCCTCCTGGCCGGTCCGCTCGTAGCACTCGGTGAGCTCTGATTCGGAGGAGAGCTTGCGGATGCCGCGTCCCCCGCCGCCTGCGGTCGCCTTGAGCATCAGCGGGTAGCCGATCTCCGCGCCGATGCGCACCGCGTCGTCGAGCGTGGTCACCGGGCCACGGCTCCACGGCGCGACCGGCACGCCGACCTCCTCGGCGATGTGCTTCGCGCCGATCTTGTCGCCGAGCTCGCGCATGGCTTCGGCGTTCGGGCCCACGAAGGTGATGCCGATCTTCTCGCAGAGCTCGGCGAACGCCGGGTCCTCGGCGACGAATCCCCAACCGACCCACGCGGCGTCGGCGCCGGACTCGACGAGCGCGCGCTCCAGCACGGCGTGGTCGAGGTAGGGGCGGGCCGCGGCGGGACCCAGGGATTGCGCGAGGTCGGCCTCCCGCACGAATGTCGCGTCGCGGTCGGCATCGGTGTGCAGCGCGACGGTCTCGATCGGTTTGCCGATCTCCGCCGACAGATCCCGGACGGCGCGGATGAGCCGCATCGCGGCTTCTCCACGGTTGACGATGGCGACACGGCTGAACATCGTTCAAGCCTCCCGACTGGCTCGTGCCGGAGCCCGGCCGCAACCTGTCCACAATGGTCGATCACTGACGGGTGCACCAACATCCCGCATCGCCCGTGCCCCTGGGCATTGGTCGCACCATGCGAGGTCTGGCACGTGACCCGACCGAACCCTACGGCGCGAATGACTAGGGAAATACCGGATTCTTGCCGACGTTCGAGCGCTGCGCGGAGTGCTACCGTCGCACAGCGGTAGCAACGCGGCTGTCGATCTCTGGTTCGGCCGGTCAGCTCCTCCTGCCGCGCGCTGACTCCCCGATCCCGACGAACCGAGATCGGCTGCGGCGGGCCGGTCGCCGAAAGGAACTCCCCGCCATGACTTTGTCCGCAGGGCCAGCCGACACCTCACCCGGGCTGGACGACTCGCGTGTCGCGGCCGTGGACCCGCTGATCACGCCCGCGCTGCTCAAGCAGGAACACCCGATGACCCCGGGCGTCGCCGGAACCGTGGCGCACGGCCGGACGGCCGCCGCCGACATCCTGGCCGGGCGCGACGACCGGCTCCTGCTCGTGGTGGGCCCCTGCTCGGTGCACGACCCGGAAGTCGCACTGGACTACGCCAGGCGGCTGGCGCGCGAAGCCGCCGAGGTGCGCGACCAGGTGCACGTGGTGATGCGGGTCTACTTCGAGAAACCGCGCACGACGCTGGGCTGGAAAGGCCTGATCAACGACCCGGACCTGGACGGCAGCTTCGCCGTCAACAAGGGGCTGCGCACCGCACGTCGGCTGCTGCTGGACATCGGCGGGCTCGGGCTCCCGGTGGGTTGCGAGTTCCTCGACCCGATCATCCCGCAGTTCCTCGCCGACACCGTGAGCTGGGGCGCGATCGGTGCTCGGACCGCCGGCAGCCAGGTGCACCGGCAGCTGTGCAGCGCGCTGTCGATGCCGGTCGGCATCAAGAACTCCACCGAAGGAGACGTGCAGGTGGCCGTCGACGCGACCCGCGCCGCCGCTGCCGGTCACGTGTTCACCGGGATCACCGCGGACGGCGTGGCCGCACTGCTGACCACCACCGGCAACGCCGACTGCCACGTCATCCTGCGTGGCGGAACGACCGGCCCGAACTACGACGCCGCCACCGTCGCCGACACCCTGACCCGCTTGCGCGCGGCGCACTTGCCGGAGCGCGTCCTCGTCGATGCCAGCCACGGCAACAGCGACAAGGATCCCGAGCGCCAGGCCGCGGTGGCTCGCGAGCTTGCCGAGAGGATCGCCGCGGGGGAGCCGGGGATCGCGGGCCTCATGGTGGAGAGCTTCATCGCCTCAGGCCGCCAGGACCTGGTCCCCGGCAAGTTCCACGACCTCACCTACGGGCAGAGCATCACCGACCCCTGCCTCGACTGGTCCACGACAGCCATCCTCATCGACACCTTGGCCGCCGCCGTGGAAACCCGCAGGCGGTAGCCGGGAATTGGTCTCCGCCGGCAGGTGCAGGGGCTGTTGGCGTTCCGGTCTGCGACGGTTCGTTCGATGGTCGCGGGCCAGGTGGTCGCGCAGATGAGCGTGGCGGAACGGGTGTGAGAGCGCCGCTGTGATGCCGATCGCCCGGCTGCGGCGGGAATTCGGCACGAGGTAACCCGCTATGGCGACGGAAGTTCTTGGTAGTCGGGGTATTCTGGGAAGCAAACGAGTCAGAATACCTGCAGGTCAACATGAACCACTACCTTGATCTGATCGCGAACCGCCTCCAAGCCGCCGACTGAGCCCGTCTGCTCAGCATCCGCGCGCGAATCGCTCACGGCGCGGTGTCGCCGGGCGGTTGCTGGAGGAGGAGGTCCCCGGCGCGGGCGAGGACCTGCGCGCGAGTCCGCCCGGGGTGGTCGGCGGCGAGGAAGTGGTTGCCGATGGCCGCGCAGAAGGCGAGCAGGCTGCGGGCCTCGACCTCGTCGGGGTCGGAGCAGCGGGTGCTGATCGCGTCGCGGAGCAGTTGCATGCGCCGGTTGTCGATGTGGCGCAGGCGTTCGGCGACCGCCTCGTCCCGCCGCGCCCAGTCCCGCACAGGCGGATCACGCCTCCGCCGTTCATCGCGCGGGCGCTCGGAGCCTGGACGCTCGTCGGCGCCGTCCTCCTCCTGCTCATCGGCATCCGCCGGGCGCGCTGGCAAAACCCTGCCGAGAACACCGCAACGGCGCACGCGGGCTGCGCGTCCGCGTCGAGCAACGCCGTCGCTGAGGGGCGTTGCTCGACGCGTAATTCGCGGTCTTTGTCCCGAACTCGCGCGGGATGCCGGGTCGTCGCCGCCCGCGAGGGGATCAGCGCGCGGCGCCGGCTTCCTCGGGCGCGGCCGAGGCCGGTGAGCCCGGGAGCGGACGTCCGGCCGATTCCTCGGTGAACCAGATGCCGATCGCGCCGAGGACGCCTGCGCCGACGAGGTAGTACCCCGGCCACATCAGGTCGCCGGTGGCCGCGATGAGCGCTGTCATGACCGTGGCGACCGTGCCGCCGAACAGCGACACCGAGATGTTGAATGAGATCGACAGCCCGCCCTGACGGATGTTCGTCGGGAACAGCGCGGGGAGCGTCGAAGGCATCGTGGCGCTGAAGACCACCAGCATCAGGCCCATGATCAGCAGTCCCGCGAACACCGTCGGAAGTGTGTTCTGCTGAACGAGCAGCACCGACGGCACCGACAGGACCACGAGCGCGACGCACCCGGTCATGATCACCGGCTTGCGCCCGAACCTGTCGCTGGCGCTACCGATGAAGGTGATGACGACGAGCATCAGCGCCATGACCACGATCTGCAGCACCGAGGACTCCGTCGAGCTGATCCCCGTCGGCAGCTCGTCGGAGAGGTAGGTCGGCATGTACGCGGTGAGCATGTAGTTGGTCACGTTGAACACCAGCACCAGCGCACCGCAGATCAGCATGGCGGGCCAATGCCGGACGAAGATGTCCCGCAGCTTCGTGGTCGCCGACTCGGCTTCGCGGGCCTCGTGGGTCTCGACGAGCTTGGCGAAGGCCGGGGTCTCCTCCAGTTTCAACCGCAGGTACATGCCGACGATGCCCAGCGGTCCGGCGATGAGGAACGGGATGCGCCAACCCCAGGACAGCAGTTCCTGTTCGGGCATCGCGGCGGTGAGCACGGCGACGATCACCGCGCCGAAGATGTACCCGGTCAGCGTGCCGAACTCCAGCCAGCTGCCGAGGAATCCACGTCTGCGGTCCGGGGCGTACTCGGCGATGAACGTCATCGCACCGCCGTACTCGCCGCCGGTGGAGAAGCCCTGGACGAACCTCGCGAGCAGCAGGAGAGCGGGCGCTGCCAGGCCGATCGTGTCGTGGCTGGGGATGAGGCCGATGCAGAACGTCCCGGCCGCCATCATGATCATCGTCGTGGCGAGCACCTTGGTGCGCCCGATCCGGTCGCCGAGCGGCCCGAAGAACAGTCCGCCGAGGGGACGCACGAGAAATGCGGCCGCGAATGTGCCGAACGTCGCCAACAACTGCGCGGTCGGGCTCGACTGGGGGTAGAAGACCTTGCCGATGGTGGTCGCCATGTACGCGAACACCCCGAAGTCGAACCATTCGGTCACATTTCCCACGGCTGCAGCGGCGACCGCTCGGCGCACCAGGGACGGATCCACGACGGTGATTCCGCCGACGGTGCGGACGCCGGAGGAAAAGCCGGGTTCCTCGCTCTGCTCGGTCATCCGCACCACCGCCCCGGCGAGGTGGCGGCGGTGAGAGGCCTATGCGCTGATGCTTTCTTGCGGAACGCGAACATGGCGAACGACAGTAGTGGAAGAAGGAGGGGCTGCCCAATCCGGCGAAAGCGAATCAAGGCAACATGCAATCAAAGCGGGCAAACCTTGCATAAGTGTTCTGCGGGCGGAAATTTCCCGAACCGCGAGTGCGTTGAAATGATCGTTCGATCACGATGCCGCGAGTCTGTCAGCAATGACCCCTAAGAGCCTGTTCCTGAACTGATCTTGGTCGGCGGGGGCGCTGCGGAGTTGAGAAGGGAC
>NZ_BAAGZP010000032.1:0-10982 GCF_054778355.1 Saccharopolyspora tripterygii | reverse complement strand
CCATGTCGGGGTCGAGCAAGGGCACCGTGTGGTCGATGGTCGCCGTCGCGCTGACGGCCTTCATCGTCATGCCTGCGGCGATGGTCGGGGTCGCGGTTCTGGCGGTCTCCGGAAGCCTGGGCATCGCGTTCGGCGGCTGCCACGGCGACGGCGGCCCCGGCGGGGGCGGGCAGCAGGTCGGCGACCAGCAGTGGTCCGGCGAGCAGATGACCAACGCCCAGACCATCACCTCGGTGGTCCAGCAGCGCCACCTGTCCAAACGGGCCGCGGTGCTGGCGATTTCGACCGCGATCGTCGAGTCCCGGCTGATCAACGTCCACTACGGCGACCGCGACTCGCTGGGGCTGTTTCAGCAGCGCCCGTCGATGGGCTGGGGTTCGCCGGAGGAAGTCACCAACCCCGCCTATGCCACCGGGAAGTTCCTCGACCACCTGGTGCAGCTCGACGGCTGGCACACCATGCCGCCCGGGGTGGCCCAGCAGAAGGTGCAGGCATCGGCGTTTCCCGACCGCTACGCCCCGCAGGAACAGCCCGCCAGCGCGCTGATGGACAAGTTCTGGACCGGCCCGGACAACCCGGTCCCGCCGCCGAGCGGCGGGGATACGGCCCAGCAGGCATCGGCCAGCCAGTCCGCGCTGGGCTGCCCGGACCAGGGCGCATCGAACATCCCGCTCGATCCGGCCAAGCTCCCGCCGGGCTTCCAGCTGCCGAGTGACCCGAAGCAGCGTGCGGCCGTGGAGTTCGCGCTGAGCAAGCTCGGCGCCCCGTACGTGTGGGGCGCGAAGGGCCCGGACGCCTTCGACTGCTCCGGGCTGATGCAGGCCGCGTGGGCCCACGCCGGGGTACCGATCTCGGCGGGCACCTACGGCCAGAAGGACGACGGCCGCGCCGTCGGATCACTGGCCGAGATCCAGCCCGGTGACCTGGTGTTCATCCCCGGCTCGCTCGGCTCCCCGTCCGATCCGCGGCACGTGGGCATGTACGCCGGCCACGGCGTGATCGTCAACGCCTACGACTCTTCAACCGGCGTGATCCTCGAACGCCTCGATGCGTGGGCGCCGCAGATCGTGTCCATCCGGCGGGTCGCCGAACCCACCACACCACCACCGCCGCAAGGGAGTCCGCAGGCATGAGCAGCAACCACCGCATTTCACCCACCGCCGATCGCGACCTCGCGCTGATGGGCGTGCTGGTCTCGGTGCTCGGCGCGCTGCTGGCCCTGGCCGCCGGGCTCATGGCCGGCGCCGCAGCCGCCACCGTGCTCACCGGTGGCCCCTGGGCCATGCCCACCTTCGATACCTGGGTATCTGGCGTGTTCGCCGTGCTCGGCAACCCCGCCGATCCGGCTGCGGGCCTCGGAGCACCGTGGGCCCCGGCGCTGGCCGGGCGGCCGGGCTTGTACTGGGCGGTCACGCTGGCGATCATCGCGATCGCGGTGGCTGTCCTGGCCACGGTGGCCGGGCTGGCCTGGCGCCGGTTCGGCCCGTCGCAGCCCGGTCACGCCAGCCGGGAGGACATCCGCCGCGAGCTCTCCCTGGAGGCGGCTCGGCGGACCGCCGAGTGGACCCGGCCGAGCCTGAGCCCGCGCGAGCGGCGCCGTGCACCGCTGGAACAGGTCGCCGCACCACTGCACCGCGGCCCACACCGCCAGGTCATGTGCACACCGCTGGAAAACCCCACCGGCGCCTTCGCACCCACCCAATCCGGCAAGTCCCGCACGGATCTTGTGCACAAAGCGCTCGCCGCACCGGGCGCGCTGCTGTGCAGCACCACGAAACCCGACTTGGTCGAGTTCGCCGCGCTGGCCCGCACCCGCCGCCGAGAAGCCGGTCCCGTGCTGGTCTTCGACACCACCGGCGAGGTGCACTGGCCCGCCAAGGTGCGCTACTCGCCGGTGACCGGGTGCCAATCGTTCACCACCGCGCGCCGCCGCGCCGAAACGCTCGTCGATGCCGCAGCGGTGGGCCTGGAAAACGTGGGCGGAAACGACAAGGTGTTCCGCGAGCGCGCGAAGATGGTCGTGCAGTCCTACCTGCTCGCCGCCGCCCACGCCGGGCGCGGAGTCGCCGACCTCGTCCGGTGGGCGATCACCAAACCGCCGGACCAGGAGCCGGTCGAGCTGCTGCGCGAGCACGGCTTTCCGGAGCTGGCCGACAACCTGCGCTCCGAGATCGGCATGGTCGCCGAGACCTCCGACGCGGTGTGGCTCAGCGTCCGCCGGGTCATCGAGCCCTGGCTGGACCCGCACCTGCGCGAGCTGTGCTCCCCGAAGCTGGGGGAGGAGTTCGATCCCCGCAGCTTCATCGGTCAGCAGGGCAGCCTGTTCCTGGTCGCCGGGGAGCACCAGGCCGACCAGGTCCGGCCGGTGCTGACCGCGCTGGTCGAGGACATCCTGACCAACGAGCAGGAGATGGCGCTGTCGTACCCGTCGCGGCGTCTTGACCCGCCGGCCACCAACGACCTCGACGAGCTTTTCGACGCCACGCCGGTGCCGCGACTGCCCGAGGTCCTGGCCGACTCGGCCGGTCGGGGCGTGATCATCCACTGGGCCGCCCAGTCTCTGGCCCACCTGGACACCCTCTACGGCGAGAACGGGCGCCGCCAGCTGCTGGACAACACCACGACGCTGACGCTCTGGGGCGGCATCAAGGACCCCAAGACCCTCGAGTGGATCTCCACGATCGCCGACCACCACGAGCGGCGGCGCTACCAGCAGCAATCCGACGGCCTGTTCGGTATCGGCCGCACCTCGGTCGGCACCGAGTCCGTGCCGACCTACCGGCCCGGCGCGGTGCGCACGGTCGACCGCGGCCGCGTCCTGGTCTTCCACCGCCACCTCAAGCCGATCCTGGCCCGCACGGTCGACGTCAAGCGCCGCCGCGACTGGAAGTCGCTCAAGGCCGACGTCGACGCGGTGCGCAACGGCGAGGTCCCCGTGTCCCCGGATGGATACGCCCTGACCACCTCCGCGCAGCCCACCGCGCCCGCCTACCAGGAGGTCAAGCCGCTGTGAGCGAGGACGACATCACCCCGAACCGCCGCCGTCGTGAACCCGCAACGGACGAGCCCAGCGAGCACGATCCGGCCGACACCGAGGAGCTGGACAAGCAG
Source organism: Saccharopolyspora tripterygii (assembly GCF_054778355.1). Classification (NCBI taxonomy): domain Bacteria; kingdom Bacillati; phylum Actinomycetota; class Actinomycetes; order Pseudonocardiales; family Pseudonocardiaceae; genus Saccharopolyspora; species Saccharopolyspora tripterygii. The sequence continues at coordinate 7,871 of NZ_BAAGZP010000032.1, read as the reverse complement.
CTCGGCGCGCTCACCGAGGTCGTCGGCGGGCTGGCCAAGAAGGTCAACTCGCTCCGCGAGCGCATCGACGCCCTCGAAAACGGCGACACCGGCGACGACGGGGACGAGCAGGACGACACCCACGACCGGCCCGCCGCGTGGGTGGTGTTCACCCCGCCCGCCGCGGCCGAGGAGCACCAGCACCGCAAGGACGGCCACAGTCCGAACTGGACACTGGACAACTTCGTGGCCTGGTACAACGCCACCTACGTAGGACGGGCCGGTGGTCCCGCCACGCCGATTCCCGGGTGCTGGCGCCAGCATCCCGGCCTGGCGATGGAGGTCGCCACGCTCGCCTACAGCTGGCGGCGGGCCAACGTCGGCGCCACCGCCAACGTGCGCGACGCCCAGTACTGGCATCACACCTGGCGGCCCGGTTTCGCCGCCCGGCTCACCGAGTGGACCCACGCGCACTGCCTGGACGGACGACACCGCCCCGCTGGGGCCGACGCCCGCCCTGACCGCTTCACCCAGGCCACGTCCGGCCACACCAGCACTGAAGAAGTGCACGTCAGAAAGGAAGTTGCGTCATGACCGCTACCGCTCCGCGCCACTTCAGTCCTCGTCCAGCACCAGGACTGCGCTGCCCGGAATGCCAGGTACCGACCCGCTGGCTGCCGTACCCGTTGCTGCGGTGGTTCTGCGCCGATTGCGAGGTGTCCTGGCGCAATCCCTGCCAGCCAGGACTGCGTGAAAACCCCAGCGCCACCGCCAATCCGTTCGCACCAGCACTCGTGGAGATCCCGTCATGACCGACTACGACACCCGCTCCTACACGGCTCGCAGTGCCATTCCCGCTGCTGAGCCGACGCCACTGCACACCGCGCTCCGCGTCATCGGCGTCGAGCACACAGTCCCGGAGATCCTGCCCGGCAGCCTGCTGGCCAGCCGCGGCGAACGGGTGTGGGCCACCGGATCGCTGATCGCGATGTTGGAGGACGTGACCTGGGAAGTCATCGCTCCGCACGTGCCCGACGACCGCGCACTGGTCGGCTGCGGCGGCGTCTACGAGCACACCGCACCGACCCTGCCGGGCCAGCGGGTGCGCATCGAGGTCTACCGCACCTATGTGCCCGAGGGCGGAGGAAAGCAGCTGTGGACCGTGCGTGCGGTCAACGTCGAGACCGGTCAGCAGGCCGGCGTCTTGCACCACGAGGTCGCCACCCCGAATCGCGCGCGGTTCTACCGACGGCTTCGCGCGCGGATGTGAGGAAAACCAGCACGTGACCAGCACAACGACGCACAGGGAGCCCGACCATGATCTTCCTCGAATGGCGCCCCGCTGCACCGGCCTCGTCGCGCTCGACGACGGCCCTCGGCGCGGCCGCGGCCACCGCCGCAGCCGGGTGGGTGCTCACCGCCACCCGGCTGCACGCCCGCACGCGCCAGCTGCACCGCGCCCACCGTGACCCCGTCACCGGACTGCTCACCCGAGCGGCCTTCGAGCCGGCGGCCCAAGCGGCGCTGTGCCACCGAGACTGCACGGTCGGCCTGGGCGACCTGGACGGGTTCAAGGCCGTCAACGACACCCACGGCCACCAGGTCGGCGACGAGGTGCTGCGAGCCGTGGCCACCCGGTTGAAAACTCAGCTCGGCCATCTGGCCGTCGTCGGCCGGATCGGCGGTGACGAGCTGGCGTTCGTCACCCGCGGACTCCGCCCCGTCGATCTCGACGCGTTGGTCTCCGCGCTGACCGCACCGATCTCGACCAATGCGGGCCTGCTCCGGGTCGGGGTCTCGCTCGGCATCAGCACCCTCGGCCGCCAGGCCGTGCTTTCGAACGCACTGGTCGCGGCCGACCTGGCCATGTACGAGGCCAAATCCACCCGGCAGGGCGGCGGATGGCGCGTGTGCTCGCCGCGCTCCCACGCGGCCGCCTTACCCGCACTGTGCCCCGCGCCCCGCCAAGAAGCCCGTGGCCTCGGGCCCGCGACACAGGAGGTGAACCAGCGATGAGCGCACACTGGGAAGACGACGCCGCCTGCCGCGGCACGATGCTCGAGCTGTGGTTCGGCCCGGATGACTACGAGGAACCGGTGGACCAAGCCCGGTGGCGGCAACGGCGCGCGACCGAGTTCTGCGCGACATGCGCGGTGTGGACTGAGTGCCTGTCCGCCGAGCTGGTGCGGCCGCTATCCGAGCAGCACGGAATCCGCGGCGGGCTCACCCCTCGCGCGCGGGAGCGGCTGCTGGCGCGGTGGCGCGAGGCCGGGCTCGTGCCCGAGCACCGCCCGCCGGACGACGTCGACGTCGTGCGCACGCTACTCACCGAGTCAGCCGAGTCAGCCGAGTCAGACCTGCTGCCTGCCAGGCGCTACTGCTCCAGCAATCAGTGAGATAGTGGCGCCCGGCGAGGTGGCGCACGCGATCGCCCGTACAGGATCGTCAAGGGAGCAGGATGCCGATCTGGTTGCTCATCATCATCGACGTCGCGGCCGTCGGTTTCGCCGTGTTCCTGGCCTTCAAGCTGCCGCACGACCCGTGGCGAATCACCCCGTCGCTGGTGGTGACGTTCCTGCTGACGATTCTGCTGGGGGCCACCATTGATCCGCGGGCGTTCCTGCTCACCACAGGCCTGGTCGCCGCGTTCGCCACCGGCCGCACCGTCTACCGGCTCCGGCAGTCCCGCTCGACCTCGAACAAGTAGCACCGCGCACTTGGGTTTGGCTTAAAAGCCCGAGCCGGGAAAGTGCTTGGATCCCTGAACAGGCTGTACAGGCTGGCGTTTCCCCGTCTTTCGCCACAGTTGGTGACGGGCCAGTTACGGTGATCGGCATGCAGATGGGGACCGGGATCTACCTTCAGGTGTACGAGATCAAGTCGAAGTTCGTCTTTCACCACAGAACGCTGGCTGAGCCCGCTGGATCTGACCGACCCAGATGGTCCGACGACGCGCGTGGTGCAGTTCGGGCACATGATGGCCGTCTGAAAGCTCACCGCCCACGAAATCCCCACCCGGATCAGCCGCAACTCAGCCCTGCTCAGCCTGGCCAGCGACCTCCCCGCAGCAGTGCTCTCCACCCTGCTCGGACTCAGCGAAACCGCCGCCGTCCAGTGGGTGCACCGAACCAAACGTGACTGGCACGCCTTCCTCCGAGCCCGAGGGTACGAGCAAGACCAACAGCGGGAGCGAGGGAAACAGGCTTGACCTTCGAGCCGGGTCAAAGGTTTACCGTCGGGAGGTGAGCACGATGCGGATCTCCCAGCTCGCCGAACGCACCGGCACCCCGGCCACGACCCTGCGGTTCTACGAAACTGCGGGACCACTGCCCGCCGAGCGGACTCCAGCCAGCTACCGGATCTGGATCATGCTCTCAGCATGGGCGGTGACCAGTGGTGTCTCTGCTGAGAGCCTGGAGACTTTCCGCGTCTTGCTGCCTTAGATGTCGCCAGTGGTGGGCGAGGTAGAACCGCGCCCACCACTGACCACCAGGGCCCCGGCACGTGACCGTCAACACCGTCTCCAGCCCGACCTTGCCGGAGATCATCGCCACCGCGCGGAGTCGTCCCCGGCGAACCTGCTTAGCGATGTAGCCGTGTCCAACCTAAGCAAAGTGCGGACAAATTGCCCACTCTCGTCGTGCAGCATCTCGAACATCGCATGGATATCGTCGATACATGAGCGCAGCTAGTTAACCCGGCCCACGGAGGCCTACCTGTTGCGCCCGCGACTTACGCGGTCCACATACACGAGAATAGCAATATAGACGCCAAATGAGAGGATCAAAACCGGAATCCAAACGACAGCTGGAGCATCGTAAAGACTGGTGATAAGCATGGCGGTCGGGGTCAGGATGACACCAAGGGTGACGATCGTCCAGAACTTTATTCCTCGTCCGGCCATGCTTCTCTCCTCTTAGCAGACCAAGTTCGATGCGGCTCCAAATGCTACACCTGCCCCGGCAATGACAGCTCCTGGAAGAGTTCCAACTCCGGTTGCAGTGGCAGCGAGACCAGCATACGTGAAGATCTGGCCGGCTCCCCACAAAGTCCAAGTGCAAGCATTGAGGCCTATTGAATCCATTTTGTTGATGGGGTCGCCGAATGCGTAGGTGTAGGGATTGATTTCTTGTCCGCTGGGGTCGGGTTGGGTGAAGCGGGCGTGGTGTGGCTGGTAGTAGCGGTGGCCTAGGTGGTAGCGCCCCTGCGGGTCGTGGAGCATGCCGAGCCAGCGCAGGGGGTTGTGGTTGGCGGCTTGGCCGGTGGGTGTGGGGTCGCCGTAGGGGGTGTAGGCATACGTGCCGGTGACTTGGCCTTCTGGGGTGACCAAGGCGTGCACGGTGCGCTGCGGGTCGGTGTGCGGGATGTGGCGGGGACCACCGAGGGTGTCGAAGGCGATGGGTCGGCCGTCGGGGTCGCGGATGATGGTGGTGCGGACGCCGTCGCGGGTGTAGGCGCCGAGTCCGAGGGCGGTATGGGTGTAGGTGTCGTGCACGGTGCCGACGGCGGTGCCGTAGAGCCCTTCCAGCAACTGCACCGCGTCGCTGGTGGCGTAGGCGAATTCGGCGAGGCGCCCTTCGGGCCCGGTGGTACCGGTGAGCTGGTAGGTGGCGCTGTATTCGCTGATGACCTGTTGTTCGTCGGCGGTGAGTTGGCCGGCGCGGTCCCATCCGAGTGGGGTGGTGTCGATGTGGGTGTACTCATCGGCGGCGTTGATGGTGAAGGTGTGTTCGTTGGTGCTGGTGAGGTTGGTGGCGTCGTCAAAGGTGTAGGTGTAGGGCCCGGCTTGGGTGAGTCGGTTAAGCCCGTCGTAGGTGCACAGCGTGGGTTGACCGGTCGGGTGGGGGCTGAACCAACCGGTGATTTCGCGGATGAGTGTGGAGTCGGCGGCCGTATCGGTCTCGTAGCGGTAGGTGCTGCGGTCGAGCAGCACGTTGGCGTTGTCACGGGCTTCCACGGCGGTGACGCGGCCGGAGAGGTCGTAGTCAGTGTGCTGGTGGAACCCGCCCGGGTAGTGGGCGTCGGTGCGGCGGTTGGCGGTGTCGTAGTCGAAGGACATCACCGCCCCGTCGGGCAGCGTGAGGGTGGTGCACCGGTAGGCGGCGTCGTAGCCGTAGCGCACGGTGGCACACGGTTGTTGCAGCCAGACGATGTTGCCGGCCGGGTCGTAGCCGTAGCCGACGGTTTCCAGCACATCGCCGGTGGTGGTGCGTTGTGACTGCACCTGGCCGCGTGGGGTGTAGGTGTAGTTCATGCGGGCGCTTGGTGAGTGGGTGGCGGTGAGGTTGCCGTTGCGGTCGTAGCTGCGCTGCTCGCGCACGTCCCGGATTCCGCCGGTGACATCGGTGATGGCGGTGGGCCGGTCGAGCAGGTCGTAGGAGTGCTCCAGGACGGTTCCGTTCCCATCGCGAACTGTGTGCTGGCGGGAGAGTTCGTCGTAGGTGTAGTGCTCGACGCCGCGTGGGTCGGGCGGGTGCACCGCCGTTTGTTGTCCCAGGCTGTCGTAGTCGTAGGTGGTCACCGCGCCTTTGCCATCGGTGCGGGTAGCCACGCTGCCATCCAGGTTGTAGGTGTAAGCGAGGACTGTGATGCCGAGGTTGGTGTTGTAGGCCGACAGCAGGTTCCCGGCCGCGTCGTAGTCGAGTTCGACCTGGGTGCCTTGCGGGTCGGTGATGCTCGTGGGCTGGAACGGATGGTTGGTGTCGGTGTAATCGATGCTCATGGCCGCCCCGGTGGGCAGTTCGGTGCCGATGAGGTTGTTGGTCGTGGCGTCGTAGTCATAGGTGAACGAGGCCCCGGTGGGGTCGGTGGTGGTGTTGACGTCGTTGTTGGCCGTCCACGTCGTGCCCCGCGCGTGGCCGAGCGCGTCGGTGGCTGAAAGCTGGCGGTGGGTTGAGTCGAAGGTGAACGTCGAGGTGTTGCTGTTCGGGTCGGTGACCTCGGTGGTCGATGTGCCGTAGACGTAGGCCCAGGTGGCCACTGCCGCCCCGCCCGGTAGGGGTTCGTGCACGGCGGTGACCCGGTTGGTGGTGTCGTACTCGGCGGACCAGGTGTGGCCGTTCGGGTCGATGAGCTCGATCAGGTTGCCGCTGGTGTCGTAGCTCAGGTACGTGGTGTTGCCGCCGCGGTCGTCGAACTGCAGCAGGCGCCCGTCGGTGTCGTGGACGTAGTTGCCGAACACGTGCCCGGTGGGGTCTTCGATCGATTCCAGCTGGGCCTGGGCGTCGTAGTGCAGCGTGGTGACGCGCCCGCGGGTGTCGGTGATGGTCTCCACCCGCCCATCACCGCGGTGCGCGAAGGTGATGGTTTGCCCGTTGCGGCAGGCCTGGCTGGTCAACAATCCGGTGGTGTCGAAACGCCAGACTTCCTCCGAGCCGTGGAACACGAGCCGGTAAGTGGAGTCGGGTTCGGTGTGCAGGGTGGCGTTGATGCCAGCCGGACTGATCCAGCCCCCGCTGCCGTCGGGTTGGAAACTGGCGTACCAGCCGGTGGGGTCGACCAGGGTGCGAACACTGCCGGTGTCGGCGAACAGGTGGGTGTCGATCAGGCTGGCCCAGTGGGTGCCGAAGCTCGGCTCGATCGCTCCTGGGGGTAACACCGGCGGTGCTTGGGCGTTGAAGGTGTGGTTGAGGTTGAGCGCGAAGTCGCACCGGCCCTCGATGGTCAAGTCACGTACGTGCACCACGAGGTTGCCCGTGGACAGGTGGACGAGTACTTCGATGCGATCGGAGATGGGGTGACGTTCCAACGGATACCACGGCCGAACGCCGAGGAACTCACCGCCGGTCACGATCTGCGTGTGGATCGGAGCGGACATGAACACACACCTCCCAGGTGTGAAAAAGCCTGTGAAAGTCGAAAAAGTGAAAAGGTCCTAGCGATCAGAGGTTGGAGACGGTGATCGTGCCGAATAGTTCCAGCAGTCCGCCTTCGGGCCAACCGCTGGGAATGGAGGGCACGCTCCAGGCGCGATCGCCCGGATTGGGCCCGGCGATGGTGTAGAGGCCCAGACGGGTATCGCCCTGTGAGTAGGAGAACATCGGTTGCAGCCGCGTCGAGTCCGGCTGTATCAGGGTTGAGCCCCACCAGTCGGCATAACCGGCGCTGGTGGTCCACAGATGGTTGTGCAGGAAATGGTGGCTGCCGGGCGGTGTGCGCAACCCCGCGGGCAGTTCGGAAACGACCTGGCCCGCGCCGGCATCGAATGGTGGGCTGCCCCAGAGGAATTCGCAGTGCAGATGCAGTCGCTGGCCGATGCGGATGAACCAGCCGCGGCGTTGGCTACCGGTGCCCAGGTTGACCGGAGTCTGTTGTGTGCCGGTCTGGCCGAGGCTTACCAGCGGCGGCGTATAGGCATGCCATTCGCCTAAATCCGCTTGCCATGCCGCGAATTCGGCCCGCATACGTTCGTATTCGCGCCGCAGTGCCGTGAGCCGCTGGCTCGTGGGTTCCCCGGAGGAACAGGTCGTGGACGGGCTCATCACACCCACCTCGCCGAGAGCGCCGCGTCGTCTGCGAGCTGCACCGTGCCCTGGATGACCAGGAGCCCGCCCTCGGGGAAACCGCTGGCGATGTAGGGCACGCTGTTGGTGTTGTTCCCCGGTGTGGGCCCGGCGATGGTGTAGAAACCCAACCGCGCATCGAGCTTGCTGAACGGAAACATCGGCTGCAGCCACGTCGGCGTGCCGGGCTGGATCAGCGCCGAGCCGGCCCAGTCCATGGCACCCTCGGTGCCGCTGGTGGTCCACAGATGCGTGTGGAGGTAGTGATGGCCACCCGTGGCGGTCATTCCCGGCGGTAACTCGGTGATCACCCGGCCCGCGGCGGCATCGTAGGGCCTGTCAGATGGGTTGTGTATGAGATCACTTTGTGATTGGAGTACGGCCCATGGC
>NZ_BAAGZP010000031.1:0-4533 GCF_054778355.1 Saccharopolyspora tripterygii | reverse complement strand
TGCTGCGCGGGCTGGTCCGGACGCGGGCTCGCCGGTCGCTGGCCGGTTCGCGTGCCGCGGAATCCCTGGTCACCGGCCTCGCAGGGTTGGGGGCGCCCGAACGTCGGGAAGCGCTGCTGGAACTGGTGCGCGGCGAGGTCGCCGCGGTGCTGGGGCACACCGACGGCAAGGCCATCGAACCGACGAGGGCGTTCCAGGACTCGGGTTTCGACTCGCTGACCGCGGTCGAGCTGCGCAACCGTCTCGGCGCCACGGCCGGACTGCGGTTGCCGGCCACGCTCGTCTTCGACCACCCGAACGCCCAAGCCCTCGCCGAGCACCTGGACGACGAGCTCTTCGGTGCCGGCGCGCAGGACGCCGCGAACGCCCCGGTCCTGCTCAACACCAGCGACGACCCGGTGGTCATCGTCGGCATGGCGTGCCGCTACCCGGGTGGCGTGTCGTCGCCGGAGGACCTGTGGCGGTTGGTGTCCGACGGGGTGGACGCGATCTCGGAGTTCCCCGACAACCGCGGCTGGCCCCTGGACACCCTGTTCCACTCCGATCCCGGCCACATCGGAACCTCCTACGCGCGGGCCGGTGGATTCCTCAGCGAGGCAGGGGACTTCGACGCCGACTTCTTCGGGATGAGCCCGCGCGAGGCCCTGGCGACCGACGCGCAGCAGCGCTTGCTGCTGGAAGTCGCGTGGGAGTCGTTGGAGCGCGCGGGAATCGACCCGGTCTCGTTGCGCGGCAGCCAGACCGGCATGTTCGCCGGTGTCATGTACAGCGACTACAGCTCGCTGCTCAACGGAGGTGACTTCGAGGGTCACCAGGGGCAGGGCAGTTCGCCCAGCATCGCCACCGGTCGCGTCTCCTACACCCTCGGTTTCGAGGGGCCTGCGGTGACGGTGGACACGGCGTGCTCGTCGTCGTTGGTGTCGATGCACTGGGCGATGCAGGCGTTGCGCAGCGGTGAGTGCTCGTTGGCGCTGGCCGGTGGTGTGACCGTGATGTCCACGCCGGGGCCGTTCGTGGAGTTCTCCCGCCAAGGGGGCCTCTCGCCGGACGGGCGGTGCAGGTCCTTCGGCGAGTCGGCGGACGGAGTGGGATGGTCCGAAGGCGTGGGTCTGCTGGTGTTGGAGCGTCTTTCGGACGCTCGGCGCAACGGGCATGAGGTCTTGGCGGTGGTGCGGGGTTCGGCGGTGAACTCCGATGGTGCCTCCAACGGGCTCACGGCCCCGAACGGGCCGTCGCAGCAGCGGGTGATCCGCCAGTCCTTGGCCAGCGCCGGTCTGTCCACTTCGGATGTTGATGTGGTCGAGGCGCACGGGACCGGGACGACTCTGGGTGATCCGATCGAGGCGCAGGCGTTGCTGGCGACCTATGGTCAGGACCGGGAGCGGCCGTTGCTGTTGGGTTCGATCAAGTCCAACATCGGGCACACTCAGGCGGCGGCCGGTGTTGCCGGCGTGATCAAGATGATCGCGGCCATGCAGCACGGTGTTCTGCCTCGCACGTTGCACGCGGACGTGCCGTCGTCGCACGTGGATTGGGAATCCGGCTCCGTCGCACTGCTGACCTCGCCGAGCGAGTGGCCGGAGACCGGCCGTCCCCGCCGGGCCGCGGTGTCCTCCTTCGGCGTCAGCGGGACGAACGCGCACGTGATCCTGGAGCAGGGTCCTGCGGTCGAGCAGCCCGCCGACGAACCGCAGGTGGTTCCCGCAGCGGTTCCGTGGCTGCTCACGGCGAAGTCCGAAGCGGCCCTGGACGCCCAGGCCGCGCGACTCCGCGCGCTCGAAGGAACCCCGACCGACGTCGGCTACTCGCTGGTGACCTCGCGCTCGGTCTTCGAGCACCGCAAGGTCTTGCTGGCTGAGCGTGGGGGTGTGACCGAGGTCGCTTCGGGCTCTGCGGCTGAGGGTTCGTTGGCGGTGTTGTTCGCGGGTCAGGGTTCGCAGCGTCTGGGGATGGGTCGGGAGCTGTATGACCGGTTCCCGGTGTTCGCGGAGGCGTTGGATGGGGTCCTGGGGTACCTGGATCCTTCGGTGCGCGAGGTGATGTGGGGTGCTGAGGCTGATGCGCTGAATGAGACCGGCATGGCCCAGCCCGCGCTGTTCGCTCTCGAGGTGGCGTTGTTCCGGTTGGTGGAGTCGTTCGGTGTGCGGCCGGATTTTGTGGCGGGGCATTCGATTGGTGAGATCGCGGCTGCGCATGTGGCTGGGGTGTTCTCGTTGGAGGACGCGTGCGTGTTGATCAGTGCTCGGGCGCGTTTGATGCAGGCGCTTCCGGCTGGTGGTGTGATGGTGGCGGTGCGGGCTGGTGAGTCCGAGGTCGTGCCGTATGTGACCGAGAGTGTGTCGGTCGCTGCGGTGAACGGCCCGTCGTCGGTGGTGCTGGCCGGTGACGAGGCTGCGGTGGCGGACGTGGTGTCGCGGTGGGAGTCGAAGCGCCTGGAGGTGTCGCACGCGTTCCACTCGTCGTTGATGGATCCGGTGCTGGAGGACTTCCGCCAGTCCATCAGCGGTCTGACGTTCCACACTCCCAGCGTCGCGATCGCGACCAGCGGTGATGTGAGCGACCCCGAGTTCTGGGTGCAGCACGTTCGGGAGACGGTGCGGTTCGCCGATGCTGTGGCCGACCTGTCCGACGCGGGTGCGACGGCGTTCCTCGAACTCGGCCCCGACGGGGTTCTGTCCGCCCTGGCCGCCGAGTCCGTCCCCGACGACGTGACGGTGACCCCGGCGCTGCGCAAGGACCGCGCCGAAGAAGCCGCGCTGCTGACGGCGCTGGCCCGGCTGCACGTCACCGGCTTCGGCATCGACTGGCTCCCCGCCTTCGCGAGGACGGGGGCTCGCAGGATCGCCCTGCCCACCTACGCCTTCCAGCACCGGCGCTACTGGCCGATCCTGCCGGTTCGCCGCGGCGACGTCACCGGCTTCGGCTTGGTCGACGTCGAGCACCCGCTGCTCGGTGCGAGCACGGAAATCGCCGGCTCGGACGAGTACCTGTTCACCAACCGCCTGTCGGTGAGCTCGCAGCCGTGGCTGGCCGACCACGTCATCATGGGCCAGGTCCTGGTTCCCGGCGCGGCTCTGGTGGAGCTCGCGCTGAGGGCGGGCGACGAGGTCGGCTGCGATCGCGTCGACGAGCTGACCCTGGCCACCCCGCTGGCGCTGCCCGAATCCGGAGCCCTCCAGGTTCAGGTGGCCGTGGGTGCCGCTGACGAGTCGGGTGACCGCACCATCGCGGTGCTGTCCCGGCCCGCCGACGCCGTTGACGCGGTCTGGACGGAACACGTGAGCGGAACCCTCACCAGCGGAGCACGACCTCTCGTGTTCGACGACGGCCTCGAACCGCCTGCGGACGCCGAAGTGCTCGACGTGTCCCGGGTCTACGACCTGTTCGCCGAGGCCGGGTTCGAGTACGGCCCGGTGTTCCAGGGACTGCGCTCGGCGCGATGGCTCGGTGACGAGGTGTACGCCGAGGTGGTCCTGCCGGAGGGGACCGAGACCAGCGGGTTCGGCATCCACCCGGCCCTGCTCGACGCGTGCGTGCACGCGGCCGGGGCCACCGGTGACGGTGCGGCCGGTCTGCCGTTCTCCTGGTCGGGTGTGTCGCTGCACGCCACGGGAGCAGCGGACCTGCGCGTGCGCTTGGCCAAGAACGCCGACGGCTCGATGTCCCTTGCGCTGGCCGACCCGGCCGGAACCCCGGTCGCCTCGGTGGAATCGCTGACCGTGCGCGCGGTGTCCCCCGAAGGACTCGCCGCAGCACGGGATCGCGACTCCCTCTTCGGCCTGCAGTGGACGCCGGCAGCGCTGCCCGCCGACCAGGACGCACCGGAGTTCGCGGTTCTCGGCCCGGACGACTGGGGGCTGCCGGGATCCGCGCACGAGGACTTGAGCACGGTCGAGGCCGGCGTGGTGCTGGTGCCGATCACGGGTGCCCAGAACGCCGCCTCCTCCGCCCACGACCTCGCCGCACACGCCCTCGGTCTGGTGCAGGAGTGGTTGTCGGGGGAGCGGTTTGACGGGTCGCGTTTGGTGTTCGTGACGCGGGGTGTGGTGTCGGGTGAGGATGTGGCTGCGGCTGCTGTGTGGGGTTTGGTGCGGTCGGCGCAGTCGGAGCATCCGGGTCGTTTCGGGCTGCTGGACCTGGATTCTGGGCTGGTGGACGAGTCGGTGATCCGGCGGGCTCTGTCCAGCGATGAGCCGCAGGTGCTGGTTCGTGGTGGTGAGGTTTTGGCTGCTCGGTTGGGGCGGGTGGCTTCGCAGGACGTGTCGGTGGAGTGGGATGTCGAGGGTTCGGTTCTGGTCACGGGTGGCACGGGTGGTTTGGGTGCTGTGGTGGCCCGGCACTTGGTGTTGGAGAAGGGCGTCCGCGACCTGCTCCTGGTGAGCCGGCGCGGCCCGGACACCGTGGGAGTCGACGAGCTGATCGACGATCTGACCGGTCTCGGCGCTAGCGTGGATGTGGTGGCGTGTGATGTTGCGGATCGGGCTGCGGTGTCGGATGTGCTTGCGGGTCGGTGTGTTTCGGCTGTGGTGCACG
>NZ_BAAGZP010000030.1:0-188898 GCF_054778355.1 Saccharopolyspora tripterygii | reverse complement strand
AGGCCTTCACCTGTCTACGGACAACCCACCGGGACAACCTCCCCGGACATCACATTTAGTCCTAATTGGGCGTCTTTCGTGCCCGAAATGTCGGCTCAGTTTGGACTAAAACTGGGCTGCTCCAGGGACGTCAGCGCCGGGAGCGGAGGAGCTTCGCGAAGGACTTGGCGTTCTTGGGGGGTTGGTGGAGGCGGCCCGCGGTGGCGTCGTCGATGAAGGAGTCGATGGTCTCCGACGCGCACGCGCGGTTGGCGCCGATGCCACCGGCCGCACCGCGTTTCGCCCAGCCGACCACGTAGGTGCCCGGCTGCACCCGGCCGCCGGTGTTCGGGATGACCCCGCTCTCCTCGTCGAACGGCAGTTGCGGGATCTGCACCCCGCGGCTGCCGACCGACCACAGCACCATCCCTGTCTCCAGATCGCGGCTCCCCGGGCCGTCGCCGACGCGCAGCGCGCGGACCTGCGGGTCGCCGACGACCTCGCTCGGTGCGGAGGAGAACCGCAGCACCAGACGGCGTTCCTCACCCGGAGGCCGGTCCCAGTCGACGTCCTCGACCGGCAACCCGCCCAGCAGCGCGGCAGTCGAGTCGTGCTCCGCCGAGTCGATCGCCTCCGCCGTGCCGCCATGACCGTCGATGACGATGCGGTCCTTCAACCGGTGCTGGATGCCGATCCACTCCGACCGCGTGAAAGCCGCGTGCTCGGGACCTCGCCGCGCGAGCAGCACGACTTCCCGGACCTTGCTCGTTCGCAGGGCCGCGAGGGCGTGCTCGGCGATCGGGGTGCCGACCAGCTCGTCGGGGTCGCTGAGCAGCAGTCGCGCGGCGTCCAGCGCCACGTTGCCGTTGCCCACGATCACGACCCGCTCCGACGACAGCTCCACGGTGTCGGCCGGGATGTCCGGATGTCCGTTGCACCAGCCGACGAACTCGCGCGCGGCCAGCGTCCCCGGCAGGTCCTCACCGGGCAGTCCGAGCGTGCGGTGACCGGGCGCGCCCACGGCGTAGACCACCGCGTTGTGGTGCTCGGTGAGCTCCGCGTGGGTGACGTGCCGCCCGACCTCCACGCCGAGGTGCATGCGCACCCGCGGGTGCTTGAAGCTCGTCGCGAAGGTGTGCTCGATCTGCTTGGTGCTCGGGTGATCCGGCGCCACGCCGAACTTGATCAGCCCACCCGGGGTCGTCATCCGGTCGATCAGCGTGATCTCGGCGTCGGTGGAGCGCAGCAGGGATTGCACCGCGTACCCGGCCGCGGGGCCGGTGCCCACGACGGCGACGCTCGGCGACGCCGCGTGGGTGGGCAGCGATCGCGGGAACTGCGGCTGTCCCCAGGAGTGGTCCGCCGGGATGTCGGAGAACCGCTCCCGGTTGATCTCGGCGTGGACGGCCAGCTCCCCGGTGAGCTTGTCGATCGGGAACACCGCGTCGACCGGGCACGCATCGGCGCAAGCGCCGCAGCCGATGCAGGCGCGCGGGTCGATGTAGAGCCGGTCGGTGGTCCCGAAGTCGGGCTCGTCGGGGGTGGGGTGGATGCAGTTGACCGGGCACACCGAGATGCAGGATGCGTCGGCGCAACAGGATTGCGTGATCGCGTAGGTCATCGTCGTCGGCTCAGATCATGTGCACGCGCTTGTAGAGCGCGATCGCCGGACGGGTGAGCAGTCCTGCATCGTCGAGGAACTCCATGAGGCCGGCGCTCGCGTTGCGCATCAGCGACTTCCGGTGCTCGTTGGACTTGACCTCGGCGAGCGCCCGCTTGGTGTCGATGCCGACGGCGGCGTAGACCTTCGGGCTGACCAGCGCGTTGACGATGACGTAGGCGGCGATGGCGATCACCGTCGCGCTGAGGTGGCGCTTGGTCCGCCCGACGCCCTGCATGTGCTCCTTGATCTCCTCCCGGGCGAACTTCATGTGCCGGGATTCTTCGACCACGTGGATCTTGGAGCTGGTGCGCACGATGTCGAGCACGTTCTCGCCGCGCATCCAGTCGCGCTGCATGACGTCGAGGACTTCCTCGGCGACCAGGCCGGCCCCGTAGGCGACCTCGCCCCCGGCGAGGCTCTTCAGCCCGCGCGCGAGCTCGATGACGAACCTGCCCGGGAAGTAGGCGGGCACCTCGAGCTTCTGGCAGATGCGGGCGAACATGAGGGAGTGCCGGCATTCGTCGGCGACCTCGGTGAGCGCGAACTGGAATTCCGAGTTCGCGGGGTCCTGCACGTACTGGTCCCGCAGGATCATCTGCTGCAGGATCATCTCGAACCAGATGCCGGTGCTCATGATCGAGCAGACCTCGTGCCTAGTCAGGTTGATCCGCTGCTGTTCGGTGAGCTCGTCCCACAGCTTGGTCCCGTAGAGCGTGCTCCACTCGGGGTTCAGCCCGTACTGGTCCTCGGGTAGCGGGGCGTCCCAGTCGATCTCGGTCATCGGGTCGTAGGACAACGTCTGCGACGACTCCAGCAGGCGGCTGGAGAAGTCCTGCTCGGCGCTCTGGCCGGCAACGCCGACGGCGGTCATGGGCGCACCTCCGCAGTTAGTGGTACTCGAAGTAACAGGAACAAACTGTACCCCATAAATCCGTGGATGCGGAGCCCTTTTTTCGCGACCGATAGACTCCGTAGGTGACCGCATCAACACGGCAAGTGGACGGCCGGAGCGCCAGGTGGGCCGGATACCGCGAGAAGCGCCGGAAAGAGCTGGTCGATGCGGCGCTGAGCGCGATCGCCAAGCACGGCCCCGACGTGTCCGTCGAGCAGATGGCCGAAGAGGCCGGTGTCGCCAGGCCGCGGCTGTACAAGTACTTCAACGACACCGCTGACCTGGGCGCGGCCATCGCCGAACGCGTCGCCGAGATGGTCACCGACGAGCTCGCGCCGATGTTCCACCCCAGCGGCACGCCTCGGGAGATGATCCGCGCCGCGATCGGCGCGCACACCAACTGGCTCGCTGAGCACGGCAACCTCTACCACTACCTGAGCATGAACTCGGCGACCGGCGAGGCCGGGCAGAACGTCATCACCGACGTGAAGACGGTCATCGCTCGCCAGGTCATCGGGCTCTTCCAGCACTTCCTCGACCGGTTCGGCGTCCAGCCGCCGGTCGTGCAATCGCTGGCCTTCGGCATCGTCGGGCTCGTCGAGTCCAGCGCGGGCAGCTGGCAGGAGGACCCGGACGGGCTCACGCTCGACGAGCTCACCGACTGGCTCTGCGACTGGACCTGGTGCCTGCTCGACCGATCGCTGCAGTACTACGGCATCGAGATGGACCCCGACCTGCCACTGCTCGACGCGGAAACGGACGACGAGTAGGGCTTCAGAGCATGTGGACGCGCTTGTAGATCGCGACCGCCGGTGAGGTCAGCAGGCCCGCCTCGTCCAGGAACTCCATGAGTCCCGCACAAGCGTTGCGCAGCATGGACTTCCGGTGCTCGTTGACCCGCGCCGCGGTGAGCCCGCGCCGGGGTGCGATGCCGACGGCCTTGTAGACCTGCGGGCTGACGAGGCTGGAGACGATCGCGTAGGCGACCGCGGCGACCAGCAGCGCGCTGGCGTGCCGCTGCACGGTGCCGACGCCGCGCATGTGCGCGCGGGTCTCCTCGCGGGCGAACTTCATGTGCCGGGACTCCTCGACCACGTGGATCTTGGAGCTGGTGCGCACGATGTCCAGGACGTTCTCGCCGCGCATCCAGTCGCGCTGCATCACGTCCAGGACCTCTTCGGCGACGAGCGCGCCCGCGTAGGCGACCTCTCCGCCTGCCAGGCTCTTGAAGGCGCGGGCGAACTCGACGATGTCCTTCGGCGGCTGGTAGGCGGGGATTTCGAGCTTCTGGCAGATGCGGGCGAACATGATGGAGTGCCGGCATTCGTCGGCGATCTCGGTGAGCGCGAACTGGAACTCGGAGTTCGCGGGATTCTTCACGTACTGGTCGCGCAGGATCATCTGCTGCAGGATCATCTCGAACCAGATGCCGGTGCTCATGATCGAGCCGACTTCGTGCCTGGTGAGCGTGACGCGCTGCTGCTCGGTGAGCTCGTCCCACAGCGGCGTGCCGTAGAGGGTGCTCCACTCGGGGTTCAGCCCGTACTGGTCATCCGGTAGCGGGCCGTCCCAGTCGATCTCGGTGATCGGGTCGTAGGACAGCGTCTGCGAGGACTCCAGCAGGCGACGGGAATCCTGCTCCACGCCCAGGCCGGCCACATCGACGGCGGTCATCGGGTACCTCCGCACTTCGTCGTACTAGAAGTAACAGGAACAGGACCGTACCCCATAAATGGGCGTCCTGTCCCCACCTCTTCTGCCGCGGAAGTGCGTTCGTCAGCTCCCGGACCGCTCCGCCAAGCGCTTGGCGGAGGCCAGGATCCTGCGGACGACCAGGACGTGTCCTCGGCTCCCGATCACGGGCCGCCCGGCCCAGCGCCCGAGGGCCGCATCGCGTGCGGCTCTCGGGTGAAGGAGGTCAGGAGTTCTCGCGGGCCTTCTGGGCCTTCTCCGCCTTGGCCGCCTTGCGCGCCTGGGCGCGTTCTTCCTCGTGGCGGGCCTCGACGCGGGTGGTGCGCTCCTGCTGGAGCCAGTCGGGGTTCTCGTCGCGGATCGCGTTGATCTGCTCGGTGGTCAGCGGGTCCGCGTAGCCGTTGCGGGTGAGGCCGCTGATCGACACGCCCAGCTTCGCCGCGACGACCGGGCGTGGGTGCGGGCCGTTGCGGCGGAGGTCGCGCAGCCACTCCGGCGGCTCGGCCTGCAGGGCGTTGAGCTCGTCGCGCGAGACGACCCCCTCCTGGAATTCGGCGGGGGTGGCCTCCAGCAGGACACCGAGCTTCTTGGCCGCCGTGGCGGGCTTCATCGTCTGGACGGATTTGCGCGACGTCATCCGACCAGCGTAACCGGCGACTCCGGCCGGTAGTCTGGGCAGGTGACAGAGTCGGCCCCGTCCTTCGATCTCGCCTACGTCCCCGGCGTCACGCCCGACAAGTGGGCGCGCAAGTGGCAGGAGCGCGAACCCCTGGTTCCGCTCAACCTCGTCCAGGTCCCGGATGAGGGCGCGAGCGAGCTGGTGCGCGGCGGGGAGGCCGACGCCGCGCTGCTGCGGCTCCCGATCGATCGCACCGGGCTGCACGCGATTCCGCTCTACACCGAGCAGACGGTGGTCGTGGTGCCCAAGGACCACGTGGTCGCCGCGGCTGACGAGGTCACCTCCGAGGACCTGGTCGACGACGTGGTGCTGCACCCGCTCGACGACACCCTCGACTGGCAGCGCCCGCCGGGACAGCCGGCGGTCGAGCGCCCGGCCACCACGGGTGATGCGATCGTGCTGGTCGCGGCCGGGGTCGGCTTGCTGGTCGTGCCGCAGTCGCTGGCGCGGCTGCACCACCGCAAGGACCTCACCTACCGGCCGATCACCGACGCCGTCGAGTCCACCGTCGCGCTGACCTGGACCGACGACGAGACCACCGATCTGATGGAGCAGTTCATCGGGATCGTCCGAGGCCGCACCCCCAACAGCACCCGGGGCAAGCAGCAGCCCGAGCCCGCCAAGGCGAAGAAGAAGGCTCCGGCCAAGCCCCAGGTGCGCAAGCCCGCGCCGCGCCGCGGTCCCTCACCGGGCAAGGGGCGCAAGCCTCGTCGCCGGTGACCCCGGTCGGGTGACCACCGGAATGCCCGCCGGACGGCCGGCGTTGTGCTGAGCACGTCCCGACTGTGCGATGGAGGTACGACGATGCCGTTGACCGGCGAGTACGCCCCGAGCCCCACCGAGTTCGTGCGCGACCAGGTCGAGACCTACGAGAGATCGGGCGGTACCGAGGGCACCACGATCCACGGCCTTCCCGTGGTCGTGCTGACCACGAAGGGCGCCCGGTCCGGCAAGATCCGCAAGACCCCCGTGATGCGGGTGGAGCACGACGGGCGCTACGCCGTGGTCGCCTCGCTGGGCGGTGCACCGCAGAACCCCGTCTGGTACCACAACATTCGCGCGAACCCGACCGTCGAGCTGCAGGACGGTCCGGTGCGCCGGGACTACGCGGCACGCGAGCTCAGCGGCGAGGAGCGCGAGCTGTGGTGGGACCGCGCGGTCGCGGCGTTCCCGAACTACGCGGAGTACCAGACCAAGACCGACCGCACGATCCCGGTCGTCCTGCTGGAGCCCGTCGAGTCCTGAGCGGACCTGAAAACGGGAGAACGGCTTCCTGATCCCGGAAGCCGTTCTCCCGTCTCATGCGCTGATCACGAACCGATGGTGGCCATCGGCTCGGCGTTGTCGCGCTTCTTGCGGCCGCGCGTGATCAGCCACCAGCTCAGCGCGATCACCGCGACGATGGCGGGGATCGAGATGAAGGCGATCCGCTCGGGGCCGTCGGAGAAGCCCATCAGCACGATCACCAAGGCCAGGAACGTCAGCGTGGCCCAACTCGTGTACGGAGCGCCCGGCATCCGGTAGCTCGGCCGCTCGATCTCGCCGCGCAACGCCTTGGTGCGCAAGCGCATCTGGCAGATCACCAGCGTCGCCCAGGTGGCGACCACGCCCAGCGAGGCGATCGCCGTGGCGATCTCGAACGCCGACTCCGGCACGATGCCGTTGAGGATCACGCCGAGGACGAAAGCGCCTGCGGTGAACAGGATTCCGCCGTAGGGGACGTGGCGCTTGTTCATCTTCGCCGCGAATCCGGGTGCCTCGCCGTCGTTGGCCAGCGCTCGCAGGATCCGGCCGGTCGAGTACAGGCCCGAGTTGCACGACGACAGGGCGGCGGTGAGCACCACGGCGTTCATCAGGTCGCCGACGTAGGGGACGCCCAGGCGGGAGAACACGGTGACGAACGGGCTCTCGTCGGCGCTGAAGACCGTCCACGGCAGCAGCATCGCCAGCAGCAGCACGGAACCGACGTAGAAGATCGCGATCCGCCACACGACGCCGTTGATGGCCTTGGGCAGCACCTTGTGCGGGTCCTTGGCCTCACCCGCGGTGATGCCGACCATCTCGATCGCCGAGTAGGCGAAGATCACCGACTGCATCGCCATCAAGGTGATGCCGAAGCCCGCTGGGAAGAATCCGCCGTGCGAGGTGAGGTTGGCCGGTCCGGCCGGTGCTCCGCCGATGTCGGTGGCGGTGAACACCAGGCCCAGGCCCACGACCAGGAACACCAGGATCGCCACGACCTTGACGAGCGAGAACCAGAACTCCAGCTCGCCGAAGAGCTTCACCGACACGAGGTTGACCGCCAGCAGCACGCCGAGCGCGATCAGCGCGGTGATCCACTGCGGCAGGTCCGGCAGCCAGCGGTGCACGTAGATCGCGACCGCGGTGATCTCGGCGATGCCGGTCATCGCCCAGTTCAGCCAGTACATCCAGCCGGAGGCGAAACCCGCCCAGGGGCCGATGAACTCGCGGGCGTACTCCACGAAGCTGCCTGCGACCGGCCGGTGCAGCACCAGTTCACCGAGGGCGCGCATGACGAAGAACGCGGCCAGACCGCACAGCGCGTAGGCGACCACGAGCGACGGGCCGACCGTGGCGAGCTTGCCTCCTGCGCCCAGGAAGAGCCCGACGCCGATCGCGCCGCCGATGGCGATCATCTGCACCTGGCGGTTGCCGAGCGACTTCGAATAGCCCTCGGCGTCGGTCGTGGGCGCAGGATCCTGCCCCGACCGCAACGATGAATCCACGAAAACCAAGTCCCTTCGTGACCAGGACACGCCGGAGAAAAGCGACGTCCAGGCGTTTTTCGTGCCGGTGCTAGGTCATCCGGCGGGGCGATACTAGTCACCGGAATTTTGCGTCCGCGTTGCGCACGAGTCAGTTCTGCGTGGCGGGGAACCGTCTTTCACAGAACCCGCACCCTGTGGCGCAGGTCTCGTCGTCCCTGGTGGACGGTTGTTTCGGTGATCCGGTGAAAGATCGGCTACGCCGTCCAGCTGCGCGCCGCATCGGCGTTCGTCCTCATCGCGCGCTCGGCAAATGGGAATTTCCCGCGCGCAAAACCCCGCGCACCAAAGGGAAGAACCGGACGAAAGGGTGCACTGTGGATCAATTCCGGGCTTTTCGAGTTCCTCTCGGAGCGCATTCGCTCCGTCGCAGTGAGTGCATCTCTGCGCGGACGGCCATTGCTCACGCGCGGTGCCCGGAGAAGCCGACCGGGCCGCCGGTGCCATCGCCGCCGGGGGCGGTGTGCCGGTCACCCGGAGCAGCCATCGGCCTGGCCGGGGCGGTCCTCGCGCACCGTCACCACGTGTCGCGGCGGCCCGTGGTGAATCGGTCGAGCGGGTCCGCGAGCGGCGTGGGCGCGGTCACCCGGAGTCGTCCGCCGGGGGCGCGACCGCCCCACGGGGAGGTGCGAACCGGGGCGGAACGCGCGGCGGAAAAGTGACGCTGGCCACCCGGTCGACGATGAGTGTTCGGCTGATTACTCGCAGCCCATTCCATTCGGACACGCTGCGTCAATTGCCGGTTCGCATTTCGCTACGCAGTTATCGCATTGCGTGCCCGGCCGTTCACGGACAGTTTTTCCGAGGCGAAGTCGATCGCTTCACCATGGTCATCCGTTGTGCCTGTGACCTGCGGAGACGATCAGGTGACGCGGAGTGAGATGGTGGTGCGGGCCTCATTGGATTGCTCCATTCGGCCCATTAAAGGATCGTCGCTTGGCGTAAGGATATGAAGTTGTAATGATCCCGCCTTGAAACGGAGACCTAGATGCCCCGGCTCGCAGTTGCGGTTGTCCCCGTCGGATTGGCCGCAGCACTGGGCCTCGGTGCATTGGCAAGCGCCGAAACATCGACCCCGCACAGCGTTGACGCTGCCACGCAACCGGTTGGTGTGCAGAGCCCCGCCCCCGCCGCCCTGTCCCCGGCAATCCCCGAAGCCCACGCCCCCGTTGCTCTGAGCCCCGCCGCTGTCCCCGCAGCGCCGGCCGCCCCGAAGGCCGACAAGGCTGAGCAGAAGGCCCAGAAGAAGCCCGCGGAGGTCAAGCCGCGGGAAGCCACCAAGACCCTGCCGGTCAACTACGAGAAGCAGCTGACCGGTTACTGGTGCGGCCCCGCCGCCACGCGCATCGCGATGTCCAGCAAGACCGGGGAGCTGCCTTCCCAGTCCGAGCTGGCCAAGACCCTGCGCACCACTGAGAACGGCACCGACCACGTCGGTCAGGTCGCTGACGGCATGAACAAGCTGCTGGCTCCCACCGGCGCGCACTACGTGGCCAAGGACCTCAGCGAGAAGCCGCAGTCGCCGGAGATGAGCAACGAGCTGTGGAACGACACGGTTCGCAACATCGACGACGGCAAGGCCATGGTCGCCAACATCGTGGCCGAGCCCGGCAACCAGCCGCCCGGCTACCCGTCGAGCCAGACGATCTACCACTACGTGTCGGTCGTCGGGTACGACGCCCAGCACAAGAACGTCAAGATCGCCGACCCGGCGAACTTCGGCGGCAACAAGGAGTACTGGCTGAGCCTCGACCAGCTGACCTCCCTGGTGAAGCAACGCGGTTACGTGGCCTGATCACATCGGCGCCAGGCCTCCCCGCCTGGTCCGATGCGAAAGACATCGCTGCGGCGGTCTCCGGAAACGGAGGCCGCCGCAGCGATTTTCGTGCTCCGGTCTGGACAACCCGGTCGCGGTTCACGGCGTCTGCAGGGTGGTACCACCACTCGGAGGGGGAAGACCGTGCTGAAGAAGACCGCGATCATCACCGCGCTCACCGCGGCGAGCGCGCTGGTGGGAGGCGTCGCCAGCGCCCAGGAGACGTGGACGGCCGAGCCGTTCCCGCAACGGCCCGACGTCTCGTCGATCATCTCCACCGCATCGAGCGGGGGCGGCGAGACCTGGGCGTTCGGCTCGTTCGGTCAGGCAGGCGGCACCTCGTCGACCTCCCAGGCCTACCGCCGCGGCGCCGACGGGAGCTGGGCGGAGGTCCCGGTGCCCTCCGTCGGTCGCCTGGTGTCCTCGGCCGTGGCCGGCCCGAACGACGCGTGGACGATCGGCTGGGGGTACAAGAACACCGCGGGAGCACTGCTGCACTGGGACGGTGCCGCGTGGATCGAGACCCCGGTGGAGGTTCCGGGGGTCACCCGGGTGCGGCCGGACGACGTCGCCGTGGTCGGTGACGAGGTCTGGAGCATCGGCAAGGGATTCGCCGACGGGCAGGAGTCCCGTCAGTACAGCTTCGCCCAGCGCTGGGACGGCGCCGCCTGGCAGGATCTGCCGCTGCCGGCGTCGGTCCAGGATGCAACGGTGAACGCGATCGGCGGCAGCCCGGACGACCTGTGGATCGTGGGCGCGAAGGGATCGGCCCCGATCTCGGTGCACTGGGACGGAACCGCGTGGACCGAGGTGCCCGTGCCCCCGATCGAGATGCCCGAGGGCGCCTACCTCCTGGTGGACGACGTGGCCGCCCGCGCACCGGACGACGTGTGGGTCTCGGCCGCCGCCCGCGTCTACGACGAGCCCGATCAGACGAAACCCGTGCTGCTGCACTGGAACGGCGTGGAGTGGGCTGAAGTCCCCGCTCCGGACGCGGGTGTTCCCGGCGAGTTCGTCCACGCCGAGGGCGCGCTCTGGAACCTCGCCGACTCCGGCCCTCTGCGCTACGACGGCACCGCCTGGCAGGCCGTCGCCGGACCGGCCGAAGGCGCACCCCTCACCGGGGCGGAGGTCGATGGCCACCTGCTCGGCATCGGCAACGCCGGGTCCGACATCAACTCGGCGCCGTTCGCCTCGCTCCACCGAGGCTGAAACGCTCCGATGGCGGCACCCGACCGGAATCTCCGGGCGGGTGTCGCTCTGTCCCCAGGGGGAAGTTTTCATGAAAACTTCCCCCTGGGGACGAGGGGCGGGCCCGAGGCGCGGGTCAGAGGGTGAAGGCCGCCTGGGTGTAGCCGCCGACGGTGGCGTTGCGGTCGACACCGGCGGGAATGCCGGGGACCTGGCCCGCGTCGCTGTGCTGGTGCAGCGCAAGGCGCGGGTGCGACCAACCGGGGTTGCCGGGATCGCCGTTGTAGCGGGCGATCCACAGCAGCACGTCGTCCCCGGCCCACAGGTTCGGGTCGATGATGTTCTGGAACCAGTTCAGGCTCGCGTACACCAGCACCCCCCGGACGCCGGTGGCGATGCGCAGCAGCCGGATGAACTCGGGGATGAAGGCGTTCGGATCGGCGATCTCGGCGTCCTCCATGTCGAGCATCGGCCACATGTTGCCCGGCTCCTTGAGGCCGTGCTGGCCCATCCACCAGGCGAAGTGCCCGACCTGGGGGTCGATGGCCCCGGGACGGGCGAAGTGGTAGCCACCGGTGGCGATGCCCGCGCCGCGCGCTCCGGCCACGTGGGCTCCGGCCGCGTCGTCGACCCAGGTCTGGCCCTCGGTCAGCTTCATGCTCGCGAAGGTGATGTTGTTGCCGCGGACCGCAGCCCAGTCGTCGACGGCGTTGTGGTGGCTGATGTCGATTCCGTAGTCCATGGGGTCCCTCATCTTGTTGTGCTCGGGTTGCGCAACGCTCGCGAGGGCACCGCCGGTGTTCCCCAGGCCGGACGGTCGGCTGCGCTGGTGATCAACCCACGTTGGGCACACGGTCTCAAGAACGGATCGCCCTGTGGGGTGAACGCCCGGAATTCCCACGTATGGAGCACCCGGACGGCGCAGTCGCGATTGGTGCTCCTGCGATCGGCCGCTGGAGCGGCCGGCGCAGCCCGCGCGCACGACGTCAGCGATACCGGGTCCCCGCGTGGTGAACGCGGCTGATGTGACCTCCCTGGTGCGCGGGAGGCGTGGACCCGGGTGTTGATCTTTGACACGATCGGGCCGGTGTCTTCGGGAGGGGCGGAATGAGCGACGGTGGTCAAGACCTGCGCACGGACGTGGCGCACGGCGCACGGATCTACGACTACATCCTCGGCGGCAAGGACAACTACGCCGTCGACCGCGCGGCCGCGGAGGCGTCCAAGCAGGTCTGGCCCGCGCTGCCGGTGCACATGCGGGCCAACCGCGAGTTCATGCACCGCGCCGGGCGGTTCCTGGCCACCGAATGCGGCATCGAGCAGTTCCTCGACATCGGCACGGGCATCCCGACCCGGCCGAACCTGCACGAGGTCGTCCAGGAGGTGACGCCGGAAGCCAGCGTCCTCTACACCGACAACGATCCGATCGTGCTCGCCCACGCCCGCGCGCTGATGTCGCGCACCAGGCAGGGCGCCACCGCCTACGTCGACGCCGACCTGCGCGATCCCGACACGATCCTCGGCTCGCGGGAGTTCCGGGAGACCCTGGACCCGAGCCGGCCGATCGGGCTGATGCTGATCGCGGTCGTGCACTTCATCGAGGAGGACGACGAGGCGCTCGACGTCGTGCGCCGCATCGTCGACGTGCTGCCGCCGGGAAGTTACGTGGCCGCCACGATCGCCACCGACGACTACGCCCCCGAACTGCTGGCGGAGGTCCGCCGCGCGTACCGCGAGCACGGGGAGACGCTGAAGTTCCGGACGCACGCCACCGCTGAGCGCTTCTTCTCGGGACTCGACCTCGTCGACCCGGGGGTGGTCCAGATGCACAAGTGGCGGGCCGACGACTCCGCGTCGCTCGACGTCCCCGAAGCCGACATCGCCATGTACGCGGGGATCGCCCGCAAGCCCTGAGTCAGCCCCTGGCCGGCCTGTTGCCGAGCTGCTGGGTCGGCGGCTCCGCCGGGGTCAGCGCCCGGTTCTGCGTGGTCTGCTGGGCGCCCTCGGTCCGGACCGCGTTCGGCGACACCGCCGGGGTGAGCTGGGTCTGCTGGGAGGCGTTGATCTGGGCGGCCTTGCTCTGCGGCGGGCCGGCCTGAGCCGCGGTGCCGTTGGTCTGCGCACCTTGGGGAGCCGGGGCGGACAAGCTCGTGCTCACGATGCGCTGCAGGTTCCGGTGCGCGTTGTTGAGCTCGTGGCGCATCCCGTGGACCTGCTTGGTGAGCGTGTCGCCTTCGGTGAGCGTATTGGTCTCCACGGCGCGCAGCAGCACGCCGAGCTGACCGTGTAGCCTCTGGTGCACCTCGGCGAACGTGGCGACCTGCTGCTGCATCTCCAGCGGCGGCTGGGTGCGCGCGATCGCCTTGATCATGGTGTCCTGCCAGCGCTGACCGGCCTGGCGGTAGTGCCGGTCCGCTGCCGTGCGGTAGTGCGGGGCGACCTGCGAGTCCAGGGACATGCGGATGAGCTCGTGGCAGCTGTTGACCAGCTCCCGGGCAGCGGTGGTCAGCGCGTAGGCCCACTCCCACTGCTCGGCCTGCGTGCTGGCGTGGCGTTCCTCGCGGGCTTCGTCGAGCTGGCTGCGCGACAGCTTCACCTGCTCCCATGCGCGCTCGGCCTGCTCGGTCGCGGTCGTGGCGGCGTGGTCGGTCTTCTCCGCGTTGGCCTCGACCGCCGCCGTCATGCGGCGCACGGTTTCGGAGCGCCGAGTGGTTTCCTCAGCGGTCTTCCGGGCAGACCACAGCAGCCAGCCGGAGACCCCGGCGGCCACCAGCGCCAGGACGGCCGGGATCCACGTCACCCATACCTCGGTGCCCATGGGTGTGACGATGACACACACGCGCTTACGCCGGTTGGCCGCATGAGCAAAAACTCCCGACAACTACGCGCCGTCGCGAGTGGGTGACTCTGCGAAACCGGCGATCGGCTGCGGAGCCTCGACCCAGCATCGGTGAAACCCGGTACGGTCCGCCTCCTTTCATCCCGCGAGTGGTTTGCTGTGCCACGAGGACGATGTCGACCACCGAGGAGGGCGGGGCATGTACGCGCGGTACGTGGCGATCGGGGACAGCCAGACCGAGGGCGTGGGGGACGGTGATGACCGGCGCGGCCTGCGCGGCTGGGCGGACCGGCTCGCTGAGCAGCTCGCGGCCCTCGATCCCGGCTTCCGCTACGCCAACCTGGCCGTGCGCGGACGGCTCATCGGCGAGGTGCGCGCCCAGCAGCTCGGGCCGGCTCTGCAGCTCCAGCCCGACCTGGTCACCGTCGTCGCGGGCCTCAACGACGTGCTGAGCAGCGGCTACGACGCCGACGCGGTCGCCGCGCACCTGGAGGAGATGGTCAGCGCGCTGCGCGAGGCCGGTGCGCACGTCGCCACCGTGACCTACCCCGACATCGGTGAGATCGCCCCGATGGCCCGGTCGCGCCAGCCCAGGCTGACCGAGTTCAACGCCCGGATCCGCGAGATCGCCGCGAAGCACGGCGCCACCGTCGTGGAAGCCGATCGGCACCCGGTCTGCGCCGACCGGCGGATCTGGAGCAGCGACCGCCTGCACCTCAACCCCGCGGGGCACGCGCTGCTGGCCAACGGTTTCGGGCACGCGCTCGGACTGCCGGGCGCCGACGAGTCCTGGAGCGACCCGCTCCCGCCGCAGCCCGCCCCCGGTCCGGTGCGGACGGTCGCCGCCGAGCTCCGCTGGGCGGCGGTGTTCCTGGCGCCGTGGCTGTGGCGGCGGATCACCGGACGATCCTCGGGAGACGGACGAAACGCCAAACGTGCCACTCTGCAGAAGATCTCGTGAAGAAGGGGACGTTCAGCGCACAGTGGCCGATTCGGTGCACTCCGCGCTGCCGCGACAGGCGGCGAGCCCGGTGAGCGTGCGGTGGAGCTCGTCCCGGCGCTCCGGTGGAAGGCTCTCGTAGGTGTTGGTGAGCTGGAACGGATCGGTCTCCTCGTCGTAGAACTCGCGCTCGCCGGTGACGTACTCGACGTAGGTGCCTCCGGGGGTCCGGATCGCGGTGTAGGTCGGCGGGACCCCGTCGGGCCGTTCCTGGTGGTCGGGATCCTTCCGGGAGGCGGGCGGTTCGTGGTGCTCGACGAGCGCCACGTTCCTGCCGGTGCCGGGCTCACCGCGCAGCAGCGCCGCGAAGCCGACCCCGTCGACCTCGGGATTCGGTGGGGCACCGGCGATCTCGGCGAACGTCGGCCGGAAGTCGATGTTCTGCACCGAGTCCGGCACCGCGCGTCCGGCCGGAACACCGGGGCCGGTGGCCACCAGCGGGACCCGCACGTCGGTGTCGAACGCCGTCTGCTTGCCCTCGGGCAGTGCGTGCTCACCGAGGTGGAAACCGTTGTCCGAGGTGAAGATGACGTGCGTGCGCTGAGCTTGACCCGTCTCGGCGAGCGTGCGCCGGAACCCTCCGAGCATGTCGTCCACCGCCAGCAACGACTGCGCGCGCTTGCGGAACTTCGCGTCCGCCGCGGCGATCTTCGCGGCGGGCAGCGGCGGGAGCGCGCGCAGCCACGCCGGTTTGTCCGAGCGGTCCGGTTCGTCGAAGGCCGGCGTGCGCGGGGCGGTCAGACCGGGGAACGCGTCGGCGTGCCGGGGTGCGGGGGTCGACGGGCCGTGCGGTGCGAACGGCGCGACCTCCAGGAAGAACGGTGTGCCGCGGGCGGCGTTGGTGCGGATGAAGTCGTTGCCGCGCTTGGCCAGCACGTCGGTGAGGTAGTCGCCCGGCCGGTGGCCGTGCGAGCGCACCTGGCCGTTGACGTTGAGCTTGTAGTCGTACTCGGGATAACCGTTGCCGGCCACGGCCCACTCGTCCCAGCCCGGCGGCACGAACGGCCCGTCCCCGCCCAGCGCTTTGCCCGGCTGGTAGCCGTTGAGGTACTTGCCCATGAACCCGGTCCGGTACCCGGCCTGCTGCAACTGCGTGCCCACCGTGTCGCGCTCGTCGCGCCGGTGGAACACCGCGAAACCGCCGTCCGGTGGTTCGTTGGTGAACACGCCGGTGTTGTGCGGGTACTTCCCGGACAGCAGCGACGCGCGCGACGGGCAGCACAGCGAGTCGGTGACGGTGAAGTTCGAGAACGTCACGCCTTCCCGCTGCATCCGCTGCACCTGCGGCATGAACCGCAGCAGGCCCTGGTCCATGTCGTCGACGAGCACGAACACGATGTTCGGGCGTGCGGGATCGCTCGTCGGCTCAGGCGGGGGAGCGGTGCACCCGGCCAGGATCACGCCGATGGCGGCCGCGAACGCGGCCAACCGCGGACGCGGCATGTTGATCACCCTCCCACGACGTCGGCGGGCCACAGCATGCCTGGCGAAGGGTCCCGGACCAAGACCATGACCGAAAATTCCCCTTCGCGTTCGGGCCGAACTCCCCGCGCGCCGTTCGCGAGGTCAGGATGGGGGGAACCCGAGCGGACATGGAGCGAGGAATGACGAAGACGGTGTCGGTCGAGCTGGCCTACGGCAGGACGGGACTCACCGTCGAGCTGCCGTCCGACCGCACGACCGTGGTCGCGCCCTCCCAGCCGACGGCGGCTCCCGACCCGGTGGCGGCGCTGCGCGAGGCGCTGGCCGAGCCGGTGGCCGGACCGCCGCTGCGCGAACGGGTGCGCCCGGGCCAGCGGATCGCGGTGTCGATCTGCGACGCCACCCGGCCGCAGCCCAGGGAAGCGATGGTCCGGGCGCTCTTGGCGGAACTGGAGGGCATCGCCGCGCCGGA
The DNA here is from genome assembly GCF_054778355.1 of Saccharopolyspora tripterygii. Lineage (NCBI taxonomy): Bacteria > Bacillati > Actinomycetota > Actinomycetes > Pseudonocardiales > Pseudonocardiaceae > Saccharopolyspora > Saccharopolyspora tripterygii. The sequence goes on along the minus strand of NZ_BAAGZP010000030.1, from coordinate 172,467 downwards.
CGACTTCACGCTGCTCGTGGCGACCGGAACGCACCGGGGCAACACCGACGAGGAGCTGCGCGCGATGCTCGGTGACGAGCTGGTCGACACCCTCCGCATCATCAACCACGACGCCCGGGACCCCGAGATGCTGCGCCCGGTGGGGACTTTCGGTGACGGCGTGCAGGTGTCGCTGAACCGGCACTGGGTGGAGGCCGACGTTCGGATCACCACCGGTTTCGTCGAACCGCACTTCTTCGCCGGGTTCAGCGGCGGACCCAAGCTCGTCGCCCCCGGGCTCGCAGGTCTCGACACCGTGCTCACGCTGCACGACGCGGCGCGCATCGCCAGCGAGCGGGCGACCTGGGCGGTGTGCGAGGGCAATCCCGTGCACGACGACGTCCGCGCCATCGCGGCCGGTACCGGCGTCGACTTCGCCTTCGACGTCGTGCTCGACCGCGAGCAGCGGATCGTCGAAGCGTTCGGCGGGGACCTGCTGCCGATGCACGCCGCCGCGCGCGACGTGGTCCGCGAGCTGTCGATGCAACCGGTCCCGCAGCGCTACGACGTCGTGGTGACCACCAACTCGGGGTATCCGCTCGACCAGAACGTCTACCAGGCCGTCAAGGGCATGTCCGCCGCCGCGACCGTCGTCGAGCCCGGGGGACTGATCATCTGCGCGGCCGAGTGCAGCGACGGCTTCCCCGATCACGGCTCGTTCCGCGAAGTCCTCGCATCGGAACCGACACCGGAAGCGCTGCTGCGCGCGATCTCCGGGCGCACCGAGACGGTCCCGGACCAGTGGCAGGTGCAGATCCTCGCCCGCGTGCTCGCCACGTCCCGCGTCGGCGTGCACACCACGGAGCTCACCGACGAGCAGCTGCGCACCGCCCACCTCTACCGGGTCGACGACATCGCCACCGCCGTCGCCGACGAGCTCGCGTCACGCGGTCCGCAGGCCCGCGTGTGCGTCCTGCCCGAAGGCCCGCAGACCATCCCGTACGTCTCGGCCGAGTCCTGAGGGGGCTTGTCGCGGTGCTCGGCGGTGCGGGTTGAGTCCCGCACCTGGAACAGCGGCTACCGCCGCGTTCTGAACCGACTCCTGGGTCAGGACGCGAGCGCGGCCTCGACGATGCCGGCCGCGGTCCCGGTGGGCACGTGCCGGATCGTGCGCAGCCCGGCTTCGGCGAGCAGCGCGCCGTACTCGGCGGCGGTGCGCTCGCGGCCGCGGGTGAGCGTGACCATGACCAGGTCCAGCCGCTTGCCGAGATGCGGTTCGTCGTCGTCCGGCAGGACCTTCTCGACGAGCAGCAGACGGCTGTCACCGGTCATCGCCCGCGCGCACGAGCGCAGCACCCGCACGCAGGTCTCGTCGTCCCAGTCGTGCAGGACGCGCGAGACCAGGTAGGCGTCCGCTCCGCTCGGCAGCGCTGCGAGGAAGTCGCCTTCGACGACCTCGCACCGCGCGGACAAGCCCGCCTCCGCGATGGTCCGCCGGGCCTGCTCGGTGACCCCCGGCAGGTCCAGCAGGACCCCGCGCAGGCGAGGGTGTTCGCGGAGCACTTCCAGCAGCACGGTGCCGATGCCGCCGCCCACGTCGACGAGTCGTTCGAAGGCGGAGAAGTCGTAGGCCCCGGCGACTGCCGAGGCCTCGCCGCAGTTGGTGGCGACCATCATCCGGTTGAACCGGGCGGCCTCGTCCGGTCGTTCCGACATCAGGTCGAAGAACGGTTTCCCGCAGGCGATCTCGGGGCCCGTGCGACCCTCGGCCACCCGTTGCGGGAGCACCCGCAACGCGTTCCAGAACAGCTCTCCCTGCATGGTCAGCACCAGGTCCCTGGTGCCGGACGGGTGCTCGTCCTGCAGCGTGCGACCGGTTTCGGTGAGCGCGAACCGCTGGTGCGGACCGGTTTCCGGGCCGGGCTCGGTGCGCAGCAGGCCGGTGGTCGCCACGGCGCGCAGCACTTGGTGCAGCGGGTCCCGCTCGACGCCCACCCGCGCCGCGAGGTCGGCGCAGGACAGCGGACCCTCAGCGAGCACGTCGGCGATCCCGAGCTCGGCGACCACGAACATCGCCCGGGCGAGGAAGGTCGCGTGCATCGCGTCGAGCACGACTGGGGGAGTTCGCACGGGGTTCTCCTGTCGGCTGCTCGGCGTCGGTCGGGCCTCGCTGCCGATGATTCCCCGGCTGCCGCCGATCCGCCGCTCAGACCATGTTGCTGATGTTGGGCTCCACGCCCAGCAGGGCGCGCCCGAAGATCTCGGAGCAGGTCGCCGGGTTGGCCACCGCGTGCCGGGACGCGGCGTGGATGTCGCGCACGTGCCCTTGCAGCGGACTGGTCTCGGCGAACGCCCCCGCTCCGTGCGCGGTGACCAGGTCGTCCACCGCCTGCCTGCACAGCTGCACGGCGTGACCGGTGTGCTGCCGGATCCTGGCGCGGGTCAGGTGATCGGGGAACGTGCCCGACTCGGCGTGGCCGTCGACGACGGCGGCGGAGTTCTCCGCGATCAGCTGGGCGACGTCGATCTTCGTCGACGCGTCCGCGACCGCCAGCTGGAACGCCGTGGAGTCGCGCTGCCTCTCGTAGTGGGTGAAGGCGATGCCCTTGACGTCGGCGTCCGCGATGACGTGCTCCAGCACCGCGGAGGCGATGCCGAGGTAGGGCGCGATCATGTAGGTCGCCAGCGTCGGCATGAGGGCGGCGCGGTAGCGGGATTCGCGCGGAGCACCTGCCGGGTACCGGCCGTGGACGGCGGAGTGCAGCGCCAGGACCCGGTGCTCCGGCACGAACAGGTCCGTCCCGCTGAGCAGGTTGCTGCCGGTGCCCCGCATGCCGGTGGTGAACCAGGTGTCCTCGACCGCCAGCTCCGCCATCGGCACCAGCGCCAGGGTCTTCTCGCCGCCGTGGCCGGGGAAGCCGATCATCGCCCACTGCGAGTGCAGGCAGCCGGAGGCCGGCGCCCAGCGGCCGGTCAGCACCCAGCCGCCGTCGACGGGCCGCGCCTCGCCCCTCGGCGTGAGGACGGTGCACGCGAGGTTGTCGGGGCCGTCGGCGTAGAGGTCCTCCTGCGCGCGTGCGGGGAAGATGCCGCTGATGAACGCTCCCGAACCGAGGATCATCACCACCCAACCAGCGGAGGGATCGGCCTTGGAGACCTCGCAGGTCGCGTCGATCGCGGTGCGCAGCGCGCACTCTCCGCCGCCGAACCGCGCAGGGACCAGCGCGCGCATCAGCCCCGTCTCGGTGAGGCAGGAGACCGTCTCGTCGCTGAGGCGGCGCAGCCGGTCGTTCGCCTCGCGGTGGCGTTCGAGCACTGGCAGGGCCGCCGTGACGCGGCCCAGGAGGTCCGGGGTTGCGGCCACGTCGGCGCCCTGTTCCAGCACGGTGTCGATGTTACCGGCGCGGGTGATCGTGGGGTGCCGATTTTCCGAGCGACATGATGACAATGAATTCCATTTTCGATAGGGTGGCGTCACCAACGTTCGGGAAGGTGGAGTCGTGAAGGTGCGGAAGTCGTTGAGGTCCATGAAGTCGAAGCCGGGAGCCCAGGTGATCCGGCGGCACGGGAAGACCTTCGTGATCAACAAGAAGAGCCCGCGGTACAAAGCCCGCCAGGGTTGAGAGGGTGCGGCGGTGATGGCGCGACGAGATCGGACCGCAGGGCGCTTTCACCCCGCGCCCGAAGGGGATCCGACCGTCCGAAGTGGACGCCGTGGTGCACGACCGGGAGCTGTCCGCGAATCCTGAGGCGGCGAGCTCGACGCGACCGCGCTCGTCGGCATCGGGCAGTTTTGGTCCGAACCGTCCATGATCGATGTCCGTTTTGCCCGGTCAATTCGGACCAAAACTGCCCATCCGGCCCCCGCTCGTCAGCGCGAGGCCGGCGCGCTAGGGGGTATTTGCGGAGCGGAGGACGTCGCGGACGGCCTCGGCTACCGCATCGGCCCTGGTCCAGAGCATGTTCGAGTGCCCGGCGTCGTCGAGTCGGCGCACCTCGGCACGGGGGAGCGCGGTGGCGAGATCGCAGTAGAGCCGGTGCTTGGCCAGACCCGCCTCACCGGCCGGTTTCCTGGCCTCGGGTGGCACCAGCTCGTCGGCGACCGGATCGGGGCCCGTGGCGGACAGGAAGATCGTCGGCAGGTCGGGGTCGGGTCCTGCCCGGCGCACCTCGTCGAACACGTGCGGCAGGTTCAGCGGCTCCAGCGAGGAATTGCGGTACCCGCTGCGGCTGAACCCGCGTTCCAGCAGCGGGTCCCGGATCTCGGCGGGCCAGTCGGCCATGGCCCGTGCGAACGCCGCGCGGTAGCGGGTGCGGATCGGGTCCAACTGCTCGTCCCCGGGGAGGTCGTCGGGGTTCAGGGCGTCGATGCGCTCGGCTTCGGCCTGCGGCAGGTACGCGGTGATGTCCTCGTGCGTCGGGTCGAGCAGCACGAGACCGGCGACCTCCCCGGCGAAGCGCTTCGCGTGCAGGCGCGCGTACAGCCCGCCGAGCGAGTGCCCGACCAGCACGGGCGGTTCGGGGACCTGCGCTGCCCGCAGCAGCCCGCGCAGGTCATCGCTGACCTCCGTGGCGCTGCGCGGGAGCTCCACCGCATCGCTCCACCCCAGTCCGAGCCTGTCGTAGCTCACGGCCGTGGCGAACGCGGCGACGAGGTCGTGCGCCTTCCAGCAGTGCGCTCCGGACATCCCACCCCCGGCGAGGAACACCACGCTCGGCCCGGTCCCCGAGCGGTGCAGGAGCATCGCGCCGCTCGGGGTCTCCACGCGTTTCCCGAACGGAGTCACGTGCCCGATCCCTCTCGTCGAAAGCCGACCTCAGCGGATCCTCCCACGTGGTGAAGGGCCAGCGCACCGGGCTTGTCGGTTCTTCCCCTCAACAGGTGCTGCTCGGGAAGGAGTGGTCGCGGACGGTTCTGTTCTGGGGTTCCAGGTGCTAACTTAGCGATCGTTAAGTACGCGGAGTTCTCGTTCGACGAGGAGCGTGTGAACACAGTGGACAGTGACACCGTTCTGGCGGAGCGGCGCGGGCACGTGCTGACGCTGACGCTGAACCGGCCGCACCGCAAGAACGCCATCGACGTCGCGACCTGGGACGCGCTCTACGACGCGATCCGCGGCGCGGAGCTCGACGACGACGTCCGGGCGGTGGTGCTGACCGGTGCCGGAGGTGACTTCTGCGCCGGCGCGGACCTCGTCGCCGGCCGAGGCGGGCACCCGCTCGCCCGGATGCACCGGGTCAACGACGTGGCGCTAGCGGTGCACGAGCTCTCCAAGCCGGTGATCGCCAAGGTGCGCGGCGTGGCCGTGGGTGCGGGCTGGAACCTGGCGCTGGGCTGCGACCTGGTGGTCTCGAACCCGGAGGCCCGCTTCTCGCAGATCTTCGCCAAGCGCGGCCTGTCGCTGGACTTCGGCGGGTCCTGGCTGCTGCCGCGCGTCGTGGGCCTGCAGCAGGCCAAGCGGCTGGCGCTGCTCGGCGAGATCATCAGCGGCGAGGAGGCGCGCGAGCTCGGGCTGGTCACCTGGGTGAAGGACGAGGCCGAGCTGGACGGGTTCGTCGACGAGCTCGCCGACAAGATCGCCGCAGGGCCGCCCGTCGCGCTCTCGCAGAGCAAGCAGATGCTCAACGCCGCTGGTCAGCAGACCTTCCGGGAGGCGCTGGAGTCCGAGGCGCGGGCCCAGAGCGTCAACTTCGCGACGGCTGACGCCCCGGCGGCGTTCCTGGCCTTCGCCAACAAGACCGACCCGGAGTTCACCGGCGAATGGCTGGTCGACTGAGCTCCTCTTGTGCCACCGAAGCCGTGTGCTTAAGGTCACTGAACGGGCGCTAAGGAGGCGGCATGGACTTCTCGATGCCCGACGAGCTCGTCGCTCTGCTCGGTGAGCTCGACGAGTTCATCGATTCGGAGATCGTTCCGCTGCAACGGCAGGACGACAACGAGCGCTTCTTCGACCACCGGCGGGAGTTCGCCCGCACCGACTTCGAGGCGGGCGGCACGCCGCGGCCGGAGTGGGAAGACCTGCTGCGCGAGATGGCGCGTCGCGCCGACGCGGCCGGGTGGTTGCGCTACGGGCTGCCAGAGGAGGTCGGCGGCGGGGGCGGCGGGAACTTCGAGATGGCCGTGATCCGCGAGCACCTCGCGGCGAAAGGCCTTGGACTGCACAACGATCTGCAGAACGAGGCCTCCGTGGTCGGCAACTTCCCCGTCGTGCACATGATGCTGGAGTTCGGGACCGCTCCCCAGCGGGAGGAGTTCCTGCAGCCGATGCTCACCGGAGGTGCCCGGCTCGGCTTCGGGCTCACCGAACCCGACCACGGCAGCGACGCCACCTGGCTGGAGACCACGGCGGTCCGCGACGGCGACGACTGGATCATCAACGGCGGCAAGCGCTTCAACTCCGGCATGCACTCCGCCACGCACGACGTCATCTTCGCCCGCACCTCGGGTGAGCCGGGTGACGCGCGAGGCATCACCGCCTTCATCGTGCCGACCGACACCGAGGGCTTCTCCGTGGACTTCCACTGGTGGACCTTCAACATGCCCACCGACCACGCCGAGGTGTCGCTGCACGGCGTGCGGGTGCCCGCCACCGCGATGTTCGGCGAGGAGGGCATGGGCCTGGAGCTGGCGCAGTGCTTCGTCCACGAGAACCGCATCCGCCAGGCGGCTTCGGGCGTCGGCGCGGCCCAGTTCTGCGTCGACCGGAGCGTCGACTACGCCCGCAAGCGCGTCACCTTCGGTTCGCCGCTGGCCACCAGGCAGGCGATCCAGTGGCCGCTGGTGGAGCTGCAGACCGAGGCCGAGCTGGTGCGCGGCCTGGTCCGCAAGACGGCGTGGGAGATGGACCGGCGACCCCACTTCGAGATCAGCGACAAGGTCTCGATGTGCAACTACCGGGCCAACCGGCTGGTCTGCGACGCGGCGGACCGCGCGATCCAGGTGCACGGCGGACTCGGGTACACCCGGCACACGCCGTTCGAGCACATCTACCGGCACCACCGCCGCTACCGGATCACCGAAGGCGCTGAAGAGGTGCAGATGCGCAAGGTCGCGGGCTACCTCTTCGGCTTCGCGGGGCCCGGGAAGCGCGCATGAGCGCTGCGGAACTCGACGAGCTCCTGGCCCGCCGGCTGAGCGAGGTCCAGGGGACTCCGGTGCGGGTGACGCGGCTGGAGAGGGCCAGCGGCGGAGCGAGCCGGGAGACGTGGTTCGTCGAGCTCGACCGGCCGCCGCACCAGCTGGTGCTGCGGCGCGACCCCGTGGGCCTGGCCCGCCCGGAGGGCATGGCCCGCGAGGCGCTGGTGCTCGAAGCCGCCGAGCGGACCGGGGTCCCGGTGCCGCACGTCGTCGACCACAGCACCGACGCATCGGTGCTCGGATCGCCCTACGTGCTCACCGGCCACGTCGACGGCGAGACGATCCCGCGACGCCTGCTGCGCGAGGAGAAGTACGCCACCGCCCGAGAAGGCCTGGCACGCGAGCTGGGCCGCGCCGCTGCGCGGATCCACCAGATCCCGCTCCCCGAGGGCATGCCGGATCACGATCCGCTGGAAGCGCTCATCGCCGACTACGACTCCCTCGGAGATCCGATCCCGGCGCTGGAGATCGCTTTCCGCTGGCTGCGCGCCAACCGCCCCGCGAGATCGGGAAAATCCCTGGTGCACGGCGACTTCCGCAACGGCAACCTCATCGTTGCCGAGACGGGGCTGCGGGCGGTGCTGGACTGGGAGCTTGTGCACGCCGGTGATCCGATGGAAGACCTGGGCTGGCTGTGCACCACCGCCTGGCGGTTCGGATCACCCCTGCCGGTGGGCGGTTTCGGACCCTTGGACGAGCTGCTGGACGGATACGCCGAGGTCGCGGGTGCGCGACCCGACCCGGAAGTGGTGCGCTGGTGGGAGATCTGCGGCGCGGCCAAGTGGGGCGTGATCTGCCGCTCCCAGGCCGAACAGCACCTCAGCGGTGCCCACCCGTCGATGGAGCTCGCCGCGATCGGGCGCAGGGTCTGCGAGCAGGAGTTCGACCTGCTGACCGCCTTGGGAGTGCCGAGACCACCACCGCCCGCGCAGGCCGAATCCGCGCCGGCTGATCTGCACGGACGCCCGTCCGCCGCCGAGCTCGTCGCCGCCACCCGGGACTTCGTCCGCGATGAGGTGCTGGCGAGTGCCGAAGGGCGGATGCGCTTCCAGACGCTGGTGGCCGTCAACGTTCTGTCCACTGTGGAGCGCGAACTGCGGTTCGGGGACGAGCAGGAGAGGCGGCACCGCCACCAGCTGGCGGAGCTCGGCTTCACCGATCGTGCGGCGCTGGCCGCCGCGCTCCGGTCGGGCGAAGCGGACCCGCAGTACGAAGGAGTGGCCGCGCTGCTGTGGTCGGAGGTGCTGGACCGGCTCGCGGTCGCCAATCCGAAGCACGCCAAGCGATGAGGAGGAGGGGCAACGGTGTCTGACGAGCTGCGCGACCGTCTGCTGGACGAACTCACCGGACCCGGCGGCGACTTCGAGATGACCGAAGCCGTGGTCCGAGGCACCGCGATGCGCGTCTACGCGAAACCGCTGCGGACCCTGCGAGACGCGGCGCTGGTCAGCGCGTTCCACGGTGATGCGGACTTCCTCGTCTACGAGGACTACCGCTGCACCTTCACCGAGCACCAGCGGATCGTCGCCGGACTGGCCAGGGTCCTGCGCGAGGAGTACGGCCTGACCAGTGGCGACCGGGTCGCCATCGCGATGCGCAACTTCCCGGAGTGGGTGCCGATCTTCTGGGCGATCCAGGTCGCCGGACTCGTGGCCGTCCCGCTCAACGCCTGGTGGTCCGAGGACGAGCTGCGCTACGGCATGACCGACAGCGGCGCCAAGCTCGTCTTCGCCGACCCCGAGCGCACCGCGCTGCTCGACCGCGAGGTCCCGGTCGTCGAGGTGCGCGGCGGCGAACCCGGTGACGGCGTGCGGGCCTGGGCGGAGCTGCTGGCGGGACTCCCGCAGGACGCGTCGCCGCCGGAGGTCGTCATCGAGCCGGACGACGATTCCACGATCCTCTACACATCGGGCACCACCGGCCGCCCCAAGGGCGCGGTCGCCACGCACCGCAACCACGTCACCAACCTCCTCAACACGGTCGTCAGCAGGAAGATCGGCACGGCCATCACCAACGGCGGCACCCTCACCGATCCCGATCCGAACGATCCGCAGCCCGGTGTGCTGCTGACCTTCCCGATGTTCCACATCGCCGGGATCACGGTGCTGTGCTTCGCCACCCTCGCGGGCGCGAAGCTCGCGACCATGTACCGCTGGGACCGCGAGCAGGCCGTGGCGCTGATCGCGGATCACCAGCTCACCAGCGCGGCCGGGGTGCCCACGGTGATGCGCGACCTGGTCGAGAACGCCGAAGTCGTGCGGGGCCTGGACGGCGTCACGATGGGCGGTGCGCCCATCCCGCCCGACCTGGTGGAGCGCATCGGCGGGCTCGGCAGCAGCGCGTCCAGCGGGTACGGGCTGACCGAGACGACGTCCACGGTCGTCGGCAACTCCGGTGACGATTACCAGGAACGGTCCAACAGCGTCGGGAAACCCGTTCCGGGAGCGGAGATCCGCGTCGTCGATCCGGCGACCGGCGACGACCTCGGTGACGGTGAGATCGGGGAGCTGTGGTTCCGCGGGCCGAACGTGGTGCGCGGCTACTGGAACCTCCCCGAGGCGACCGCGGAGTCGTTCATCGACGGGTGGTTCCGCACCGGCGACCTCGGATACGTCGACGATGACTGGGTGTACGTGGTGGACCGGCTCAAGGACGTGGTGATCCGGGGCGGTGAGAACGTCTACTGCGCCGAGGTCGAGGCCGCGCTGCACGAGCATCCCGCGATCGCCGACGTCGCCGTCATCGGACTTCCGCACCCCACCTTGGGCGAGGAGGTCGCCGCGGTGGTGAACCTCAAGACCCCGGCGGACGCGGACGAACTGCGCACCCACGTGCGGGAACGGTTGGCGGCGTTCAAGGTTCCGGCCCACGTCGTGGTGCGAGAGGACCCGCTGCCGCGCACGCCGACCGGCAAGGTCCTCAAGCGGAGGCTCCGCGAGCAGATCGTCGCGCAGGGGTGAGCGAGGTGGAACTGCCCGGCATCGACCGAGCTTCGGTGAACCGCTGGCTGTCCGAACGCGGCGTCCCGACGCCGGTCGAGTTCTCGCTGGTCTCCGGTGGCAGGTCCAACCTCACCTACCGGGTCAGCGATGCGGACGGGGTCGTGCGGGCGCTGCGCAGGCCGCCGACCGGGGGAGTGCTGAGCACCGCGCACGACATGAGCCGCGAATGGCGCTTCCTCTCCGCGCTGCACGGCACGGGCGTGCCCGTGCCCGAACCGTTCGCCTACTGCGCGGACACCGACGTCACCGGAGCCTCGTTCTACGTGATGGACTTCGTGGACGGCACGGTCCTGGCCGACAGGCCCTCCGCGGCACCGCTGTCGCGGGTGGCGCGGCGCCGGGCGGGGATGGCGACGGTCGAGTGCATGGCCGCGCTGCACGAACTCGACCCCGACGACGTCGGCCTCGGCGACGCGGCGCGTCGCGACGGATACCTGCGGCGGCAGCTCCAGCGCTGGCAGAAGCAGGTCCACGCCTCGGGAGCGCCGGACCTCGCGCTGCTGGACCAGGTGCACGACGCGCTGATGGCCCGCGTCCCGGAGCAGGTCACCGGCATCGTGCACGGCGACTTCAGGCCCGGCAACGTGTCGTACGACCGGGACGGCGAGGTGCTGGCCGTCCTCGACTGGGAGCTGGCGACCCTGGGCGAACCGCTGGCCGACCTGGGCTGGCTCATCGCCACCTGGGAGGAACCCGGTGACGACCTCCCGCCGGTCACCCCCGGTCCCACGGCCGAAGAGGGCTTCCCGACGCGCGCCGACCTCATCGAGCGCTACGCCGAGCTCACCACCCGCGACCTCGCCGACCTGCCGTTCTACGTGGCGTTCCAGCGCTGGCGCTCCTGCTGCATCACCGCAGGAGTGCGCGCCCGCTACGAGGCAGGCCACATGGGCGACGACGGCCACGCCACCAACGCCGACACCGAAAGACACCAAGCCCAACTCGCCTGGCAAGCGGTCAAAGACCTGAGCCGCCGCGACACCTGATCCCAGCGGCTCGGCCAGGGGAGATCCCGGCACTTCCCAGTTTTGGTGGTGATGTCCGGGGAGGTTGGTCAGTGGGGGAAGTTTTCATGAAAACTTCCCCCACCCCACTGACCAGGTATCTCGGGCGCGGAACCTTCCCAATCAGGACGAGAACTGGAACATGGCGACGTCGCACCCCCGCCGCGCTGCCGACGCGGGGCGGGGTCAGCGCGTCGTGGGGGTTGGGGTTTCGTCGTCCGCGGGCTTCGGTGTCCGCTTCGGGTTGTCGGCGGGCATGAGGTAGGTGAGGACGGCGAGGGTTGCTGCGGTGAGCAGGAGGAGGGCGAAGACGATGTGCACCGCTGCCATCAGGCCTGGGCCCGCTGGGGTTCCGTCGGGGCCGACGGTGGTGCGGGCGTTGACGATGGCGCCGCAGATCGCCACGCCGATGGCCGATCCCAGGGAGCGGGCGAACATGTTGACGCCGGTGACCGCGCCGCGCTCGGTGAACTCGGCGGCGGACTGGGACGCGATGAGGGTGGGCACCGCCGTCAACCCCATTCCCACGCCGACGACGAACGTGAACATCCCGATCATGATCACCGTCGAGTTCTCGCCCAGCAGCAGCGTCAGGGCGGTGCCGACGACCACGAAGGTCGAGCCGATCTGCGACGTGTGCCGGAACCCGAGCGCGAGGTACACGCGGCCGGCGTTCGTCGCGGCCAGCGGCCAGCCGACGGTCATCGCGGCCAGGGCGAAACCGGCGATCAGCGGGCCGACTCCGAGCACCCCTTGCGCGTAGATCGGCACGTAGGTGGACAGGCCGAGGACGATCACCCCCACCAGCAGCGACACGGCGGTCGGCACGCCCACCACGCGGCGCCGCAGCAGGCGCAGGCTGAGGATCGGGTGCGTCGCGCGCAGGGCGTGCGCGGCGAAGGCGGCCAGCATCAGCGCGGCGGCGACGAAGATCAGCACCGAGGTGGTCGAGGCCCACGCCCAGCTGGTCCCGCCTTCGAGCAAGCCCAGCAGGAGGAGCGTGCTGCCCCCGGCCAGCAGCGCCGCACCGAGGTAGTCGATCGGTTCGCGGTCCCCTTCGCGCGGGGACTCGTGGTACTTCAGGACCAGCATCGCCGCCGCCGCGAAGCACAGCGGCAGGTTGACCCAGAAGATCCAGCGCCAGCTGAGGAATTCGCTGAACACCCCGCCCAGCGTGGGGCCCACGACCGACGAGATCGCCCACACCGACGCCAGGTACCCCTGGGTCTTGGCCCGCTCCTGGAGCGTGTAGATGTCCGCGGCGATGGTCAGCGACACGGGCATGACCGCACCCGCTCCGAGACCCTGCAGCACCCGGCCGCCGATCAGCGCGGGCATCGACCAGGCCGCGCCGCACAGGACCGAGCCCGCCAGGAAGAACCCCACTCCCGCAAGCATCAGCCGCTTGCGGCCGAGGACGTCGGCGAGCCTGCCGAACAGCGGAGTGCTCACCGCCTGGGCGAGCAGGTAGGCCGAGAACAGCCACGGCACCTGGGCGAAGCTGCCGAGGTCGCGGGCGATGGTCGCGGACGCGGTGGCGATGATCGTCGCGTCCAGCGCCACCAGCGCTGTCGAGAGCATCAGGGCGAGCAGGATGGGGCCGCGCGCGGAGCGCAACCCCACGCCGGAAGTCGAAGCGGGCACGACTACATAAGACACCGGGCCGCAACAATATTCCAGGACGCGGCGACATTCGCCACGTTCACCGAGATGCGTTGCCCTGATTGGGAAATCCACGATCACCTGTCCTGCGGGCGAGAAGATGGGTTCCGTCCGGCCCAGCGTCGCCCACGGGGCTCATGCGAAGTAGTGCTCCTGTTCGAGGTCTTGCAGCAGGCCCGGTCGTTCCGGCTTCCAGCCGAACCGCTCGGTGGTGGCCTCGGCGGAGGCGCTGTGGTCGCTCGCGAGGATCATGCCCAGGAACCCGAAGTGCTCGGTCGCCTTCTCGGCGGGCACGGAGGTGACCGGGAGCCCGAGGCGGCGCCCGATGGTGGTGGCGATCTCGCGGTGGGGGAGAGCTCCGTCGCCGAGCGCGTGCAGCCTGGCTCCGGCCGGCGCCGCGTGCAGGGCCCGCAGGTACAGGCGCGCGGCGTCGCGCAGGTGGACGGCGGAGAAGTGCGTCGATCCGTCGCCCACGAATCCCGCGAACCCCGACTCGCGGGCGGTGGCGATCATCGCCGGGATGAAACCGCTCGCGTCCTCCGGTCCGTGGACCGACCGCGGCAGCCGCAGGATCGAGACGCGAACGCCGTGATCGACGTAGGACAGCGCGAGCTCCTCGGTCGCGAACCTGCCCGCCGCGACCGAGTCCAGCGGGGGCACGGTGTCCTCGGTCGCTCCGTCACCCGGAACGCCCGAGGTGATCAGCAGCGGCTTGGCTGAACCGACCAGCGCTTCGCACAACGCCTCGACGGCGCGCCGGTCGGTGGCCACTGCACCCTCGAAGTCGGTGAAGTCGTGGACGAAGGCGGTGTGGATCACCGCGTCGGCTCGGGCGGCGCCGTCGCGCAGGCTGTCGAGATCGGTGAGCGAGCCGCGCTGCACCGCCACCCCCGCCTCGGTCAGCTTCGCCGCCGCGGCGTCCGAGCGCGCCAGTCCCAGCACCTCGTGCCCGGCCTGGTGCAGTTCGCGGACGACGGCGGTGCCGACCATGCCGGTCGCGCCTGTGATGAAGACCCGCACGGTGCGCTCCTCTCGACGGGTTCCTCGGACCGCTCCAGGCTGCGTCCGGCCATCGGCTCGCGTCCAAGTCCCGTTTCGAAATCCGTCATGCGATTCAGGCATCACAGCTGTTCAGTTCGATAGAGGTGTCCTGCTGCCTGGTCGTCGGCGATACCCTGGGCGCATGACCGAAGGAGACCTCGACCTGCGCTTGGTGCGGTACTTCGCCGTGGTCGCCGAGCACCGGCACTTCGGCCGGGCCGCCGAGCAGCTCCGCATCGCCCAGCCCTCGCTGTCCCGGCAGATCCGCAGGCTGGAGCAGCAGCTCGGCGCGCGCTTGCTCGACCGGACACCTCGCGGGACCGCGCTGACCGAGGCCGGCGAGGTCTTCCTGCCGCACGCCAAGTCGCTGTTGCGCTCGGCGACCCGAGCCACGGCGGAAGCCCGCGCGGTCGCTCGGCCGAACCGGATCGTCATCGGTTACGGCAACGGGCTCATCGTCACCAGGGCCGCCCAGGCGATGCGCCGGGCGCACCCGGACGCCGACGTGCGGACCAGGCACATCGAGTTCAGCCAGCCGCAAGCGGCTCTGCTGGACCGAGAGGTGGACGCCGTCGTCGCGCGGTTGCCGTTCCCCACCGACGGTCTGCGGGTGACGCTGCTCTACCAGGAACCGAGGACGTTGGTGGTCTCCCGCGAACACCGGCTGGCGGGTGAGGAGTCGGTCACCCTCGACGATCTCGCCGGCGAGCCGATGCCACGCTTCCCCGAGGCCGACCCGGCATGGTCCGCGTACTGGCGCCTGGAACCCCGTCCCGACGGCAGCAAGGCGCCCGAGGGCCCGGACATCAACGCGCTGGAGGAGAAGTTCGAGGTCGTCGCCGCCGGTCAGGCGGTGGTGGTGACGGTGCGCGCGGCCGCCCGGATGCGTCCCGACCTCGTCGCGATCCCCATCGAGGGCGTCGAGCCGAGCCACGTCGTGCTGGCGACCAGGGCGGGCGAGCGCAATCGCCTGGTGGCCGACTTCGCCTGCCTGGCCGAGCAGCACATCACCGAACCGCCGGAGGCCTGACCGGCCTCAGGCGGAGGTGAGATCCCGTGGTGGGACCGGGATCTCGAAGTGGATGGTGGGGCTGAAGTCGCCGGTCCCGCGAGCGTCGCAGACCTCCTTGGCCACGCTGCGCCAGAACGGTTCCGCACCTGCGATCGCCGGGTTGGTGTGCAGGTAGATCGTGTCGTAGAGCCCGGTTTCAGCGACGAACTCGCAGGACTTCTCGACCAGTGCGCGGGCGAGCCCGTTTCGTTGGTGCTCCTCGCGGACGTAGGTGCGGAAGATCTGTGCCGTGGTGGGGGTTCCGTAGCGCTCGGCGATCCACTGTGGATGCGGCGGGCTCTTGGGGCCGCTCGCTCGCACCGAGGCCGTTCCGACCACCTCTTCGCCGAGGGCGGCGACGAACAGCGCGTGGCCCGGGGTTTCGAAGTACGCGCGCTGCATGTCGATGACGTCGGCGTGCCACTCGGGGACGTAGCCGTGGCCCATGACGCGGTAGAAGGTGTCGAACATCAAGGTTCGCGCGCTCTCGACGTCTTCGTGACGCGCACGCCTGATCACGTACTCCCCGCGAACGAGAGCCTCGTGCGGTGACATGCTCCACCTCCGACGTCTGGACCAGCGACTTCGCTCCTTGATGCTAGCAATGTGCAACAACGATCACAGTGCGGTCCCTTGACTGGGCGCGGGCAGGCTGAAAGGTTGAAAACAATTCATGCGACGGTGCGCAGGAAGCCGGTGAGAATCCGGCACGGTCCCGCCACTGTGAATGGGGAGTCGACTCCGCGAGCGCCACTGCCGGAAAGCCGGTGGGAAGGCTGGGGGGAGGTGCCGATCCATGAGTCAGGAGACTCGCTCCGTCGTGCCGAGTCAACGGGGTCGCGGAGCCCCGGAGGAGGTACCCGGTGCACCCGGATCGATGTGTCGTCCCCGCGCAGATAGGCCCGATGAGGCGTTCGCCCGCCGCGCTCCGAATCGCGTAGGCCATGCGGACGAGTGGTCAGTTCCCCTGTGAACGCGGAACTCCCACGTCGCTGGAGCGCGTGATCACCGATCTGCGCGGATCCGCCGAACCGAGCTCGACGGTGTCCGTCGCCTTCCTGACGGTGCAGGCGGCGCAGCACTCCGGCAGGCGCAGCGGCTACGTGAACACGGTGTTGAGCGTGCGGGTCGGCTCCGCGGTGGGCTCCTGCGCGGCAGAACCGGGCGAGCTCGGCGACGAGCTGGTCCGCGAGATCGTCGGCGGTGACGTCGCCGAACTGCTGCACCACCCTTCCAGGGCGGTGCGCGTGGCGGTGCTCGACGCCTGCCTGGCGGATGCGGTTCCGCACGCGCAGCACTCGCGTTCGCGCGCGGTGCGGATCCCCGCGGGGACGTCGCTGGAGAAGTCGATGGCCCGCGCCCGCGCCGTCGCGGAACTGGTGCCGGTGCCCGAGGGTTCCCGCGTCGCCGTGATCGGCGTGGTCAACTCGCTGCTCGCGGCCCTGCGGGAACGCGGGATCGATTGCGTCCCCTGCGATCTCAAGGGCGGTCGCACCGAGTTCGGCGAGGAGATCCTCGCCGACCACCAGGTGGCGATCGACGGCGCGGACGCGGTGCTGGCCTCGGGAATGGTGCTGGGCAACGGCACGCTCGACGACATCGTCGATCGCTGCCACCTGCGGCAGCTCCCGCTCGTGGTGTTCGCGCAGACGGGAAGCGCGGTCTTCCGGGAGATGCTGGGACGCGAGATCACCGCGCTGTCGGCGGAGCCGTACCCCTTCTTCTGGCTCAGCGGAGACGACACCGGCATCCACCTCTACGACGGAGGTCGCCCGTGATCCCCGTGCAGAAGGTGGTCGAGGACCCCGGTGAGAGTGCCGGTGGCCGCAGGTGCGAGTCGATGCTCGACCTCATCGGCAACACCCCGGTGCTGCGCGTGCCCACGCCGCTCCCCCGGCAGCACCCCGGTTTCTGGGCCAAGTTGGAGTCCGTCGGCCCGGCGACGATGAAGGCGCGCGCGGCGCTGTCGATGTTGCGCGGCGCACGAGCGCGAGGTGAGCTTCGGCCGGGCGGGGTGGTGGTCGAGTCCAGCAGCGGCACCCTCGCGATCGGCCTGGCCTATGTGGGAGCCGCGCTGGGCCACCCGGTGGTCGTCGTCGCCGACAGCGAGCTCGACGCGATGACCCGAAACCTGTTGCGCGCCCACGGTGCTCGCGTGGAGATCGTGTCCCGGCCGCACCCGGTCGGCGGGTGGCAACGGGCGCGGTTGGAACGCGTGCGCGAGCTGCTCGACGAGCTGCCCGGGGCGTACTGGCCGGACCAGTACAACAACCCGGACAACCCCGCCGGGTACCGGTCGTTGGGCCGCGAGCTCACCGAGCAGTTCGAGCGGCTGGACGCCGTGGTCTGCAGCGTCGGAACCGGCGGTCACAGCGCGGGAATCGCCGCCGCGCTGCGGGAGCGGTGGCCCGACGTGCGCATCGTGGGCGTCGACTCGCCCGGCTCCAGCGTGTTCGGTCAGCCCTCGGGGCGTCGCGTGATGCGCGGTCTGGGCAGCAGCATCCACCCGGACAACGTCGCCTACGGGCAGTTCGACGAGGTGCACTGGGTCGGGCCCGCCGAAGCGGCCGACGCGTGCAGGCGACTGGCCGCGGGGTGCTTCGTCACCGGCGGCTGGAGCACCGGCGCGGCCGCGATGGTCGCGGCGTGGTGCGCCAACGAACTCGGAACCGACCGCGTCGCAGCGGTGTTCCCGGACGGGCCGAACCGGTACTGGGAATCGGTCTACGACGACGACTTCTGCGAGCAGCACGGTCTGGTACCGGTCGCCACCGATCCGTCCGAAGTGGAGACGGTTGCCGAATCAGCGGGACTGCGGTGGGCGCGCTGCCGCACCGTCGCCGACCCGTGCCGCCGACGGGACGCGGACCGAACGCCGTGCCCGGTGTGTGAGGAGGAGACGACCCCGTGACGAGCAGGACCGCTTTCCGGCAGCTCTCCGTGCCGGCGAGGCTCTTGGTGGTCAACCAGTTCGGCATCAACGTGGGCTTCTACATGCTGCTGCCGTTCCTCGCCTCGTACATGAGCCACGACCTCGGCTACAGCGCCGCCGTCGTCGGTCTCGTGCTGGGCGTGCGCAACCTCAGCCAGCAGGGCATGTTCCTGCTCGGGGGCACGGCCGCCGACCGGCTCGGCTGCCGGCCGATGATCATCCTCGGGTGCGCGCTGCGGGTCGTGGCGTTCGGCCTCTTCGCGTTCCTGACCTCGCTGCCCGGGCTGGTCGTGGCCGTGGTGCTGACCGGGCTCGCCGGCGCGTTCTTCAACCCGGCCGTGCGGACCTACCTGATGCACGAGGCGGGGGAGCGCCGGGCTGAGGCGTTCTCGGTGTTCAACGTGTTCGCGCACGCGGGAACACTGGTCGGCCCGCTGCTGGGGGCGGCGCTGCTGGCGGTCGACTTCCGCCTGGTCGCCCTGGTGGCGTGCCTGGCGTTCGCGCTGCTCACGGTCGCGCAGATCCTGGTGCTGCCGCGCAGGGAGGTCGAGCCGCAGAGCAGCGGCGTGCTCGACAGCTGGCGCGAGGTGGTCACCAACCGGCGATTCCTGGTGTTCACGCTGGCGCTCTCGGCGTACTTCGGTCTCTACAACCAGCTCTACCTGACGCTCCCGCTGGAAGCGCAGCGCGTCTCCGGCCTGTCCTGGGCGATCACCGCGGTCTTCGTGGTCTCCACGGTCATCGGCGTCTTCGGGCAGGTCCGGATCACCGACTGGTGCCGCGCCCGCTGGTCGGCGGGCCGTTCCGCGGCGATCGGGTTGGCGTGCATGGGCCTGTCGTTCGTCCCGCTGCTGGCCGCGGCCCCGCTGCTGCCGACGCGAGGCGTGGGCGACACCGGTGCCGCGGTGCTGCTGGCCGTCCTGCCGGTCCTGGTGACCACCGTGCTGTTCACAGTCGGTCAGGCGATCACGAACCCGTTCGCCATGGAGCTGCTGCCGATCGTGGGCAGCGAGCGCCTGGCCGGGACCTACTACGGCTTCTACTACCTGGTCTCCAGCCTGGTGGCCGCCGGTGTCAGCTGGCTCGTCGGCGCCTTGCTCGACGGCTTCACCAGCCCCGAACTGCGCTGGGCCCCGTGGCTCGTGCTGTGCGCGGTGGGCTTGGCCGGGGCGCTGGGCACCGGGGTGATGGAACGCCGCGGCCTGCTCGCCCGAGCAGAGCGGAACGACCGGGAAGAAGCGGAAGGAACGAGAGCATGAGCGAACCGGGTGACCGCGCGCGGTGGAGCCGCAGGCGGTTGTTGACCACCGCGATCGGCGCGGCGGCGGCCCTGCCGCTCGCCGGGTGCGCGGGTGGCGCCGCCGGAGGAGACCGGCTCCGGGCCGCCTTCCCGACCTCGGGCGCCAAGGAGTCGCTGGACCCGCACACCAGCTCGCTGTTCGTCGACCAGGCCCGGGCGAAGGCGCTGTTCGACACGCTGGTGACCTACGGGGACGACATGAGCGTCATCCCGCACCTCGCGGAGTCCTGGGAACCCGACGGCACCGGCACCCGGTGGCTGATCCGGTTGCGCGGGGCGCGGTTCCACGACGGTCGTCCGGTCACCGCCGACGACGTGCTCTACAGCTACCGGCGCATCGCGGACCCGGCGACGTCCGCCACCGCCGCCAAGCAGTTCGCCGCCGTGGACTTCGCGGCGAGCCGCGCGCGGTCGGCCACCGAGCTCGAAATCGTGCTGAACGCACCGAACTTCGAGTTCCCGTCCGCGTGGGGAGCCCCGGGGGCCGAGATCGTTCCAGCGGGATCGAACGACTTCCGCGCCCCCGTCGGATCGGGGCCGTTCCGCTTCGCCGACTTCCAGCCCGGATCGAGCGCGGTGTTCACCCGGTTCGACGGCCACTGGGCAGGTGCGCCGGAGCTCGCCGGGCTGGAGTTCGTTCCGGTCAACGAGGAATCGGCCAGGGTCTCGGCGCTGCTGTCCGGACAGGTGCACTACGCCCACGACATCGGGGCGAACGCGGCCCGCAGGCTCGAAGGCGACCAGCGGGCGCAGCTGCTGTCCGCGCCGCTCAGCACGATGCAGGCGGTGGCGTTCAAGGTCGACCGCCCGCCGTTCCACGACCCCCGCGTGCTCCAGGCGGCGCTGCTCGGAGTGGACCGCCGGGCGCTCGTCGACGTCGCGCTCAGCGGCAAGGGCGAGGTGGGCAACGACCTGTTCGGCAAGGGGCTCCGGCACTACGCGGCGGAGGTCGGGCAGCGCACGCGCGACGTGGGCCGGGCCGCCGCGCTGCTGCGCGAGGCGGGAGCCGACGGGCTCCAGTTCGACCTGCTGACCAGCGGCGCGGACCCGTACTTCGAGCCGGCGGCGACCCTGATCGCTCAACAGCTCGGTGACGTCGGCCTCCGCGCCACGCCGCGGGTGCGCCCCTCGGAGACCTACTTCTCCGACATCAAGGACCAGGGCGTCGCCGCGCTCACCAGGACCGCGGCCCTGCCGGTGGCGACCTTCCTGGAACAGCGGATGATCCGGGGCAGCGGGAACAACAACTACACCCGGTTCCAGTCGCCCGAGTTCGACTCGCTGTTCAGCGCGGCCCTCGCGACCGCCGACGAAGCCGAGCGGACCCGGCTGCTCGCCGATGCGCAGCAGATGGCCCACGAGCGCAGCGGACTGATGGTGTGGGGCTTCAGCAACTGGAACGTGGCCGTCGCTCCGGGCGTCCGGGGCCTGCGGGCCGCTCCGCCGAACTCGCTCGACTGGGCGCGGTTCGACCACGCCGTCCTGGGCTGATGCTCAAGTTCGCCCTGCTGCGCCTGTCCACCGGGGTCGTGCAGATCGCCGCGGTGGCCGTGGCGGTCCACGTCCTGACCTCGTGGCTCCCCGGCGACACCGCCGTGGTCGTGCTGGGCGAGAACGCCACCGAGCAGCAGGTGGCGGCGTTGCGGCACCAGCTCGGTCTCGACGAGCCGCCCGCCCAGCGGTTCCTCGACTGGATCAGCGGGCTGGTGAGCGGCGACCTCGGGACGTCGTTGCTGACCGGCAGGGCGGTCTCCGAGGAGATCGGCCGCGGCCTGGGCAGCACGGCTGTGCTCACGGCGCTCGCGCTGGCCGTGGTGCTGCCGCTGGCGGCGTTGATCGGCGTGTCCAGCGGCGTCCGCCCGGGTTCGCGCACCGACCGCGCGCTGAACTCGGCGATCGTCGCGCTCAACGCGGTCCCGGAGTTCGCGCTGGGCATGGTGCTGGTGGCGCTGTTCTCGCTGCAGCTCGGCTGGTTGCCCGCGACGGGGGCAGGGCTGTCCGGGCTCTCGCTGGCCGATCAACCCGCTGTGCTGGTGCTGCCCGTGACCGTGCTGGTGTGCAAGCAGTTGTGCGCGCTGACCCGGCAGGTCCGGGTAGGCGTGGCGGAGGCGACGCACGCCGGATACGCCACCCACCTGCGGATGCTCGGACTGCCGGAGCGGGACGTGCTGCTGCGGCACGTGCTGCCCAACGGGTGCGCGCCTGCCGTGCAGCAGCTGGCCCGCACCGTCGACGGACTGCTCGGCGGGGTCGTCGTCGTGGAGGCGCTGTTCGGGCTCGACGGCGTGGGGTCGGGATTCGTCGAAGCCGTCAAAGCCCGCGACCTCCCGGTCGTCCAGGGCTACGCCTTGGTGTTCGTGCTGACGACCGTGCTGGTGAACGTCGCCGCCGACGTCGCGGCGCGCCGCCTGGTGCCGCAACGGGAGGTGAGGGCGTGAAGCGCGTGCGAGCCGCGATCGCGTGGCTGCTCGTCGGGCTCCCGCTCTGCGTCGCCGTGCTCGGACCGGCTCTCGCCGGTTCGACGCGTTCGGAAGCCGGGCCGCTGATGCCGCCCGACGGCGAGCACCCGCTGGGCACCGACGTGCTCGGCCGGGACGTGCTCGCGCTCGTGCTCACCGGCGGCCGAACGGTCGTGCTGCTCACGGGTGTGGCGCTCCTGCTGGCCTACTTGGTGAGCGTGCCGATCGGACTGGTGCTGGCGGGGCAGTCGCGCCAGTGGGTCGAGGAAACCGCGCTGCACGGGCTGGACGTGCTGCTCGCGCTGCCCGGGCTGCTGGTGCTGCTGGTGCTGGCCGCGACGGGCAGGCAGGGCGCGGTCGGTCTGGTGGCGGCGGTGGTCGTGCTGCAACTTCCCGCGATCGTGCGCCTGACCCGCAGCGCGGCGATCGCCCCTGGCTGCCGGACGGTGGTGGAGAGCATGGTCCTGCAAGGCGAACCGTGGTGGCGGATCCACCTGCTGCACACCGGTCGAGCGGTGCTCGGGCCGGTCGCGGTGGACGCCGGGAGCCGGTTGATCCTGGTGCTGCAGCTGATGGCCTCGGCGAACTTCCTCGGTCTCGGGTTGGCCTCGTCGGCCAGCGACTGGGCCGTGCTGGTGGAGCGCAACCGGGAAGCCCTGTTCCTGCAGCCCCTCGCCGTCCTGGTGCCCGCGTTCCTGCTGGTGGCCCTGTGCATCGGCGTCAACGTGGTGGTCGACCGGACGGTGGCGCGACGCGAGGTGGTGCCGACGTGACCGAGCCGGCCCTCTCCGCGCGAGGACTCCGCGCCACAGCCGGCGAGCACGTGCTGCTCGACGGGATCGACCTGGACGTCCGTCCGGGAACCGCGCTCGCCGTCATCGGGCGGTCGGGCGTGGGCAAGACGACCCTCGGGTGGGCGCTGCAGGGCGAATCCCCGCCCGGCGTCGCGCTGTCCGGCGAGGTCCGGCTGCACGGAACCGACCTGCTGGAGCTCACCGACGGGCAGCGGCGCGCCGCTCGCGCGGGAACGACCTCGGTGCTGCCGCAGCACCCGGCCGCCGTGCTCAACCCGATGCGGCGCATCGGCAGGGTGCTGCGCGAACTGGCGGCCCTGCGCCACCCGCGCCGCGCCGAGCAGGACGAGGCCGTCCGGCACGCGCTGGCCACGGCCAGGTTGGACCCGGAACCGGCTCTGCTGCGCCGCTTTCCGCACCAGCTCTCCGGCGGCCAGCAGCAGCGCGTCGCGCTCGCCCAGGCCTTGATCACCGAACCCGGCATCGTGATCCTCGACGAACCCACCACCGGCGCCGACACCCTCACCAAGGCCGAGACCGCCGACATGCTGGAAGCCCTGGTCGGGAGGGGAACGGCCGTGGTCCTGCTGACCCACGACCTGCCGCTCGCGCGGCGGCTGGCGCACGACGCCCTCGTGCTGCACGAAGGTCGGATCGTCGAGGACGGTCCGGGAACCCGCCCGCTGCACGCGCCCGCGCACGCGCGGTCCAGGGAAATCCTCGCAGCGGAGCCGGTCCTGACCGCTGACGTCGGCGACGCGCGCTCGCGGCCGGATCCGGTGCTCCGCGCGGACGGGCTGGGACATCGCGCGAAGGACGGCGCATCCCTGCTCACCGACGTGGACCTGGCGGTCCGGGCCGGCTGGTGCTCGGCGATCGTGGGGCCCTCCGGTGCGGGCAAGACCACCCTCGCCCGCTGCCTCGCCGGACTCACCCGCCCCGATACCGGCCGGGTGCTGCTCGGTGAGACCGCGCTGGCGCCAACCGCGCGCCGGCGGCCGCGCGAGCACCGCCGCCAGGTGCAGCTCGTCCACCAGGACGCCCGCGCCGCCTTCGACCCGCACCGCCCGGTGATCCAGCAGGTCGCCAGGACCGCGGAGTTGCTGAGGAACGTCTCCCGGCGCCAGGCGATGGCGGAGGCGGAGGCGGCGCTGGGCGACCTCGGTCTGGACCCGGCGCAGGCCTGGCGGGGCCCCTCGGGTCTCTCCGGCGGTCAGCTCCAGCGCGCGGCGGTCGCGCGCGGTCTGCTGGCCCACCCGTCGGTGCTGATCTGCGACGAGATCACCTCGGCGCTGGACGTGATCAACCAGTCCGAGCTGTTGCGCGCGCTGGCGACCGCGAAGTCCACACTGGACGTCGGAATGCTGTTGATCAGCCACGACTTCGCGGCGGTATCCGAGCTCGCCGACGAGGTGCACCTGATGCGCGGCGGGCGTCTCGTCGAGTCGGCGACCCCGCACGAGCTGCTGACGAACCCGCGGACCAGCACGGCGAGCGCGCTGGTCGCCGCCGCGCGGGAGCACCACCGGGCGGGGCGAGCGGACCTGCCGCTCGACTGACCTGCGGCAGCGTTGGATCAAGGTCGTGGGTCGTCGGACTCCAGCGGGACGACGAGGACGTCGCACGGGGCCTTCTGCATCGCCTGCTCGCTGACGCTGCCCATCAGCGCGTGCCGCAGGTTCGATCGGCGTTCCGCGCCGACCACGAGCAGGTCCGCGTCCTGGAGGGCGGACATCGTCGAGATCAGCGCCTGCGCCTGCGTCGCTTCGATGAGGACCTCGTCCGGCGGCGGTACCAGCTCGCCCGCCAGCCGCTCGATCTCGGGGCGGGCCAGCGCGAGCTGGCCGTCGCGCAACTCGTCGACCGCCTCGGCATCCGCTCCGCCCAGCCGGAGCAGGTTCTCGCCGAGCACCGTGACGCCGTGCACCAGCACGTGCCGCGACTCGGGGACCAGCGCGATCCCGCGGTTGACGGCCCGGAAGGAACGCCGGGTGTCGTCCACGGCCAGGACCACCGTCGAGTAGTCGGAGTGGTCTTCGCGTTTCGCCAGAAGCACGGGCACCTCGATCGTGGCGAGGAGCGCTTTCGCCGTGGAACCGAGGAAGACCTTCCGCAGCCAGTGCGTTCCGCGCGCGCCGGTCACCACCAGGTCCACGCCGAGCTCGTCGGCGGCCTGCGAGATCGCGGCGCTCGGTTCGCCCGTGGCCAGGAGCGAGTCGGCGCTCAGCTCAGCGCCGCGCGTCATGTCGTGCAACCGGCGATCGGCTTCGCTCAGCGCCTCGTCGCTCGCTCCGAGCGGGGCCGCGTGCATGACCGTGACGTGCGCACCGTGGTGCCGGGCGAGGTCGAAGGCCCGCTGCACGGCCAGGTCCGCGGCGCTGGAGAAGTCGGTCGCCACCAAGATCGAGCGGACCGCGGAGGTCCCGGAACGCGCTCTGTCAGCACGCGAGCTTCCCGACATGACACCAGCCTGCCACGCCCACCGCTCAGTGGCATCCGGGATTCGAGTGATCCTGAAAACAGCTGAGCCGCAGTGCGTTCCGCGCTCGTCGATCAGGCCGGTGCGAGCAGGTGCCGGTAGTCGTCGCGGTGCTCGGGGGCGATCAGGGCGCCGAGCATGAGCGCGGTCTGCTTGGCGACGTAGTCGTGGAACTGCATGGTGCGTTCGAGGTGCCAGTGCTTGAGCGCCCAGCCGTGGGCCATCAGCAGGAAGTCGTGGGTCACCAGCTCGACGTCGGCGTCGGCGAAGCGGCCCTCGCCGATCCCGTCGCGGATCGCCGACCGGAGCGGATCGCTGGTGGCGATCTCCATCTCCTTGATCTTGTTCCGGCCTTCGGCGCTCAGGCTCCTGCTCTCCCGGTAGGTCAGCACGGCGGCGTGCCGGTGCTCGTCGATCACCTCGCAGTGCGCCCGGAACGCCGCCGCGACCCGCTCCACCGGGTCGTCGCCCGCGGCCTCCACCGCGGCGGGCACCTGCCCGGCGAAGGCTTCGAGGACGTTGACGATCACCGCCAGCAGCAGTTCGTCCTTGTTGCCGAAGTACCGGTAGATCAGGCCGACGCTGACCGAGGCCTCGTCGGCGAGCGCCTGCATCGAGACCCCGTGGAAACCGTTGCGGTCCATGAGCCGCGCGGCGGCCTGACGATGAGCTGACAGCGCCTCGGCTCGAAGGGATCCCGTCGGAAGAGCAGGCCGATGTGGACTCCGCCCGCTCGACCTCAACGAGGAGGAAGAAGCATGAGCACCTACGATCCCGCGGCGTACAAGAGGTTCTTCGAGAACGAGTTCACCTACTACGCCGGATTCCGCCGCAACACGCACCGGTTCGCCGATTCGGTGGCGATCCAGTGCCCGCTGACCGGAACGAGCTGGACCTACGCGGAGCTCGGCGACCGCGTGGACCGGCTGGCCGCCGGGCTCGCCCGCGCGGGCGTCCAGCCCGGCGACGTGGTGGTGCACCAGCTGTTCAACGGGGTGGAGTTCGCGCAGCTCTACCTCGCCACGCAGGCGTGCGGAGCCGTGGGGACACCGATCAACTTCCGCCTCTCGCCCGGTGAAACCGCGTACATCCTCGACGACAGCCGCCCGCGCGTCTACCTCTACGACACGACGCTCGCCGAGGTCGCCCGGGGAGCTCTGGAACGCGCGACGCACCGGCCCGAGCTGGTGGTGGCGGTCGGCGACGGTGAACCCCTGCCCGCCGACGGCGGATTCGCATCCGTGCGGTTCGAGGACCTCCTGGCGCCGGAAGGGGAGAAGCCCCCGGCGGTGTCGCGCACGGTCTACGAGGAGAGCACCAGGCTGTACACCTCGGGCACCACCGGAATGCCCAAGGGCGTTCCGCTCAACAGCATGGTCGAGGTCTTCAGCGCGCACGACGTGATCATGCACTTCCTGCTGACGCCGGAAGACCGAACGCTGAACATGACGCCCTGGTTCCACCGGGGCGGTCTGTACGCGGGCGGGCCGAACCCGGCGTTCTACCTGGGTGCTCGGGTGGTGCCGATGCGGACGTTCGACCCGGCCGCATGCCTGGACCACGTGGAGCGCTACGGCATCACCTTCCTCATCGGTGCGCCCACCAACCTGGCGATGCTGGCGCAGGTCCAGGCGGAGCGGCCGAGGGACCTCTCGACGCTGCGCGGGATCGTCACCATGGGAGCGCCGCTGGAGCGGGAGGCGGCCCTGCACTACCAGGACGTCCTGTGCCCCAGGATCTTCAACGGGTACGGCACCACCGAGGCGTTCTGGAACAGCTTCCTGCGCCCGTCGGACCTGCCCGAGCACGCCGGCAGCGCGGGGCGCGCGTGCACGGACGACGACATCGCGGTGGTGCAGGTGCTCGGCGACCGGCTGGCCGAACCTGACGAGACGGTCGCCAAGGACGGGTCCGAGGTCGGCGAGGTGATCGTCCGGTCCCCGAAGTGCGCGTACGCCTACTTCAACGCGCCGGAGCAGGACGCCGCGAAGTTCAAGGACGGCTGGGTCTACAACGGCGACCTGGCCACCTGGGACGACCAGGAGTACGTGACGATCGTGGGGCGCAAGGACGACATGATCGTCTCCGGGGGCGAGAACGTGCACCCGGTTCAGGTCGAGGAAGTCCTCAACGAGCACCCCGGCATCGCGGACTCGGTGGTCGTGGGGATCCCGCACGAGCGCTGGGGCAGGCTCGTGGTGGCCTACGTGGTGCCCGCGCGCGACGGGCTGACCGCCGCCAAGTGCGAGCGGCACTGCAGGGCGCACCCGATGCTCGCCGGGTACAAGCGGCCGAGGGCCTACCGCCTGGTCGACGAGCTGCCGATGACCGCCACCGGCAAGAAGGTCCACTACCGGGCCCGGCAGCAGGCGGAGGAGGAGTACGCGCAGGGCTTGTTCGAGGCGCCCGGCGCGGCGGTCGAGTGAGCTCGTGGTTGCACGAGAAGCAACCACGTTGGGCTACTGGCTGATGACGGCCCGCCTTGCGGCGGTGCGGTGAGCAGGAGTTCGTCATACGGAAAAGGAGCTTTGCGTCTTCGGTCATCCCCGCTGGTCTCCCGGGTGGATGTTGACAGGCCCAGCCCCGGTGCTTACGTTGCTTGAAATGCAACAGCGTTGCTCGCGACGAACCACGGTTGTCGCGAGCGACTGCGCCGGTGCGCACCCGCATCGCCGACTCGACCGACGGGGGAGTGGGCACAGTGCCCGACAACACGTCCGATCCAGGGAGCGGGACGCCTGCGCCGTCGACGATGCGCCGAGTGGTCAGCGCGAGCTTCATCGGCAACCTCGTCGAGTGGTTCGACTACGCCGTGTACGGCTACCTCGCCACCACCATCGCGGGCGTCTTCTTCCCGGGGACCTCGCCCACCGCCGGGCTACTGGCGACCTTCAGCGTCTTCGCGCTGTCGTTCATCATCCGGCCGATCGGCGGGCTCTTCTGGGGTCACTTCGGCGACCGGGTCGGCAGGCGCAACGCGCTGTCGCTGTCCATCCTGATCATGTCCGCCGCGACCTTCGTGATCGCCCTGCTGCCCGGTCACGCGCAGGTCGGCATCGCGGCTCCGCTCCTGCTGCTGGCGACCCGGCTGGTGCAGGGGTTCTCGGCGGCAGGTGAGTACGCGGGAGCCTCGGCCTTCCTGTACGAGTACGCGCCCCGGCAGCGCAAGGGCCTGCTCACCAGCGTCGTGCCCGCGAGCACCGCCTGCGGCCTGCTGCTGGGCTCGCTGGTGGTCACGGCGCTGACCTCGACGCTGTCCGACGAGGCGATGTCGTCGTGGGGCTGGCGCATCCCGTTCCTGCTCGCGGCGCCGCTGGGGCTGATCGGCCGCTACATCCGGCTCAAGCTCGAAGACACCCCCGAGTACCGGGAGCTGGAAGGGCGGCAGTCGGCGGTGCAGGCCCCGCTGCGAGACGTCTTCGCGCGCAACAAGACCCGGCTGCTGATCGCGTTCGGGGCCACCAGCCTCAACGCGGTCGGGTTCTACGTGCTCCTCAGCTACATGCCGACCTACCTGTCGACCGAGCTCGGCCTGGACGAGGTGAGCTCCTCGGTCTCGACCGCGGTCACGCTCGTGATCTACATCGCCGCGGTGCTGCTCATGGGCCACGCGTCCGACCGGGTGGGCCGCCCGATGATGCTGACCACCGCGGGAGTTCTGTTCGCGGTGCTGTCGATCCCGGTCTTCCTGCTGCTGGGGACGAGCGGGGTCGTCGGCGTGGTGCTCCTCCACGCGGCGCTGGGC
Organism: Saccharopolyspora tripterygii; assembly: GCF_054778355.1. Lineage (NCBI taxonomy): Bacteria > Bacillati > Actinomycetota > Actinomycetes > Pseudonocardiales > Pseudonocardiaceae > Saccharopolyspora > Saccharopolyspora tripterygii. The sequence continues at coordinate 143,881 of NZ_BAAGZP010000030.1, read as the reverse complement.
ATCATCCTGAGCACGAACGACGGCACGCTCCCGGCCTTCCTGGCCGAGCTGTTCCCGACGCACGTCCGCTACAGCGGTTTCGCGTTCAGCTTCAACACGGCCAACGCGCTGTTCGGGGGGACGGCGCCGTTCGTGGCCACCTCCCTGATCCACGTGAGCGGTGACCCGGTCGCTCCCGCCTGGTACCTCGCCGCAGCCGGGATCGCGGCGGTGCTGGTCATGCGCGCCGCTCGTCACGTCCCACCCGGTGCGGACCCGCGAGGGGCGCAGCCGGGTCCCGCACAGCAGGTCAGCACTGATCAGGAGAAAGGACCGGCTCGATGAGCATGGAACGCCTCAAGAACATCCACAACGGACAACGCGTCGCCCCGACGTTCTCCGCGGCGGAGATGCAGCGGCGGGTGGACGCGCTGCGCGAGCACATGGCCGGGAACGGCGTGGACGCGGTGGTGTTCACCAGCTACCACAACATCAACTACTACAGCGACTTCCTCTACACCGCTTTCGGCCGGAACTACGCGCTGGTCGTCACCGCCAACAGCCACGTCACCGTCTCGGCCAACATCGACGCGGGACAGCCGTGGCGGCGCAGCTTCGGTGACAACGTCGTCTACACCGACTGGCAGCGGGACAACTTCGAGCACGCCATCGCCTCGGTGCTCAGCGACGCCGGCGTCACCTCGGGCCGGCTCGGCGTCGAGGACGACGAGATGGCGCCCGCGCTGCGCGCCCGGATCACCGGGACGCTGCCCGGTTTCGAGCTCGTCGACGTCTCCGCAGCGGCGATGGCCCAGCGCATGGTCAAGTCGGCCGAGGAGATCGCGCTGATCAAGGAGGGCGCGCGCATCGCCGACCTGGGTGGCGCCGCCGTGACCGCCGCCGTCGCGGACGGAGTGCCGGAGTACGAGGTGGCGCTGGCCGGGACCCAGGCGATGGTCCGGGAGATCGCGCGCACCTTCCCGGACGCGGAACTGCGCGACACCTGGGTGTGGTTCCAGTCCGGCGTGAACACCGACGGCGCCCACAACTGGCCCACCTCCCGGAAGGTCCGGCGCGGCGACCTGCTGAGCCTGAACTGCTTCCCGATGATCGCCGGCTACTACACCGCGCTGGAGCGCACCCTGGTCTTCGGCGAGGCCGACGCCGCGCAGCTGCGGTACTGGGAGGTCAACACCGCGGTGCACGAACGCGGTCTGCAGCTCATCCGGCCGGGTGCGGTCTGCGGTGACATCGCCGCCGAGCTCAACAAGATCTACGACGAGCAGGGCCTGCTGCAGTCCCGCACCTTCGGCTACGGCCACTCGTTCGGCGTGCTGTCGCACTACTACGGCCGCGAAGCCGGGCTGGAGCTGCGCGAGGACATCACCACGGTGCTCGAACCGGGGATGGTCGTGTCCATGGAACCGATGATCACCATCCCGGAGGGGCAGGAAGGAGCGGGCGGGTACCGCGAGCATGACATCCTCGTGGTCACCGAGAACGGCGCTGAGAACATCACCCGTTTCCCCTACGGCCCCGACCACAACATCATCTCCGCCTGACGGCGGAACGACGGGCCGCGCCGGTGACCGATCTGGTCACCGGCACGGCTCGCAGCCGCGAGCGAGGTGCGGTGGTGCAGGAGAACCATGACCGACAACGACGAGATCGACCGGCAGGAAGCCAGGAGCGCTTCCTCGATGCTGCACAACGGCTTCCGCATCCTGCGCGCGTTCTCGGTGGACGAGCCCGCGCTCGGGGTCACCGAGATCGCTCGCCGGGTCGACCTGCACAAGAGCACGGTTTCCCGGTTGCTCGGTCAGCTGGAGCAGATGGACCTGGTCCTGCGCGACCCGGACAACGGGCGGTTCCGGCTCGGTTCCGGTCTGATCGGTCTCGCCGGGCCGCTGCTGGCCAACCTCGACGTCCGCCGCCTGGCCTACCCCTCGCTGGAACGGCTCACCGAGCGCACCGGTGAGACCAGCGCCCTGGTCGTCTGGAGCGGCCACGAGTCCATCTCGGTCGAGCAGGTCCCCAGCCCGAAGCAGGTCAAGCACACCACCCCGATCGGAACCCGCTACACCACCGCGGCGAGCGCGTCCGTGCAGGTCTTCCTCGCCGAGCTGTCCGAGGGCCGGGCCAGGGACCTGCTGGAACGGGGACTGCTGCGCCCGGCGACGAGCGACGACGCCGAGGTCGGCGCCTACCTCGAACGGCTCGCCGAGGTGCGCCGTCGCGGAGTGGCCATCAACGCCGGCGAATCGCACGTGGAAGAGGTCGGGATCAGCGCGCCGGTGCGCGACCACCGCGGCCAGGTCGTGGCCGCGCTGCTGCTGTCGGCGCCGAGCTTCCGCATCTCCGCCCAGCTGCGCGAGGAGCTGGCGCGAGCGGTGCGCGAGACCGCCGCGGAGATCTCCGCCCGGCTGGGCGGGCGCGGCGACACCGACGTGGCGCCGCCGCGCCCCTGATCACAGCGGCACGTCCTGCAGCGGCTCGTGCGTGCGGGCCGGCCCGCACTCGGGCCGCGCGTGCGCGGCGATCTCGGCCAGCGAGGTCACCCACATCCCGTCGAGCGACTTCAGGAGCTCGAGCAGCTTGTCGAGGACGTGGGCCTTGGTCGGGCGGCCCGACAGGAACGGGTGTGCGGTCAGCACGAAGCACCCGCCCTCGGCGTGGCGCGTCGTGGCCTCCAGCGACCACATCTCCAGCGCCTTCAGCGGGCTCTCGATGACCCCGCTTCCGGTCCAGCCGGGGAAGAACGCGAACTGCTCCCAGTCGTCCAGCGACCAGTCCACCGGGATCTCGACGAGCTCCGCCGAACCCGGTCCCGACGTGGTCATCAGGTACGGGACGTCGTCGTCGAGCAGGCTGGAGTCGTAGGTGAAACCGCGCTCCGCCAACAGCTTCGGGGTGTGCCAGTTCATCTCCCACCAGGGCGCGCGGTAGCCGGTCGGCCGGACACCGGCCACGCGGTCGAGCGCTTCGAGCCCCCGGTCCAGGTACTCGGCTTCGGCGGCCTCGGAGAGCCCGCGCATCGACTCGTGGATGTAGCCGTGGTGGGCCACCTCGTGGCCGTCGTCGACGATGGCCCGCACGGTGTCGGGGTAGCACTCAGCCGTGTAGCCGGGGACGAAGAAGGTCGCCCGCACGTCCTGGTGGCGGAGCACCTGCAGCAGCCGCGGCACGCCCACCCGGGGGCCGTAGGACTGGTGGCCCATCAGGGACATCCGGTTCACCGAGGACGGATCCTGCACCAGCGCGCAGGATTCGGCGTCCACGTCGAACGTCAGCGCCGCAGCGGCGCGCACGCCGCGCTGCCAGGGGAACGATCCGGGAGTCTCGGACATCTTCACCTCGTTGCACATCGGGAATGACACCGCTCAGGAAGGGGAGGGATCGCGCACGTCGCCCCGGCTCACCGCCGCGTCCGGCAGGTACCGGCGGTGCGCCCGCGGGCCGGTCGCGGCGTAGAGCGCGGCGGAGACGGCGCCGCCGGCCAGCCAGGACAGGTCGATGCCTCCCATGGCACCGGCGATCGGTCCCTGGAAGACCTCCAGCACGCCGTGCATGAACAGCCAGGTGGCCACCACGCCCGAGCCGAAGGCGAACAGCGCGGCCCAGTTGAAGTCCGGCAGGCGATCGGTCCCCACCGGCCCGAACAACCGGGCGGTGTCGGCGGTGCCGCGCTCCAGGACGAAGAAGTGGACGAGCATGATCCCGGCCCAGGAGGCCACCCAGGCCACCAGGGACACCAGCCAGGAGTCCAGCACGGACGCGAGATCGCCGTGGAAGACGAACAGCGCCACGCACAGCATCGCGAACACGCCCACGACCGTGCTCAGCGTGCGGCGGGAGGCCTTGACGTCCAGGGCCTGCGCGGCGACGCCGAAGGTGTAGATGTTGAGGATGTTGGTGGCGATCGGGCCGTGGATCACCAGGAACAGCACCGGCACGGCCAGCGACCCGTAGTTGTCCACGATCAGACGTCCGGGATCGGCCTCGCCGTTCTTGGTGGCCAGTGACGCGCCGAGCACGCCGAGCCAGACCACGGGCAGGAACTGCCCCAGCGTGCTGGCGAGGTAGAGGCGGCGACGCGGTACCTCGGTGCTGACGAACCGCGAGTAGTCGGCGGCGTAGGTGAACCAGGTGATGCCCCAGCCGATCCCGATCGCGGTCATCACCGCCGTCATCGCGCTGAGCCGGTCGATGCCGGTCAGGACCTCGCCCGGCGGGCCCGCGTAGCTCCAGTCGATCTGCAGCTGGGTCCAGGCGACCAACGACATGAGCACCAGCACCGCGATCGTCGGCGGCACGGTCCAGCGCTCGAACGCGGCGATGGCGCGGTAGCCGAACCAGGAGATGACCACCTGGGCGAGCATGATCGCCGCGGCCACGAGCAGCTTGGCGGCGTGGTTCTGCGCGTCCGGGTCGACCAGCCCGAGCTCGCCCAGCAACGCCATGACCAGGTCCAGGATGATCCAGGTGTTGACCGCGCACCACCCCACCGCGAGCAGGGCCTGGATGGCGGCGGGCAGGTAAGCCCCCCGCCGGCCGAACGCCGCCCTGGACAGCACCATCCCGGTCGCGCCCGTGCGCTGGCCCAGCAGCACGAACAGGCCGAACAGGGCCATGCCGATGAAGTTGCCCGCGATGAGCACGATCAACGTGTCCGACAGCCCGAGCCCCAGCTCGATGCCCAGCGCGCCCAGGACCCAGTTGATCGGGGCGATGTTCGCGCCGGCCCAGATCCAGAACTGGCCGGAGACCCTGCGCGTCCTCGCGCCCTCCGGGATGGGCTGGAGGGATTCTTCGAAATCACCTCTCGCGGGGTCGTCCGTTGCCGGGCTCTTCATCGGTTCTCCCTCCAGGCTGACCTAAGGCGTTCGCCCATGCTTGTTGCCGGGGGAGGTGGCGGACAAGGTACATTCCGTCAATCAATTCCCGAACACCTATGGACGATCCGTCATGCAGATGACCCTCGACGAGGTGCTCCGTCACCGCAGCGTGCAACGCGGTGACCCGGTGCTGTTGGTCGGAGCCGGGAGCGGTTCGCGCAGCGTCCGGTGGGTGCACTCCAGCGAGGTCATCGACATCGCGCCGCTGCTCCGAGGCGGCGAGCTGCTGCTCACCGGTGGCGTGGTGCTCTCGGGAGCGGGGCCCGCGCGTCAGCGCTCCTACGTCCGCGAGCTGGCGGCGCGCGGGGTCGCGGCGCTCGCGGTGGAGACGGCCAGCACCGGCACCGGAGTGCCCGACGCCGTGATCGACGAGTGCGCGAAGCAGGGGTTCCCGCTGATCCGGTTCGACCGGCCGGTTCCCTTCGTGCAGATCACCGAGGACGTCAACGGGCTGCTCATCAACGATTCCGTGCACCGGTTGCGGCTGGCCGACTCCCTCTCCGACGTGCTGTCGGCCCAGCTGACCTCGGGCGCCGGTCTCCAGCAGCTCACCGGAGCGCTCGCGGAGATCACCGGGGCGGTGGTCGTGGTGCGGGACAGGTCGGGCGCGGAGCTCGCGAGAGCACCCAGGTCGGGTGAGGACGAGCCGGACGAGCCCGTGACGCGGCGCGCCACCCTCACCGTGCACGGCATCAGCACCGCGCAGCTGGAGGTGCTGGCGGGCCCGGGCGTCGATCCGCTCGTGCTGGAGGCCGCCCTGCACCGGGCGCCGCAGGCGTTCGCGCTCGCCTTGCTGCGGGAACAGCCGCCCACGCCCCGGATGCGCGCGACGCGCGCCCTGTTCCACCACCTCCGCGATCCGGCGGGCGCGCAGGCCGACCTCGACGTCCTCATCACCAATTCCGGCTTGAACAGCGCGGATTCGTTCGTCGCCGTCGTCACCGGCCAGGTCGATGCGGGGGTGCGCGAGAGCTTGGAGCAGGCGTTGCAGCGCAACGGGCGGCAGGCGGTGGGCCAGGCGGGCGACCACGAGTACCTGGCGCTGGTCGCCCTCGAACCGCGCCACCCCGAACGTTCCCGGCGAGGTCTGATCCAGGACGTGCGCCAGCTCGGCGGCCAGGGGCCGGAGAACGCGGTCGTCGGAGTGGGGCCGCTGGTCACCGGCACCGGCGGGATCCGGCACGCGGTCGTCGAAGCGCGTCGCTGCCTGCAGCTGGAGGTCGCCCAGCGCGAGGCGACCGGTGTGGTCGACGCGGCCGCCTGGTCGCTGCACCGGCTCGTGCACCAGCTCGATTCCGACGCCGTCCTCCACCGGTTCATCCGCGAGCAGCTGGGAGCCGTGCTCGACGAGCCGAGGGAGGTCCGCGACCGCCTGCTGCGAACGCTGGAGGTCTTCTTCGACTGCGCGGCCAACAAGACCCGGGCCGCCGAGCGCCTGCACGTGCGCAGGCAGACGCTGTACCAGCGGCTGGAGAAGCTCTCCGCCTGCCTGGGAGCTGATGTGACCGATCCTGAGAAGCTCGGCGATCTGCACGTCGCGGTCCGGCTGCACAACGTGCTCGTCGGCGGCGAGGCCGGCTGATGCCAGCAGGAGCTGTTCCGTTCGGGGTCTCGTTGCGGATTTTTTAAATCCGATCGCGCGAGCGGTTAAATTTTGTTGCGGTTCTTGCGATTTTCCGGTCCGGGTGCGAAAAATGCGTGATGTGGCGAGAGTCGTCAAAAAACTTCAAGCGGACGAATTCCTTCGATCGGTGTCCCGCTGAGCTGAAAGCTGTTCCGGCTCAGTCGATGTGGAGCCGTGAGCAGCTGTTATGCGATTTCTCGATCAGCAATTCCGCGACTCTCGGCTCGTTGTGCGAACGATTCCGCTGTGGCTTACAGTCGGGCGCGAAACGCAGGGATGCGAGGTGCATTCATGAATCTGACTCCGTCTGACACGGAGAAGCTGTTGCTGAGCGTCGCCGGGATGATCGCCCGCGATCGGCGGGAGCGCGGCGTGCTGCTCAACCACCCGGAAGCGGTCGCGCTGCTGTCCTGCTGGGCGATCGAACGCGCCCGCGAGGGGTTCACCGTCCACGCTCTGATGAACGAGGGCAGGCGCGTGCTCACTCGTGACGAGGTGATGGAGGGCGTTCCCGAGATGATCACCGACGTCCAGGTCGAAGCGACGTTCCCGGACGGGCGCAAGCTCGTCACGATCACGGAGCCGATCTCGTGATTCCCGGTGAGGTCCGCGTCCGCGACACCCCCATCGAGCTCAACGCGGGACGCGAGAAGAAGACGCTGCTGGTGGTCAACGACGGTGATCGGCCGATCCAGGTCGGGGCTCACCTGCACTTCCCGGACGCCAACCCGGCGCTGACCTTCGACCGGGACTCCGTCCGCGGGTACCGGCTCGACGTTCCGGCGGGCACTTCGGTGCGCTTCGAACCCGGGGTCAGCAGGCTCGTCGAGCTGGTGGCCTTCGGCGGGAGCGGGCACGTGCCCGGCCTCCAGATCCGGGAGCGCGAGATGCCCACCCACGTCAGGGAGCCCAGGAAGGTCGTGCCCTACGGGACGCCGGGTTCCGAACCCGAGATGCCCGAGACGGCCTCCCCTCCCGCGCGGGCGAGGGTCACCGACGAACCGGCCACCGACGAGCGCGAGACCGGTTCCGACCAGCAGCGAACGGAGGAGGGAAGTTGAGCCAGATCGGTCGTCGCGAGTACGCGAAGCTCTACGGGCCGACCACGGGGGACCAGGTGCGCCTCGGTGACACCGACCTGTGGATCGAGATCGAGCAGGACTTCTGCGCCGGTGGCGACGAGGCCGTGTTCGGCGGTGGCAAGAGCATCCGCGAGTCCGGTGCGCAGGGCATGACCACGCGGGCGCAGGGCGCTCCGGACCTGGTCATCACCAACGTCATCGTGCTCGACCACTGGGGCGTCGTCCGAGGTGACGTCGGGGTCCGCGACGGGCGCATCGTCGCGGTCGGCAAGTCCGGGAACCCGGACGTGATGGACGGCGTGCACCCCGACCTGCGCATCGGGCCGAGCACCGACGTCATCGCGGGCGACCGCAAGATCCTGACCGCCGGCGCCGTGGACACCCACGTCCACTTCCTCACCGAGGCCGAGATGGCCGAAGCCCTGGCCACCGGCACCACGACCGTCATCGGCGGCGGCACCGGGCCGACCGAGGGCTCGAAGGCCACGACCGTCACCCCCGGCTCGTGGTCGCTGGCGATGATGCACCGGGCGCTCGACCACCTGCCGCTGAACGTCATCCTGTTCGGCAAGGGCAGCACCGTCAGCGCCGAAGGCCTCGCCGAGCAGGCGCTGTCCGGGGCGGGCGGCTACAAGGTGCACGAGGACTGGGGCGCGACCCCGGCGGTCGTCGACTCGGCCCTGCGCGCCGCCGACGAGTTCGGCCTGCAGGTCGCGCTGCACGCCGACAGCCTCAACGAAACCGGCTACGTGCAGCACACTCTCGACGCCATCGACGGCCGCGGCATCCACGCGTTCCACTCCGAGGGCGCCGGTGGCGGGCACGCGCCCGACATCATCGTCGTCGCCGGGGAACCCAACGTGCTGCCCGCCTCGACGAACCCGACCCTGCCGCACACCGTCAACACCGTCACCGAGCACCTGGACATGCTCCTGGTGTGCCACCACCTCAACCCGCAGGTCCCCGAAGACCTGGCCTTCGCCGAATCGCGCATCCGCCCGACGACGATGGCGGCCGAGGACATCCTGCACGACATCGGGGCGATGTCGATCACCTCGTCCGACGCGCAGGCCATGGGGCGCATCGGTGAAGTCGTGTGCCGCACCTGGCAGGTCGCGCACGTGATGAAGAGCCAGCGCGGGTCGCTGGGCTCGTCGCTGCCCGCCGACAACGAACGCGCGCGGCGCTACGTCGCCAAGTACACGATCTGCCCCGCGGTCGCGCACGGCATCGACCACGAGATCGGTTCCGTGGAACCGGGGAAGCTGGCCGACCTGGTCCTGTGGGACCCGGCGTTCTTCGGCATCCGGCCGTTCACCGTGATCAAGGGCGGCGCCGCCGTGTGGGGCGCGCTCGGCGACCCCAACGCCACGATCCCGACGCCGCAGCCGGTCATGATGCGTCCGGCGCTGCCCCACGCACCGGGGTCGGCACCGCACCTGTCGGTGAGCTTCGTGGCGCAGGCGGCGCTGGACAACGGCCTCGCCGACGAGCTCGGCCTGCGCCGCAGGCTGGCGGCCGTGCGGCCCACCCGCGGCGTCACCAAGCACGACCTGCCGAACAACACCGCGCTGCCGCGGATCGAGGTGGACCCGGAGACCTTCGACATCAGCATCGATGGCGAGCGCGTCCGCCCGAACCCCGTCGCGACGGTGCCGCTGGCCCAGCGCTACTCGCTGTTCTAAAGGAGCGCCGATGGACCCCGACCTGGGAGCCATGCTCCTGGCGGACGCCCGGCTCCCCACCGGCGGGCACGCGCACTCGGCGGGGCTCGAACCGGCGCTCGCGGCCGGGGTCGGCCCCGCGGAGGTGCCCGACTACCTCCGCGCACGGCTGCGCTCGGTCGCGCTTGTCGACGCCTCCGCCGCGGTCCTGACCCTGCGCGCCGCCGGTGAGCAGCACGTGCGGCTCGACGAGATCCACGACGCGCTGCTCGCGCGCACCCCGACCGAACCGGTGCGCACGGCCTCGGCCCTGCTCGGCAGGGGACTGGCCAGGCTGGCCGAGCGGTGGTGGCCGGACCACTCGGCCGTGGCCGCGCTCGGCGCGCTCGGCCCGGCGCCGCAACGTCCCGTGGCGCTGGGCGTCGTCGCGGCGGCCATGGGAATGGACGCCGCCCGCGTCGCGCGGGCCTGCCTGTACGAGGACGCCCAGACGGTCGCGGCGGCGGCGCTCAAGCTGCTGCCCGTCGATCCGGTCGACACCGCGCGCTGGGTCTGGGAATCGAGCGCGGTCATCGGCGAATCGGTGGAGATCGCCACCGCCGTCACCTGCCCGGCCGAGCTGCCGGCGGTGACCGCACCGCTGGCGGAGCACTGGGCTCTGCAGCACGACAACCGCACTAGGAGGATCTTCGTTGCCTGAACAGGAACACCACCGCACCGCTGCGTCCCGGCCGTTGAGGCTGGGCATCGCCGGACCGGTCGGCACCGGCAAGAGCACCCTGATCGCGACGCTGTGCGCGCAGCTCGCCGACGAGCTGGAGCTCGCGGTGGTCACCAACGACATCTACACCGACGAGGACGCCCGAATGCTGCGCGCAGCAGGGGTTCTGCCGGTGGAGCGGATTCGCGCGGTGGAGACCGGCGCCTGCCCGCACACGGCGATCCGCGACGACGTCACCGCCAACCTCATCGCCGTCGAGGACCTGGAGCGCGCCTTCTCGCCGCTGGACGTCGTGCTCGTGGAGAGCGGCGGGGACAACCTGACGGCGACGTTCAGCCCCGCTCTGGTCGACGCCCAGATCTTCTGCATCGACGTGGCCGGTGGCGGCGACGTCGCGCGCAAGGGAGGTCCCGGCATCGAGCGCGCCGACCTGCTGGTGATCAACAAGACCGACCTCGCGCACCACGTGGACGTCGACGTCGCCCGGATGATCGAGGACGCCGCATCGGTACGCTCGGGTCTTCCCACGCTCGCCCTGTCCCGCGCGGATCAGGCGTCCGTCGGCGACCTGTGCAAGTGGGTGCACCACCTCGTGGCCGAGCACCGCAGCGGAGCGCGCACCGCGGTCGACCCGGGACCGATGGCCCCGCACGTCCACCGGCACGGGTGAGCGCGGGATGGCTGCGGTGTCGGTCGCCCTCGTCGGCGGAGTCGCCCGAGCCGAGGTTCTGAGCGCGGGGGAGTTCTTGCGCCCCCGCCTGCTCGGGGTCGAGGGTCCGCACGTGCGCATCGCGCTCGTCGGCGTGTGCGCGACCCTGCTCGCCGGGGACGACCTGCGGATCGAGGTCCGGGTGGGTCGCGGCGTGCACCTCGAACTCGTCGAACCGGCGGGCCTCGTCGCCTACGACGCCCGCGGCGGCCACCAGCGCTGGGCGGCCGACGTGCACGTCGAGACCGGTGGATCGCTCGTCTGGGCCGCCGCGCCGATGGTGGTCGCGGGTGGCGCCGACGTTCACCGGAGCACGGTGCTCGAACTGGACGAAGGTGCGCGCGTCCTGGTCTCCGAAACCCTGGTGCTCGGGCGCACGGGGGAGGAGGGCGGAGCGCTGCGCTCGACGCTGCGGTGCGCACTGGGCCGCAGGGACCTCCTGGTCGAGGACCTCGACCTGCGCGCTCCGTCACTGCGCAGCGCGCCCGGCATCCTCGGTGATCGCCGGGTGCTCGGCACGGTCGCGCTGCTCGGCGCACGTCCGGACGTCCTGGCGTCCCCACCCGAGACGGCCCTCGCCGGGCCCGGCTCGATCGCCCGCGCGCTCTCCGGGCACGCGCACGAGGCCGACGCGGCTCTGCGCGGAACCTGGGACCGCTGGCGGGAATTCGTCGCCGCTCCCGCCGAGAACGACCTGAGCGCGCGGAGTTCGCCGGATCAGCGACCCGAGGTGTCCTCGGTGCCGAGCATTTCGTGAAACCTGCCATTCGGGTTGCTCCTGGTCGGGAGCGCTTCGACGAACGGCAGCAGCTCCCGCTTCGCGACCTCGTAGACCCGGCGCAGCTCGGTCACCGGCTCGGGGTGGTCGTCCACCCGCAGGTCCAGGTACGGGTAGGGCTCACCGGTGCTCACCCGCAGGGCGGCGCTCTGCTTGCCGCGGCGGTCCCCGCCCGCCCGCTGACCCCCTTCGAGCGACTGGATCAGGCGCGCGTGCAGCGGTTCGCCCCCGGTCGCGGTGAACCGATCCGCCATGGCCTCAACGGTTCTCGCGTCGACGAGCATGTTGCCGGCGACGGCGAAACCCGGGCCCGTCCGGTGCCCGCTCCACGGATGCGTCTCGGCGCCGGTGTGCGCCGCCGCACCGCCACGCGCGTCCACCACGGCCACTTGGCGGGAATCCGCGCCGGGGTCGGCGTCGAGCAGTGCGCGCAGGGTCTCCTCCGCGGAGCGGGTGCGGAGGAGTTCCAGGCCGTCGACGCCGAGCAGCGGGTTGATCAACGCCTGGGTCGCCACAGCACCCGAGTTCCCGTCGGCGAACACCGAGAGCGCCCCGATGGCGGGCATGCGCGTGCTGACCGCGACGCCCGCGCACCCGGTCGAGGGGTCGTAGGCGGCGATCGAGAAGGTACCCACGTGCACTGCGGTGCTCTCCTGCGTTGATCTGGTGGCTCACGTCGCGGCGTGCCCGCGCACGCCCGCGGATCACGACCGGTGGGGCACCGCCCGCACGAGGGTGACCCGCTCGGTCCCGCCGTTGGGGACCTCGTAGGTCCGCTCGTCGCCCTGCTTGGCGCCGGCCAGCGCGGTGCCGAGAGGGGATTCCGGCGAGTAGACGGTGAGCTCGTCGGAGTCGGCCCCGTCGCGGGTGCCGAGCAGGAACGTCTCGGTCTCGCCGTCGTCGAACCGGACGGTCAGCAGCATCCCGGGCTCGGCGACCCCGTCGTCCGGAGGTGTTTCACCGACCACGGCGTTGTTCAGCAGATCCCTGATCTGCCCGATCCGGGCGCGGCGGTGCCCCTCGTCCTCGATCTCCTCGGAGCGCTGCGCCAGCAGCTCGGTGAGCTCGGCGCGCAGCCGGTCGTGCGAGTCCTGCGTCATCCAACGGCCTTGCGTGCTGGTCATGGGGTTTCCTCTTGTCGGTCTTCTCGGCTGGTCGCTCGTTCCGCAAACGCCGAGTGGAGGCGTCGGCAGCGCGGGTGGGACCAGTGCGGCACGTGGCGCTCGCGTCGGCGATCCAGACGCGGAGTGGCATCGGAGCATCCGGCCGGTTCACCCGGCGGGGCGCGAGGACTGCGACGTCAGCTCGCGCGCGCTCGCCGCTCGGCCAGGTGGGTGGTCAGCGTCGGCGACGTGGTGGTCTGAGCCAGGGCGTCGCGCGGGCGGACGGATGGGGGTCGATCACCGTCGGACCACGACGGGTGTCAGCGATGCCGCAACCCATGACCAGCCCTCCCGTGATTGACGTCGCCGTACGAGGCCGATCGTGGCAGAGATCGGAGCCGAGGGCGCTGTGGAAATCGAACAAATCGGCACGCCCCGGTTGTGCGATCGCGCCATCACGCCCGGGCGCGACGGGGGATCACAGCCAGGTGAGAGCCGCGACGACGAGTGCCTGGGTCCCGGTGGTCAGCGTCGGCTGGATCACCGGGGCGAAGGTGGCCGAGTGGTTTGCCGGGACGTCCTGGGAGACGCGACCGGCCTTCGAGGCGCGGTCGAACAGATCCGGGTCGATCCCGCCGATGCCCCAGTAGGTGTAGGGCACGTCGAACGCCGTGGCGATGTCGCTGAAGTCCTCGCTGGCGGCCCACTGGCCGAGCGGCCCGGCCCGTTCACCGAAGAAGTCGGCGAACGCCGCGGCGACCGAGTCGGTGGTCGCCGGGTCGTTGTCGGTGATCGGGAAGCGCTCGAACATCTCGAACTCGGGTTCTCGCGGCGATCTCGACGCCTGGCACTCCGCGGTGACGATCCGCTTGATCGCCTTGACCACCTCGGCGCGGGTCCGCTCGCTGTAGGTGCGGACGTTGAGCTGGATCTCGGCGCGATCCGGGATGATGTTGCTCTTGGAGCCCGCCCGGATGCTGCCGACGGTGAGCACGGTCGGCTCGCCGGGCGCGATCTCGCGGACGACGACGGTCTGCAGCCGCACCACGATCATGGCCGCCAGCACGACGGGGTCCACGGCGGACTGCGGCATCGATCCGTGCGCACCGCGGCCGTGGACGGTGATGCGCATGCTGTCGGCGGCGGCGAGCGTGGGACCGGATCGGGTGGCGACCTCGCCGGCTCGCATCGGCAGCACGTGCTGCGCGGGGGCGGGGGATCAGCGAGCGGAGGCCGTCGTCGATCATCCCGCGCGCACCGTCGGCGACCTCCTCGGCGGGCTGGAACAGCGCGATCAGCGTGCCCGTCCACTGGTCGGTGGCCGAGGCCATCAGCTGCGCCGCGCCGAGCAGGCACGCGACGTGCACGTCGTGCCCGCAGGCGTGCATCACCGGTGTGCCGTCGTCGGTGGTGGCGGTGCTGGCGTAGGGCAGCTCGGTCGCCTCGCGGACCGGCAGCGCGTCCATGTCGGCCCGCAGCAGGACCGCGGGACCGTCGCCGTTGGCCAGCACCCCGACCACACCGGTCCCGCCCACCTGCTCGTGGACCTCGTAGCCGGACTCCCGGAGCCGGTCGGTCACGAGCGACGCGGTGCGCGACTCCTGGTGGGACAGCTCGGGTTGGGCGTGCAGGTCCCGGTAGAAGTCCTCCTGCCAGTCCAGCGCGGACTTCAGGTCGGTCAGCACTGCGCTGGCGCGTCGCGTGTCCATGCCGATCATCGCTCCTCATCACCGGTCGCGTTCCGGGTAACCCGTCTCAGGATGAGCGCGGGGCGGTGGGATCGCAGCGGTTGAACTACTCCTCCGGGTTCTCGCGGCGCGGCGTGCTGGGCACGTGCAGGCTGTAGCGGACGCCGAGCATCCTGATGGCGAAGACCACCGCCGCGGTGATGAGCGCGGCCGCGACCCCGTAGACCTCCAGGCGCACGGCCAGGACCGTCAGCGCCGCTCCCACCAGAGCCGGGACGGCGTAGAAATCACTGGTCAGGACGTTGGGCACCCGCTTGATGACTACGTCGCGCAGCGTTCCGCCGCCGACCGCGGTCAGCGCTCCGAGCAAGACGGCCTGCACCGGACCCAGCCCGTAGGCGAGCGCCTTGCTGGCGCCGGTCACGCAGAACACCGCCAGACCCGCCGCGTCGAAGAGGGTGATCAGCTTGGTGAACCGCTCCAGCTCGACGCTGATGAAGAACGCCACGAGCGCCCCGCCCGCCGCCACGCCCAGGTAGATCACGTCGCTGAACGTCGCGGGCGGCAGCGAGCCGATGAGGATGTCCCGGAGGATCCCGCCGCCGAGCGCGGTCATCATGCCCAGCGTGAGGACGCCGACGAGATCCAGCCGAACCATCCGCACCGCGGTCAGCGCACCGTTGAGGCCGAACGCGAACGTGCCCGTCAGGTCCAGCGCGAGCAGCAGCGACGGTTGAGACATGACCTCAGTCTGACGGCCCCCGGCCCGGGCACGCGCCCCGACACCCGGGGCGTCACCGGGGCATCGAGCCGCTTCGGACGAAGTGGTGGTGCCAGGAGAGCGATTCGTCGAGCAGGTGCGGCGTGTGCAGGCCGAAGGACGAGCGCTGCGCCCGATCGAAGTAGTCGCGCAGCGCCGGGCGGAAGTCCGGGTGCGCGCAGCGCTCGATGACCCGCTCGGCCCGCTTCTTCGGCGACAGGCCGCGCAGGTCGGCGAGCCCCTGCTCGGTCACGATGACGTCCACGTCGTGCTCGGTGTGGTCGACGTGCGAGACCATCGGCACGATCGACGACACCGCGCCGCCCTTGGCCTGCGACGGCGTCACGAACAGCGAGATGTGGGCGTTGCGGGCGAAGTCGCCGGAGCCGCCGATGCCGTTCTGGACGCGGCTGCCCATCAGGTGGGTCGAGTTGATGTTGCCGTAGATGTCGGCCTCCACCACGCCGTTCATCGCCAGGCAGCCCAGCCTGCGCACCACCTCCGGGTGGTTGCTGATCTCCTGCGGTCGCAGCACGATCTTGTCGCGGAAGGCGGCGGTGTGGGAGTTGAACCGCTCCACGGCTTCTGGGCTCAGCGAGAACGCCGTCGCCGAGGCCTTCCGCAACTTCCCCGATTCGAGCAGCTGCAGCATCCCGTCCTGGATCACCTCGGTGTAGGCGGTCATCCCGTCGAACGGGCCGGAACCGAGCCCGGCGAGCACGGCGTTGGCGACGTTGCCCACCCCCGACTGCAGCGGCAGCAGTTCCCGGGGGAGCCGGCCGCCGCGGACCTCCGCCTCCAGGAAGTCCAGCACGTGCCCGGCGATCTGCTCGGATATCTCGTCGGGTTCGGTGAAAGGAGCGTTGCGGTCGGGAGATTCGGTCTCCACGACCGCGATCACCTTGTCCTGAGGGCAATCGAAGTGCGGTCGGCCGATCCGGTCAGCGGGGTGCGTGATCGGGATCGGTTTGCGGTGCGGGGGGAGCGCCGTCCCGTAGTAGATGTCGTGCATGCCGTCGAGCTGCTCGCTCTGCCACGAGTTGACCTCGAGGATGACCCGGTCCGCCTGCTCCAGCCAGGTCTTGTTGTTGCCGACCGACGAGGACGGGATCAACCGGCCGTCCCGGGTGATCCCGCTGACCTCCACGACGGCCACGTCGAGCTCGCCGAGAACCCCCTGCCACACCTGCTGGGCGACGTGGGAGAGGTGGATGTCGGTGTAGTCGAGCAGGCCCGCGTTGATCTTCGCCCGGCTCACCGGATCCGACTGGTAGGGCAGGCGCAGGTCGATTCCCTCGACGTCGGCGAGCGCCCCATCGAGCTCCGGAGCGGTCGAAGCCCCCGTCCACAGACCGATCTTCATCGGGTCCCCGCGCTCGCGGGACGCGGCGACCCGCTTGGCCAGCGCTTCCGGGACCTCCTTGGGGTAGCCGGCACCGGTGAACCCGCTCATGCCCACGTTGTCGCCCGGTTCGATCATCTCCGCGGCCTCGTCAGCCGAGACCACCTTCGACGCGAAACCGCGATGCAGAATCCTGCCGGACATCCACGACCTCCCCGCTCACCGTTGAGAACCGCAACGCCGCAATCGGTTCCGGCGCTCGTGTGACGCGGATCCTAGGCACGGAACGCCGGGGGAGTGGCTGTGATGCGGGGCACGAACCGCGGTCGCGGACGGTCTTCGAAGCCGGGGCAACAGGTGGCTGCGGGAGGCTGAGCAGCGAGGATTCCCGAACGGGATCGAGGCCGTAGCTTCCGGCGAACTCGCTTCGGGCCCACCGGCGGTTGTTCGCCAGGCGACACGAGCGGTCGCGCAGCGAACTCCGGAGGCTCAGCCGGTGCGCTTCCGGGCTGCGAGCAGGACGGTCGCGGCGAGGACGAGGACGCCGATCGCCTCGACGACGATGGCGGTCGGTGCCAGCTGGTAGCTCAGGCTGGAGCGCATCCCGAACAGCGACAGCGGACTCAGCGCGATCAGCAGCGCCAGCAGAGTTCCCAGCATGAACAGCAGACCCAGGACGCTCACCGGCACCAGGCGGTCGCGAACGCGGATCATCGCGACGGCCAGCACGATCGATCCGACCGCGTTCAGCACGAACAGCACCCCGAGCAGGCCACCGGTGCCGGTGAGCACGAGGAACAGGTGAATCCCGCCCATGGCGAGCAGGAAGAGCGCGCTCATCGCTCGCCAGGTCATCAACGCCCGCGCGTCCTCGGCCCCGACCGAAGGTGAACTCCCAGCACGACGCTCAGACGACATGTCCCGACACCTGCCTTCTGGTGCACGACACCTGGAATCCCCGGCGCTCAACGCGCCCCACATCACTGCAGCACACGGCACCGAGCCCCGCACGGGCCTTTCGCCCCAGGCGTGGCGAGGCGTCAACCGAAGGACGCGTGCACGATCAGAGCGCTGAGGGCGATCAAGATGATCGCGAGCAGCAACCATCCAGCTTTGGCGAGTTGCTGACGCGGGTCGACCTCGGCTGCCGCGCGGCTGCGGTGATCGAGGGATTCCATCCGGAGCACGCAGGCGAGAGCCGCGGACCAGAGCGCGGCGGCGGGGAAGAACGCCGTGGGGCGCGCGAAGCCGGCGAGGAACAGCCCCGCGCAGATCGGGATGAAGCACGCGCACCACCCCGCCAGCCGCCAGCGGTGGAGGGGATCCGGACCCGGTGTGGACGGCACCTCGACCCCTCCCTCTCGCACGTCGGCTCGTCGTCCCATGAGATCAGACGATCGCCGAATCCCAGGACCGGCCCGCGGCAGTGCGTTTCGGCGCGGGAACCGATCGGACGCTCGTCCTGCGGGTCGTGGCAGGCGGCGTCACCCGACGGCTCTCGGGCAGACTGTTGAACCGGGCGCCTGGATTTCGCCGCGGGGAGGGGAGCATCCGATGAACAGCCTGTTCGACGACGGCGAGCTGGGGCTGGAGCCCGAGCTGCCGGCGGGGGCGCACCACGTTCCCGGCTTCCTGACGTTCGAGCAGCAGCGCTGGATCGTCGGGCAGTTCCACCGGTGGATCAGAGGTCCCGTGCCGATCCGGGCGGCCAAGGTCGGCGGACACGAGATGAGCGTGCAGACCGTGTGCCTGGGCTGGCACTGGCGGCCCTACGAGTACACGCGGGCGGCGGTCGACGTGAACGGCAACCGGGTCCTCGCCTTCCCCGACTGGATGGTGCGCCTGGGCAGGCGAGCGCTCGTGCGAGCGACCGGCCAACCGCGCGCGGGCGAGGACTACACGCCGGACACCGCGCTGGTGAACTACTACGCCGAAGCCGCGCGGATGGGTATGCACCAGGACAAGGACGAACGCTCCCGGGCTCCGGTGGTGTCGCTGTCGATCGGTGACACCTGCACGTTCCGCTTCGGCAACACCGAGACCCGGAACCGCCCGTACCAGGACGCCGAACTCGCCTCCGGTGATCTGTTCGTCTTCGGCGGACCGTCCCGCCTCGCCTACCACGGCGTGCCGAAGGTCCACCCCGGGACGGCACCCGCGGGCTGCGGCCTCGACACCGGCCGCATCAACATCACCATGCGAGTCACGGGTCTGACCGGTTGATCGTCCCGCCGCGATCGCAGCGGGACGAGACCGGCCGCGTCAGGCGCGAGCCAGGCGCAGCGCCGAGATGAGGAAGAAGGCGCCGCCGAGGGTCGCGTAGCCGGCGATGCTCGCCAGGGACGGGTTCGGCACGGACGCCATGCCGATGAACGACGCTCCGGCCACGGCGGAGATGCTGCCGCTGAGGATCATCGGAAGCTGCCCGCCCATCCTGCGGCGGCTGATGGCCACGGCCAGCTGGACGAGTCCAGAGACGATCGCCCACGCACCCCACGCCCGCAGCACCATCGGCGCGCCGGAAGCGGAGGCTGCGGCCACGCCCGCGGTGGCGAGGAGGCTGATCGCGACGTTGACCCGCAGGCCCAGAGCCGATCCGCCGGAACCCGACGACCGGGCGTCCACGATCGCGGCCGCGACGTCGAACAGCGGGTAGAGGACGAGCAGCGAGATGCTCACGGGTCCAAGCGCTGACCCGGTGAGCAACAGCAGCGCGGCCCAGGCCAGGGCGAATCCGAACCGCGCGAAGTAGAGGCGGCGCAGCGCGGGCGCGTTTCCGGAGGTGGTGGAGGTGGGCCGGTCAACGGTGGTCATGGTGATCCTCTCGGAAGGGCGCGACCGCGCAGAAGAAAGAACGTTCGTTCTCTCCGTGGAAGACTGGCCCGGTGGCGCGGTATTGACAAGAACGAACGTTCTCCCTCGCGGATGAGGTGCGGGCCCGTTCCCGGCGGGGAACGGCTGCCGGGGACGCGGCAGGAAGTGGGTGAGGAGTTGTCCGAGGCGCGGAACCGGCTGCTGGAGATGGTGAGCCGGCTTTTCTACACCGAGGGGCTGCACTCCGTCGGGGTCGATCGGATCGTCTCCGAGGCCTCGGTGACCCGGGCGACGCTGTACCGGCACTTCTCGGGCAAGGACGACCTGGTCGTCGCCTACCTGGCCGAAGCCGACGGCGCGATGCGCGCGCGCACCGCCGAGGTCCGGGACCGAGGCGGGTCGCCCAGGGCGATCGTGCGCGGGGTCGCGAAGTCGATCGCCGATGACATCCGGTCCTCGGGGTTCCGGGGATGCGCGTTCCTCAACGCCGCGGCGGAGTACCCCGATCCTTCCCACCCGGTGCACCTCGCCGTCGTCGAGCACCGGCAGTGGTTCCTGCGTACCGTCACCGAGCTCCTGGCCGAGACCGGCGAGTCGGACCCCGAACCGGCGGCGAGGCACTTCGTCATGCTCCGCGACGGCGCGATGGCCGCCGGATGCCTCACCGACCCGGATCCCGTCTGCGACACCTTCCTCCTCGGCGTGGAAGGCCTTCTGAAGTACCGGGATTCACCGGTCTCGACCTGATCCACCACATCGGTCGGGGGTGAGCGCCGGTCGCGCCGCGCGACGTCCTGCTCGTCGCGGAGGCAGGCCCGGCGTCCCGTGCGCCGGCGACCGGAGCCCGTGGTGCCAGGGAAGCCCCTAAATCAGCGCGCGCGGGCTCGGCATGGGGCGCCGGAGCGCGCATCATCGAGTCGATCGCGGCCGGATGATCGCGCTCGCGGAGTTCTCGAGTTCTGCCAATTCACGAGAGCGCCGCAAAAAGGCGATCGGTGTTTCTCGGGCGCTGAATTGATCGAGGCGGCGGGTTGTCACGGCGAGGCAACGATTCGCCGCATCGCGAAAAAACATTGAACCCAATAAGGGACCCTTATGATCGAAGCGGATTATATGGTAATTCTGTGAATTATGGGAAATTGCGGTCGCTCAGATGAGCGTGAACGGCGATCGGCTCATTTGAGCAATTGCGGAGGGTGTTCGGAGTTGTCCGCGTTGCGCTCACGGAATGCGTCCGACTAAATGCTCTCCGTGGAGTCCGGCCCTGTGGGGCCTGCGCTGCACGCGTGCGCCGTCCTCCCCCTCCGGGCGCTGGTCCGAATGACCCAAGGTGGGGAGCCCGTGAGGTGTACTCACGTTCTGTTCTCGCTGGTCACGAGATCGGCTTTCCCCATCGTCCGGCGGGTGTCCGAACTGTCCGATGAGGGAACCACAACATTAGGCGGCCGGCTCCTCGCCACGTTGACCTCATAAGAGCGCGCTTCATACGATCGGTGGTGTCTCCGTGCGGGGACAAACAGATCTTCCCGGCAGTCGGGATTCCTCGGGATTCGAGAGAGGTACACCGTCAATGCCCACTGTTACCGCTGATTCTCGCCTCTTCGACAAAGCGTGCGGCGAAGAATTGAAAAATGACATCGCAGACGTGGACGTGTTCCAGTCGCTGCTGGAGCGATCGGGCCTTCACCTGGCGAGCGTGGATCTGCGGATGCGGATCACCCAGGCCAACGACGCGTTCGTCGAACAATTCGGTCAGCACCCGGAGTCGGTGGTGGGGCGCAGCCTCAACGAGCTGCTCCACCCCGGCGTGCGGGAGCCGATCAGCCGGAGCTTCGAGCGGCTGCTCGAAGGCCGGAGCCAGCGCTTCACCGAGTACTTCGTGGGCGTCGGGCCGGAGCAGGCCGCCTTCACCGGTGAGATCACCGGGATCGCGGTGCGCGGCTCGTCCTCGGGTGAGCTGACGCAGTTCGTCGTCCTGCTCTCCCCGGAGCGGAGCAACCGGGCCAACGTGGTCGTGGCGGACCGCAAGCGCGTCCTGTCCGAGCTCAACGCCCGGATCCTCGAAGGCATCGCCACCGGCGAATCGACGGTGCGGCTGGCGTCCCGGCTGTTCCTGAGCCGGCAGGGCGTCGAGTACCACGTCGGCGCGATGCTCAAGAAGCTCAAGGCGCCCAACCGCGCCGCGCTGGTCTCCCGTGCCTACAGCCTCGGCTTGCTCAGCGTGGGGAGCTGGCCTCCGCGCGTGCCGCGGGATTACGTGAAGTAAGCGGGATGCGGCCACGACCGTCCGATGTGGACGACGTGGGCGGACCGGCCCGATGCCGGACCGCGAACGCCGCTACCGCAGGGGAACTAGGGAATCCGCTAGTTTCCGGAGTTGATCAGTGCTTGCGCTCCCGTGGTGGCCGGTGGTGGACTGCCCTCGTCTACCGGCGGATGCACCCCGTGAGCGCGGCTGGGAATCCCTGGTCAGGACGTGTGAGTCGGGGTGAGTTGGGATGCGCGGTGACCAAGAGTGCATCGCGGACCGGAACCAGCCCTTGGCCGGCCGGTCCCGTGAGCGCGCCGTGCTCGCCGCGAGCCTCGCGGACGCCCGTTCCGGCCGCGCCCGTTGCGTCGTCGTCCGAGGACCGGGCGGAGTCGGCAAGACCCGGCTGCTGAGCGAGGTCACGCGGCACGAGCAGGCGCGCACCTGCACCGTCCTGCACGTGAGCTGCCCGGATGTCACCTCCCCGCTCCGCTACGACGCGGTGCGGGCGCTCTTCGAACCGCTGGAGCTCGGCGCCGACGACGTCTCCGACTCCGTGGTCCGAGTGCTCTTCCCGGGGCGGCGAGCCGGGGCCCAGCACGGCAACGACCACGAAACGCTGTCCGGGTTGTGCAGCCTGGCGGCGAACCTCATGGACAGCGCTCCGCTGGTGCTCGTCGTCGACGACGCCCACCGGTGCGACGAGGGTTCGCTGCGCTGGCTGGACTTCCTGCTCCGGCGCGCAGCCGACCTGCCCCTGCTGATCCTGCTCGGCCACCGCTGCGACGAAGTCGACGACACCGCGCGCAGAGCGCTCGCCCGCATCATCGCCCAGCGCGCGGGCAGCGTGATCGAACTGGCGCCGCTGACGAGGGACGAGGTCGGCGAGGTCGTCGCGGCGGGGTTCTCCGCGCGGCCGGAGAGCTCGTTCGTCGACGCCTGCGCGCGAGCCTCCGGCGGCAACCCGTCGCTGCTGCGCCGGCTGCTCGACGACGTGCGCAACGCCGGGATCGGGCCCGACGCGACCGGAGTCCTCTCGGTCGAAGCCGCTGAGAAGGGCGTGCTGGCCGCTTCGGTGCTCAACCGGCTCGCCGGGCACCCGCGTCGGGTCCGCGACGTCGCCGCAGCGCTGGCGCTGCTCGGCCCGGGATCCGACCCGGAATCAGTTGCCGCGCTGGCCGGAGCGACCCGGTGGCAGGTCGGCGAAGCGCTCGACGTACTGCGCGACTGCGACATCGTCGCGGAGTCCGGGATGGACTTCGCGCACGAGCCGGTCCGCGACGCCGTGCTCGACGCGCTGCCGGTGTCCGAAGCGGACCGCCTGCGCGCGGCGCGCATCCTCAACGACGCCGGGCGGCCCGCCGTCGAGGTCGCCCAGCACCTTCTCGCGCTGGCGGAGTTGAACCAGCAGTGGATGGCCGGGGTCCTCCGCGACGCCGCGGCCCTGTCCGAGCAGCGGGGTGAGCTGGAGGTCGCCGTGCGGTACCTGCGGCGGGTCCTCGACGTCGAGACCTCCGACCCCCAGCGCGTCCGAGTCCGGGGCGACCTCGGCCGGGTGCTCGCGCAGCTCGACCCCTACGCGGCGCTGCCGATCATGCGCGAACTGCTGGACCGGGTCACCGACCCGGACGCCTACGTCTCGTTCGTCCTGAACTTCGCCATGACCGCCGTCACCGCGCAACGCCATCCGGAGGCGGTCCGGGTGCTGGCCGAGGTGCTGGCGATGCTCGCGGCCAGGGACCGGGGAGATGCCTCGCCCGCTCACCGCGAGCTGTGCTTGTCCCTCGAATCCATGCTGATGATCGTCGGCAGCGCCGAGAAGTCGACCTTCAGCATCGTGCGGGACCGCATCGAGCAACGCCCGCTGCCCACCGGCGGCACACCGGCGGAACGACGCACGCTCGCCGCCATCGCCTTCGTGCAATCGCTGCGCTGCGAGCCCTCCGAGCACGTGGTGACGCACGCGCGCACCGCCCTGAGCTTCCAGACCAGCGACGCCGACCCCTGGAGCGAGCGGTGCGCGCTGTTCGCCCTGCACCTGGCCGACGTCACCGACGACCTGCTGCCCGCTGCCCAGCGCTCGCTGGAACTGGTCGAGAGCATGGGCGCCAGCTGGGACTACTCGTACTCGCTGTCCTGCTACGCCCGGGTCCTGCTGCACTTCGGGAACGTCCGGGAAGCCGCCGAGCAGGCGCAGGCCGCTGCCAAGATCTGCTCGCAGACCCGCGGCGCGGATTCGACGTCAGCTCAGTTCACCGCCTGGGCGAGCGCGCTGGCCGAACTCGGGCAGGTCGAGCAGGCCGACGAGGTGCTCGGCCGGATCGACCGGGAGTGGTTCGAGGAAGCGACTCTCGAATGGCACTACTTCCTGCACGCCAGAGCCCGCGTGCGCTGGATCCGGGGTGACGCGACCGCCGCGCTCGACCTGCTGCTGCGATGCGGCCGGAGCATGACCGACGCGGGCATCCTCAACCCGGTCTTCGCGCCGTGGCGCACCGACGCGGCCTGGCTGCTGGTGAGCCTCGGACGTCGCTCGGAGGCCATCGAAATCGTCGAGCAGGACGCGGAAGCCGTGCACCGCTGGGACACCGCGCGAGCCGTCGGGCGGCACCTGATGGCGCGCGGAGCCGTCGCCGAGAACCCGTCGCGCGCGGTGGACTCGCTCACCGAGGCCGTCGAAGTCCTCTCCGGATCCCCCGCGTGGCTGGACGAGGCGCGGGCGCACCACCGGCTCGGAGAATTCTTGCTGCGCACCGACGACGTCCGGGGAGCCCGCAAGCACCTGCGCCGGTGCATCGACCTCGCCACGCTCTGCGGTTCGCGGCCCATCGCCGAGAGCGCGCGGGCACTCGTCGTCACCGCCGGAGGCAGGGTCGGACAGCCGCTGCGGTCGCCGGTCGACCTGCTCACCGGCAGCGAGCTGCGGGTGGCGACCATGGCCGCCGCCGGTGCCAGCAACCGGGCGATCGCCGAGGCGCTGTTCGTCACGCTGCGCACCGTCGAAGCACACCTGACCAACGCCTACCGGAAGTTGCGCGTGTCCAAGCGAGCAGAACTGGCCGCCGTGCTCGGCGGTTCCCGAACACGGCTCCAGCACGACGAGGACGAGGACGAAGCCACTTTCGCCGCAAGACCATGACGCCGAGCCAGGGGGGCGATGCAGATGACCGCGACGCACGTGCCGATCGGTTCCGCACCGGGTCTCGGGTGGCGCGGAACCGAGCCGCCGAGCCGGCAGCGCGTCACGACCCGGGCCGGGTCGCGTCCAGTGCTGCTGGAACGCGACCACGAGCTCGAACTCGTCGACCACGTCCTGGAAGCGGCCCGCGCCGGGAAGGGATCGTTGCTGTTCATCGGCGGCTCGCTCGGCATCGGGAAATCGGAGCTGCTCAACGCCTGCGCTCAGCGCGCTCGTTGGGCGGGCCTGCGCGTGCTGCGCGCGTCCTGCGCGGAGCAGGAGCGCGACTTCGAGTTCGGCGTCGTCCGGCAGCTCCTGGACCCCGCGCTGTTCTCGGCCGCCGACCAGCGCGAACCCGCGTCGGTGGCGCGGCACGACGTGCATCCCCTCATCGCGGAGATGAGCGTCGAGCAGCCGCTGCTGATCGTGGTCGACGACCTGCACGCGGCCGACACCGCCTCGCTGGCATGTCTGAGCTACCTCAGCCGGCGGGTGAGCCGACATCCGGTCGCGATCGCCGTGTCCGTGCTCGACGGCGATCCCGGTGCGGATCGCCTGCCGGTGCGCGAGATCCGGGAATCCGCGGCGCATTCCCCGCGCCCCGAACCGCTGTCGACCGCAGCGGTGCGCGCACTGGTCCGCGGGGAGCTCGGGGACGAGGCCGATGACGAGCTCGTGACGGCCTGCGCGGAGAGCTCGGCGGGCAACCCCCTGTTCCTCATGTCGATGGTGTCCGAGGTCAAGGCCACCGGGCGCTCGACCGGAGCCGTGAAGCGACCGGCCGGGTTGCGGGAGCGGCTGGTGTCCTGCCTGAGCAGCCAGCCCGCTGCGGTGCACCGGCTGATCCAGACCACGGCGGTGCTCGGGGAGAGCGCCGACACCGAACTGGTCGGCAGAGTCGCCGGGCTCGACGAGTGCCAGCACGTGCGGGCCGTGCGGGTGGTGCGGAGGCTCGGCCTGCTCAACTCCGAATCCTGCCTCGGGCCGGCGAGGTGGGTCGTGCGGGCCGCGGCCGAGGAGCTGACGGCGGGTGAGGACCTGGACGAAGTGCACCTGCGCGCGGCGAAGTGGCTCCACCAGCAGGGCCACGCGGCGAGGGAGATCGCCCGGTATCTCGTCGAGGTTGCCGCGCCGCTCGACGACTGGGCGCTGCGGGTGATCCGGGACGCCGTGCAGGACGAATTGGAGTGCGGGGCACCGGAAACCGCCGCGTCCTACCTGCGAAGAGCGCTCCTCGACAGCTCTCCCAGCGGCGAGGAGTGCGGGCGCATCCTGGTCGAACTCGCCACCGCGGAGCGGTCTTTCGACCCGTCGGCTTCGGTTCGTCACATCTCCCAGTCGGTGTCGATGCTCGATTCGGCCCACGATCGGGCGGAGGCGCTCTCGCGGCTGTCACCGATGGTGCTGGCCACCTCCCCGGCGCCCATCACCGAGATGATCCGGGAGGTATCAGGGGATTTCGGGGCGCAGCAGGAGCGCGCCCCGGGGGATCAGGCCCTGCGCCTGGAAGCCCGGCGTCGCTACCTCAGCATGGACGACCCATTGGGGCTCGCGGACAACGTCCGCCGGTTGCGGGCGCTCGGGCCGAACCCGCCCGTGAACACCGCGGCCGAGCGCGAACTCCTCGTAGTGCTGCTGTACGCGGCCACGGTCGCCTCGGAGATTGGGGCGGCCGAGTTGGCCCGCCTGGCGCACCGCGTCATCGAACGCGAACCCGCCCAGCCCGGCCACGTCCACACGGGACTCGCGCTGCTGGCCAACGTCCTCGTCGGCACCGACGCCCCGGGGAAGCTGGCGTCGTGGCTCGACCGCGCCAGGGAGCAGCAGAGCCAAGGTGACGTCGTGGCGCGGACCTTGCTGTGCACCGAGACAGGGCTCGTGCTCATGTCCACCGGGAAGCTGGACGACGCGCTGGCGGTCACCCGCGAGGCGATCGACCTGGGTGGTCTGGGCTGGGACCACGGCAATTCCGCGACGCTGCTCACCGTCGCCTTCCTCGCGCTGGAGACCGCGGACCGCGATCTGGTGCGCCGAGTGCTGGAAAGCGGTGGCGCCACCGGGAACAACGTGTGCGTCACGGCGGCGCTGCGCCTGCTGAAGGGCTCGGTCGCCACGGATCGCCGCGAACTCGGCCCCGAGCTCCAGCGGATCCTCGACCTCGGGCAGCAGCTGGACCGCTGGGGGATGCGCAACCCCGCGCTGTGCCCGTGGCGCAGCCTGGCCGCGATGATGCACCACCGGCTCGGCGACGTCGACGAAGCGCACAAGCTCATCGAGCAGGAGCTGGAGCTGGCGCAGAACTGGGGCGCGCACGTCGCGGTCGGACGAGCCCTGCGCAGCTACGCCGTGCTCAGCGAGAGCGGGAAGGACATCCGGCTGCTCCAGGGCGCGATCTCGGCGCTCAGCGAGTCCGCCAACCGGATCGAACTCGCCCGCGCGCACCTGCTGCTCGGCCGGCGGTTGCGCGCCGCGGGCCGGCCGGGAACGGAGAAGCACCTCCAGGAAGCGCGAGGCATCGCCATCGAGTGCGGCGTCCAGCGGTTGATCGACCGCACCACCGCCGAACTGGGCGAGCAGGGATCGGTGACGTCGTCGAGGGCGGGCCTGCTGACACCGTCCGAACGCCAGGTGGCCGTGCTGGCCCGCACCGGTCGCACGAACGAGGAGATCGCGCGCGAAGCGCGCATCACCTCCCGCACCGTCGAGAAGCACCTGACGAAGATCTACCGGAAACTGGGCGTCGCGGGCAGGGCGGAGCTCGCCGACGCGCTCGGCGCCCCCGCAGAACCCGGTTTCGGGCTGAAACCGGCGCAACCCCGTCGCATCACCGAGTGATACGACCCGCTGAGAGGAGTCCCTTGACCGCACGCGCGGAAACCCACGAGTTCCAGGCGGAAACGCAGCAGCTTCTGCAGCTGGTGGTGCATTCGATCTACTCCAACAAGGACGTGTTCCTGCGCGAGCTGATCTCGAACGCAGCCGACGCCCTGGACAAGCTGCGATTGGCCTCGTTCGCCGACAAGGACCTCCAGGTCGACACCTCCGACCTGCACGTCGAGATCGCGGTCGACCCCGAGCAGCGCACCTTGACGGTGCGGGACAACGGCATCGGCATGTCGCGTGCGGAAGTGGTCGAGCTGATCGGCACCATCGCCAAGTCGGGCACGGCCGAGCTGCTGGCCAAGGTCCGCGAGTCCCAGGACTCCGCGGCGGAGCTCATCGGGCAGTTCGGCGTCGGCTTCTACTCCAGCTTCATGGTCGCCGACCGCGTCGACCTGGTGACCCGGCGCGCCGGGGAGGACGAGGCCACGCGCTGGGAGTCGGACGGCAACGGCACCTACACCGTCGAGACGGTGCTCGGTGCGGAGCAGGGAACGTCGGTGACGCTGCGGCTGAAACCCGAGGAGACCGACGACAACCTCTTCGACTACACCTCCGAGCACAAGATCCGCGAACTCGTCCGGCGGTACTCCGACTTCATCACCTGGCCGATCCGCATGGAGGTGGAGCGCGCCGACGACGACGGCGGAACCCGGCGCGAGACCGACACGCTCAACTCGATGAAGGCGCTGTGGGCGCGTCCTCGCGACGAGATCTCCGACGAGGAGTACGCGGAGTTCTACCAGCACATCAGCCGGGACCGGCGCGCACCGCTCGAAGTCGTCGCGGTCCAGGCCGAGGGGACCTTCGAGTACAAGGCGCTGCTGTTCATCCCCTCGCACGCACCGGGGGACCTCTTCGCCGAGGGCCACCGGCAAGGCGTGCAGCTCTACGTCAAGCGCGTGTTCGTGATGGACGAGTGCGAAGCGCTGGTCCCGCCCTACCTGCGCTTCATCAAGGGCGTCGTCGATGCTCAGGACCTGTCGCTCAACATCTCGCGGGAGATCCTGCAGCAGGACAGGCAGATCAACCTGATGCGCAGGCGGCTCACCAAGAAGGTGCTGTCGACGGTGAAGACGATGATGAGCGAGCACCCCGAGCGCTACGCCACGATGTGGCGCGAGTTCGGCGCCGTGCTCAAGGAAGGCATCCTCAGCGACCCCGACAACCGCGACACCATCGTGGAGATCGCCTCGTTCGCCTCCACCCACGACCCCGAGAAGCCGACCACGCTGCGCGAGTACGTCGAGCGCATGGGCGAGGACCAGCGCGACATCTACTACATGACCGGTGCGTCCCGCTCGGTCATCGAGAGTTCGCCGCACATGGAAGCTTTCCGGGCCAAGGGCTACGAGGTGCTGCTGCTGACCGATCCCGTCGACGAGGTGTGGGTCGACTCCGTTCCGGAGTTCGAGGGAACGCCGCTGCGGTCGATCGCGAAGGGCGAGCTGGACCTGGACGCCGACGGCGGCGAGGGCGGCGAGCCCGAGCAGCGCCAGGAGGAGTTCGCGGAGCTGCTGTCGTGGATGAGCGAGCTGCTGGCCGATCAGGTGAAGGAGGTCCGGCTGTCCTCGCGGCTGACGACCTCGCCGGCGTGCCTGGTCAGCGGTGCGCACGAGATGACGCCCACGATGGAGAAGCTCTACCGCGCGATGGGGCAGCAGCTGCCCGCGACCAAGCGCGTCCTGGAGATCAACCCTGGTCACGCGCTGGTTGAGGGCCTGCGCAAGGCCCGCGGTGATCGCGGGGACTCCGCGGAGCTCGCCGAGACCGTCGAGCTCCTGCACGGCACGGCGCTGCTCGCGGAAGGCGGTGAGCTCACCGATCCCGCGCGCTTCACGCGCCTGCTCGCCGACCACCTGGCCCGGGAGCTGTAGTGGGACCGAACCGCACCTCCGGGTCGGTGGTCCGGAGGTGCGGTTCGGGGATCAGGACGCGGTGCGAATGCCGGTCCAGCGGGCGCGGGCGACCACGCCGAGCAGGACACCCAGCACCACCGTCACCGCGGCGATCGGGGGGAAGGTCAGCAGGTTGGTGATGGTGGCGCCGACCATGACGGCCACGAGCCCGAGCGCGGCCGGTGCGGTCACCCTCGGTACGAGCAGGCCGATGGCGCCGGCGATCTCGCACGCGCCGGTGACGTACCGCAGCCACTGACCGACGCCGACGGCGTCGAACGTGGCCACCATCGTGGGGTCGCCGAGGAACTTCGGGACGGCCGCGGCGACGAACACCAGCGCCAGCACCACCTGCAGCACCCACAGGAGGGCGTTGCCGACCCGTCCGCTGCGCTTCTCAGCCACGTTGCCCCACCCCGATCGACTCCGCGGCCGCGAGCTCGGTCTCGATCTCGCGGTTGACCTCGGCCAGGTGCTCGGTGAGGAAGAAGTGGCCGCCGGGGAACACCCTGAGCCGGAAGTCGCCCTCGGTGTGCTGTTCCCAGGCCTGCGCTTCCTCCCGCGTCGTCTTCGGGTCCTCGTCGCCGGTCAGGACCACGAGGGGAGCGCGCACCTTCCGGTCCGGCTCGCTGCGGTAGGACTCGATGGCGCGGTAGTCGTTGCGGATGGCGCGCATCGCCATCCGCAGCAGCTCCTCGTCGCCGAAGATCGCCGTGTCGGTGCCGTTGAGCTTCTTGAGCTCGTCGATGACGCCGTTGTCGTCGCGCTTGTGCACCTCCTCGTCCCGGCGAGTCGCGGGTCCGCGCCTGCCGGAGGCGATCACCGAGCGCGGAGCGCGGGTTCCACGCTGTTCGAGTCGGTACGCGGTCTCGAAGGCCAGGGCCGCGCCCATGCTGTGGCCGAAGAAGACGGTGGGCTTGTCGCTGAGCGCGGCGATCTCATCGGCCAGCAGGTCGGCGAGCGTCCCGATGTCCTCGACGCACGGCTCGTGCCGCCGGTCCTGGCGGCCCGGGTACTGCAGGGAGACGACGTCGGTACCGGGGGAGAACCGCGGCGCCAACGGGTGGAAGAAGCTGGCCGAGCCGCCCGCGTGGGGGAAGCAGACGAGCCGCGTCGTGCTCGTCGTCGACGGCCGGTACCGGCGAATCCACTCCGTGGTCGCATCATCCTTGGTGGTGTTCAACTCGGTGGCCGATCCTTTCGGTCGCTGCCTTTCCAGCTACCAGTCAACCCCAGGAACCCCTCGCGAATCCCTAGTCTTCGGCTTCCCGCCCGGGCGCCCGACGTTCATCCCGCGACGGCCTGATGCGTGGATCAGGAGGCGTACATGCGGGAGTAGTGGCCGTTGGCGGCCAGGAGCTGCTGGTGGGTTCCTCGTTCGACGACGCGGCCCGAGTCCATCACCAGGATCATGTCCGCGTGGCGGATCGTGGAGAGGCGGTGGGCGATGACGAAGCTCGTGCGACCCGCCCGCAGCGAGGCCATCGCCTGCTGGATGAGGACTTCGGTGCGGGAGTCGACCGAGCTGGTCGCCTCGTCCAGGAGCAGGATCGACGGTTCCGCCAGGAACGCTCGGGCCAGCGTGATGAGCTGGCGCTCACCTGCGCTCACGGTGGAGGACTCGTCGTCCAGGACCGTGTCGTAGCCATCGGGCAGCGAGCGGACGAAGCGGTCCACGCACATGGCGCGGGCCGCGTTGACGACCTCCTGGCGGGTCGCGCCCGGGCGTCCGTAGGCGATGTTGTCGGCGATGGTGCCCGCGAACAGCCACGAGTCCTGCGAGACCAGGCCGATCCGCGAGCGGAGGTCTTCGCGGGCCATGTCGGCGACGTCGACGCCGTCCAGCAGGATGCTGCCGCGGTCCACCTCGTAGAAGCGCAGCAGCAGGTTGCCCAGCGTCGACTTGCCCGCGCCCGTCGGGCCGACGATGGCGATGAGCTCACCCGGCGACGCGCTCAACGACAGGTCCTCGATCAGCGGGGCGTCCGGCTTGTAGCGGAAGCACACCTGCCGGAAGTCGACCCGCCCGCGCACCCGCCTCGGGCGCACCGGCCTCGGCGGGGCGGGGCGCTGCTCGGGCTCGTCGAGGACCTCGAAAACCCGGCGCGCGGAGGCCATCCCCGACTGGAGCTGGGCGGAGAAGTTGGCCATGTCGATGATGGGCTGGGTGAACATGCTGGAGTACTGCATGAACGACTGCACGCTGCCGATCGACATCGAACCGCTGGCGACCTGCAGGGCGCCGACCACGGCCACCATCACGTAGTTCAGATCGGTGACGAACCGCGTGACCGGGCCGATCAGGCCGGACAGCGTCTGCGAGCGGGACGAGGCGAGGTAGAGCGCTTCGTTGTGCTCCTCGAAGGTGCGCTCGGCGAGTTCGCGGCGACCGAAGGCCACCACCGTCGAATGCCCCGTGTAGGTCTCCTCGACGTAGCCGTTGAGGGCGCCGGTGCGCTGCCACCGCTCGGCGAACCTCGGCCGTGCTCGCCTGCTGATCGCCAGCGCCGCCGCCGCGGCCACCAGCACGCTCACCAGCACCAGTCCCGCGAGCAGCGGCGAGAGCAGCACCATGACCGTCATGACGCCGACCACCGCGAAGATCGAGTTGACCATGTGACCGAGGGTCTGCTGCAGGGTTCGCTGGAGGTTGTCCACGTCGTTGGTGACCCGGCTCAGCACCTCGCCGCGCGACGTGCGGTCGAAGTAGCCCAGCGGCAGCCGGGTCAGCTTCGCGCTCACCCGCTCCCGCAGCGCGAACATGGCGTGCTGCGCGATGAACGCGACGACGCGCCCCTGCACCAGCATGCACAACCCGCTGGCGAGGTAGAGGGCGAGGATCACCATCAGCAGCTGGGCAAGCGCCTGGAAGTTCACGCCTTGGCCGGGGACGATGTCGGCGGTGCTGAGCACGTTGGCCAGAGCCTCGTCGCCCCTGGCGCGCATCCCGGCGATGACCTCCTCCTTGGACGCCCCCGCAGGCAGGCCGCGGCTGACCACTCCCGCGAAGGCCATGTCCGTGGCGTTGCCGACCAGCTTGGGGCCCGCGAGGTTGAACACCGTCGCTCCCGTGCCCAGCACCAGCACCAGCACGAGGCGGACCCGGTAGGGCCGCAGCATGGCCAGCAGCCGCACGATCGCGGACGAGGACGCGTCAGCTGCGGAGGCCATGCAGCACCCCCCGGATGGTTCGGTTGCCGCGACTCGGGATCTCCTGCGGAATGCCCTGGGAATAAGCGATTTCCTGGTAAGTCCTGTTGTAGTACAGCAGGTGCTCGTGGGTGCCGGCGCCGACCACGCGGCCCTGGTCGAGCACCACGATCCGATCGGCGTGCTGCACGGCGCTGAGCCGCTGCGCCACGACGATCATCGTCGCCCCCGGCACGTCGCGGGCCATCGCGGCCCGCAGCCGGGCCTCGGTCCTGCGGTCCAGCGCCGAGAAGCTGTCGTCGAGCAGGTAGATCTCCGGGCGCAGCACGAGCGCCCGGGCGATCGCGAGCCGCTGTCGTTGCCCGCCGGAGAAGTTCGAACCGCCCTGCGAGACCGGGGCGTCTAGCATCCCGGGCAGCCGCTCGACGAACTCCCCGGCCTGGGCGATGTCCAGGGCGTGCCACAGGTCGTGGTCGTGCGCGCCCGGAGAACCGTAGCGGAGGTTCGAGCCGATGGTGCCGCTGAACAGGTGCGGTTCCTGCGGAACGATGCCGATCACCCGGTGCAGCGAATCGGGGGAGAAGGACCGGACGTCGATCCCGTTGACGTGGACGCTGCCGCTCGTCGGGTCGAACAGCCGCAGCGCGAGGTTGAGCAGAGTCGTCTTGCCGCTGCCCGTGCTGCCGACGATCGCCACCGTCTGACCGCCCTCGGCGACCAGATCGATGTTGTGCAGAACCGGTTTCGGCGCACCCGGGTACTGGAACCCGGCGGCCTGGATCTCCAGGCGGCCGCGCCGGCGGGCGCCGTGGACCGGGTTCGGGTGCGTCGGCACGCTCGTCTCGACGTCCAGCACCTCCTGGACGCGCCGCACCGAGACGGCGGCGCGCGGCAGGTCGGCGAAGACGATGGTGGCCATGATGATCGCGGTGATGATCAGCGTCACGTAGCCCAGCAAGGCCGCGATCGAGCCGACCTGCGCCTGACCGGCGTCGATGCGGCCGGTGGCGAACCAGATGATCGGCAGCGTCGCGGTGTTCATGAGCACCATGACCACCACCGGGACCGTCGCCATCATGCGGCCGACCTTCAGCCCGACGCCGAACAACTCGGAGTTCGCCCCGCTGAACCGGGCGCGCTCGTGGTCGTCGCGGACGAACGCGCGGATGATGCGGATACCGGTGATCTGCTCGCGCAACAGCCGGTTGATGTTCTCGACGGCTCGCTGCATCCGGGCGTAGGTGGGGCTGATCCGCACCAGGATCACCGTCAGCCCGGTCACCAGAACCACGACCAAGGCCACGATGATCAGCGACAGCGACACGTCCTGCAGCAGCGCCATCACCACGCCGCCCACGCAGGTGATCACGGCGGCGACGGCGATGTCGAGCAGCGTGACGACCAGCGCCTGCACCTGCTGGACGTCGTTGACGGTGCGCGTGATCAGCGAGGGCGCCCCGAACCGCCCGACTTCGCGGGCCGAAACCCCCATGACGCGGCGGAAGACCCGGGAGCGCAGGTCCCGACCGAGCGCGGCCGACACGCGCGCGCCGACGGCCGCCGCCCCGCCCGCGGCCAGGATCTGCACCAGCGCGACCACCACCATGACGGTGCCCATGTAGCGGATGTAGTCCAGGTCGCCGCGCACGATGCCCCGGTCGACCACCAGCGAGAAGAAGGCCGGCTGCAGCAGCGTGGCCATCGTCTTCGCGATCTGCAGCACCAGCAGCAGCGCGAGCGCCCGCCGGTACGGCCGCAGATGGGTGTCCAAGAAGGCGATCAGCAAGCGGCACTCTCCGGTGGCGGTCAGTGGGCCGTCCGCCAGTCGACCTCAGCGCGAGCTCGAGAATCCCTAGACTTCGCGCCCCTCTCGCGCCCGCCCGCGAACGGCCGCTGGAGCCGGGCACCCGAAGAACTAGGGGTTTCTGAGCTGCTGTTGCACAACACTTCCCGGCGGGTCGTTCCTCCTGCGTGATCGCGTCCAGGCCGGTGGGCCAAAAGAAACGGGCGTCGTCGAGATGGGTTTGGTGGAGATGGACAACGAGCAGAAGCTCCGGGATTACCTGCGGCGGGCCAGTGCGGACCTCCAGCGGACCCGGCGGCGGTTGCGCGATGTGGAGGCCGCTGCGCAGGAACCCATCGCCATCGTCGGCATCGGCTGCCGCTACCCCGGAGGAGTCACCGGCCCGGAAGACCTGTGGCGGATGGTCGCCTTCGGCGAGCACGGCGTGGGGGAGTTCCCGGACGACCGCGGCTGGGACCCGGAGATGCTGGCGATGTCGGCCACCGACCGCGGCGGATTCCTCAGCGGCGCCGGGGACTTCGACGCCGACTTCTTCGGCATCTCGCCCCGCGAAGCGCTCGGCATGAACCCGCAGCAGCGCGTGGTGCTGGAGGTGACCTGGGAGGCGCTGGAGCGCTCCGGGATCGACCCGCACTCCATCAAGGGCACCGAGACAGCCGTGTTCGTCGGTGCCATGAACCAGGACTACCAGCTCGCGCCCGGCGAGGGCGGCGAGGGAACGGCTCTGCTGGGCAGCTCGCAGAGCGTCATTTCCGGCCGGATCGCCTACACCCTCGGGCTCGTCGGCCCGGCCGTCACGCTCGACACCGCGTGCTCGTCGTCGCTCGCGGCCATGCACATGGCCACGCACGCGCTGCGCAACGGCGAGTGCTCGATGGCGCTGGCCGGCGGCGTCACCGTCATGTCGAACCCGGCGACCTTCATCGAGTTCAGCCGCCAGGGCGGTCTGTCCTCCGACGGTCGCTGCCGCTCGTTCGCCGACAGCGCGGACGGGACCGGCTGGGCCGAGGGCGCCGGTGTGCTGGTGCTGGAGCGGTTGTCCGACGCGCAGCGCAACGGCCACGACGTCCTCGCGGTGCTGCGCGGATCCGCGGTCAACCAGGACGGCGCCTCCAACGGCCTCACCGCCCCCAACGGGCCCTCGCAGCAGCGCGTCATCCAGCAGGCGCTGGTCAACGCGCGGCTGACCGCCGACCAGATCGACGCCGTGGACGCGCACGGCACCGGAACCACCCTCGGCGATCCCGTCGAGGCCCAAGCCCTCCTGGCCACCTACGGCCGCAACCGCGACGAGCACCGGCCGCTGCTGCTCGGCTCGGTGAAGTCCAACATCAGCCACACGCAGGCCGCCGCCGGTGTTGCCGGCGTCATCAAGATGGTCATGGCGATGCGCAACGGGGTGGTGCCCCGGACGCTGCTGGTCGACGAGCCGTCCTCGCACGTCGACTGGTCCGCCGGTGCCGTGCGGCTGGTCACCGAGAACACCCCGTGGCCGGAGACCGGTGAACCGCGTCGCGCCGCGGTGTCCTCGTTCGGACTCAGCGGCACCAACGCCCACGCGATCATCGAGCAGGCGCCGGTCGTCGAGCCCGAGCCCGAACCCGAGCCGATCCCGGTGTCGACGGTGCCGGTGCTGGTGTCCGGCCGCACCCGCGCGGCGCTGCAGGAGCAGGCCGCGCGTCTGTCCACCGTGGAGGGTTCGCCGCTCGACGTCGCCTACTCGCTCGCGACCACGCGGTCGAGCTTCGAGCAGCGGGCCGTCGTGCTCGCCGACGACACCACCTCCTTGCGCACCGCGCTCGACGAGCTCGCGCGCGGCGAAGCGGGACCCCGCGTCGTGCACGGCGTCGCGCAGGGACGCGGGAAGCTCGCCCACCTGTTCACCGGGCAGGGCGCGCAGCACCCCGGCATGGGACGCGAGCTCCACGCGCGGTTCCCCGCCTTCGCTGAGGCGCTCGACGAGGTGCTCGACCACCTCGACCCCGCGGTCCGGGACGTGATGTGGGGCGAGGACCGCGATGCCCTGGCGCGCACGGAATTCGCCCAGCCAGCGCTGTTCGCGATCGAGGTCGCACTGCACCGGCTCGTCGAATCATGGGGGATCAAAGCCGATTTCGTCGCCGGGCACTCGATCGGCGAGATCAGCGCCGCGCACGTCGCGGGGGTCTTCTCGCTGGAGGACGCCGCGAAGCTCGTCACCGCGCGCGGCCGCCTCATCCAGGCGCTGCCGCCGGGCGGGGCGATGCTGGCCGTCACCGCGGCGGAAGCCGACGTGCTGCCGCACCTCACCGCCGAGACCTCGATCGCCGCGATCAACAGCCCCCACTCGCTCGTGGTCTCGGGCACCGAGGACGCGGTCGCCGCCATCGAGACCGCTTTCACCGCCGAAGGGCGCAAGACCAGCCGGTTGCACGTCTCGCACGCCTTCCACTCGCCGCTGGTGGAACCCGCGCTGGACGACTTCCGCGCGGTGCTGGCGGAGATCTCGATGGAAGCCCCGCAGATCCCGCTGGTGTCGACGGTGACCGGCGAGCAGGTGCGGTTGGAGCAGGTCACCTCCGCCGACTACTGGGTCGACCAGGTGCGCCGGACCGTGCGCTTCGCCGACGCCGTGCGCTGGATGCACGAGCACGGCGTCGCCACGTTCCTCGAACTCGGCCCGGACGGCGTGCTCTCGGCGATGGCGCAGGAGTGCGTGGACGCCGTCGCCGTGCCCGCGCTGCGGTCCGGCCGGCCGGAGGTCGACACCCTGACCGCCGCCCTGGCGGGCGTGCACGTGCGCGGCGTCGGGGTGAACTGGGCCGAGTGCTTCGCAGGAACGGGTGCCCGCCGCGTCGACCTGCCCACCTACGCCTTCCAGCGAAAGCGATTCTGGCCCAAGGGCGGCGCGTTCGGCTTCAACGACCCGAGGGCGGCCGGGCTCGGCAGCGCGCAGCACCCGCTGCTGTCGGCCGCCGTGTCGCTCGCCGACTCCGACGGGGTGCTGCTCACCGGGAGGCTGGCGCGGCAATCGCACCCGTGGCTGGTGGATCACGCGGTCAACGGCGCGGTGCTGCTGCCGGGCACCGCGTTCGTGGAACTCGCGATCCGCGCCGGTGACGAGGTCGGCTGCGATCGAGTCGACGAGCTCACCCTCACCGCGCCCCTGGTGCTGCCCGAGCGGGGCGGTGTGCAGGTGCAGCTGTGGATCGGCAAGCCCGACCCCGAGGGCCGGCGGTCGGTGACGATCTACTCGCGGCCCGAGAGCGAGGACGAGCAGCCGTGGACCCAGCACGCTGGCGGCACCCTGGCGGTGGGGGAGGCCGCGGGATCGTTCGACGCCGACACCTGGCCGCCTGCAGGCACCGAGCTCCTGGACGTCGAGGGCTGCTACGAGCGCTTCGCGGAGCGGGGCTTCGAGTACGGCCCGGCGTTCCGCGGACTGCGCGCCGCCTGGCGCGGTGCGGACGGCGTCGTGTTCGCCGAGGTCGAGCTGCCCGAAGACGTCGAGCCGGCCGAGTTCGGCTTGCACCCGGCGCTGCTGGACTCCGCGCTGCACGCCGCGCAGCTCGCCGGGCTGGGCGAGGCGGGCGTGCCGTTCTCGTGGGAAGGCGTGTCGCTGCACGCCACCGGCGCCTCCGCGCTGCGGGTGCGCCTGGAGCTGACCGACGACGGCGCCATGACGGTCGTGGCGGCCGACGGTGCTGGGGCGCCGCTGTTCTCGGTGGACTCCCTGGTCGTGCGGCCCGCAGCCGGTACAGCGCCCGCGTCCGGTGTGGACCGCGACTCCTTGTTCCGCATCGACCCGGTCCCGGTCGCGGCCACCGGTGAGCCCCCGGCCTTCGCCGTGCTCGGCGAGGACGTGCTCGGCCTGGGCGGGGTCGATCCACAGAACGCCGACGTCCTCGTCGTGCCGGTCGTGGGTGGTGACGACGTCGCCGGGTCGGCGCACGCGTCGGCCGAGCGCGCGCTGGAGCTGATCCAGGGCCACCGGGCCGAGAAGGTCGTGTTCGTCACGAGGGCGGGAGAGCTCGCCTCCTCGGCCGCGTGGGGGCTGGTGCGCTCCGCGCAGTCCGAGCACCCCGGCAGCTTCGGCCTGGTGGAGATCGATTCCGCTGAAGCGTCCCTCGCCGCGTTGCCGCAGGCGCTGGGATCGGACGAACCGCAGCTGCTGCTGCACCAGGGTGAGCCGCGGGCCCCGCGCCTCGCCCGCTCCGAACCGGCATCGGCGCCCGTCACCTGGGACGGCACCGTGCTGATCACCGGCGCCACCGGCGGCCTGGGCGCGCTCGTCGCACGGCACCTGGTCACCGCGCA
This sequence comes from Saccharopolyspora tripterygii, assembly GCF_054778355.1. Taxonomy (NCBI): domain Bacteria; kingdom Bacillati; phylum Actinomycetota; class Actinomycetes; order Pseudonocardiales; family Pseudonocardiaceae; genus Saccharopolyspora; species Saccharopolyspora tripterygii. The sequence continues at coordinate 105,268 of NZ_BAAGZP010000030.1, read as the reverse complement.
CGGCGTGCGTGACCTGCTGCTGGTGAGCCGCCGCGGTGACGCAGGCGAGCTGCCGGCCGAGCTCACCGAGCTGGGCGCCCGCGTGCAGGTCGCCGCCTGCGACGTCGCCGACCGGGCTGCGCTGGCGGAACTGCTCGCCGAGCACGAGGTGGGGGCGGTCGTGCACGCCGCCGGTGTGCTCGACGACGGCGTGATCGACGCGCTCACCCCGGAGCGCCTGCACGCCGTGCTGCGACCCAAGGTCGACGCCGCGTGGAACCTGCACGAGCTGACCGGGGAGCTCTCCGCGTTCGTCCTGTTCTCCTCGGCCGCCGGTGCTTTCGGCAACGCCGGGCAGGCCAACTACGCCGCGGGCAACGTCTTCCTCGACGCGCTGGCCCGCCACCGGCACGCCGAGGGCCTGCCCGCGGTGTCGCTGGCCTGGGGCGCGTGGGAGCAGGAAGGCATGCTCTCGCCCGTCGAAGCCGAACGCATGGCCCGCGTGGGCATGCCGCCGCTGCCGGTCGCCGACGGGCTCCGGCTGTTCGACGCCGCGATCGCCGCCGGCCGGCCGGTCGTCGTGCCCGCCAAGCTGGACCTGGCCACCATGCGCACCCGCGGCGAGGTACCCGCGCTGCTGCGCGGCCTCATCCGCACCCGCACCCGCAGGCAGGCCGCCGGGTCGCAGACCGCCGACTCCCTGCTCCAGCGCCTGGCCGCGTTGTCGGAGGAGGACCGGCAGGACGCCGTGTTGGAGCTGGTGCGCGGCCGGATCGCGGCCGTGCTCGGGCACTCCGGTGGCGAGGAGATCGAACCGGAACGCCAGTTCCAGGACCTGGGTTTCGACTCGCTGACCGCCGTGGAGCTGCGCAACCAGCTCACCGCCGTCACCGGGCTGCGGCTGCCCGCGACGATGGTGTTCGACTACCCGACCCCGGCCGCTCTCGCCGACCACCTGCTCGGCGAGCTCCTCGGCGAGCAGGTCCAGGCGAAGGTGGTTCCCGGGGCGCGGACGGCCGACGAGGACGACCCGATCGTGCTGGTGGGCATGGGTTGCCGCTACCCGGGCGGGGTCGACTCGCCGGATGCGCTGTGGCGGCTGATCGACGAGGGCGGCGACGCGGTGTCGGGACTGCCGACCAACCGCGGCTGGGACCTGGAGCGGCTGTACCACCCGGACCCCGACCACCCCGGCACCTCCTACGCGCGCTTCGGCGGATTCCTGCACGACGCGGGGGAGTTCGACGCCGGTTTCTTCGGCATGTCGCCGCGCGAGGCGCTCGCGACCGACGCGCAGCAACGCCTGCTGCTGGAGGTCGTCTGGGAGGCCGTCGAGCACGCCGGGATCGATCCGCGCTCGCTGCGCGGCAGCCCCACCGGCATGTTCGCCGGTGTCATGTACAGCGACTACGGTGCCGGGCTCGGCGGAGGCGATTTCGAGGGCTTCCAGGGAAGCGGCACCTCGCCGAGTGTGGTCTCCGGCCGCGTCTCCTACACGCTGGGGCTGGAAGGACCCGCGGTCACCGTCGACACCGCCTGCTCGTCGTCGCTGGTGGCCATGCACTGGGCGATGCAGGCGCTGCGCGCCGGGGAGTGCTCGCTGGCGCTGGCCGGTGGCGTGACGGTGATGTCGACGCCCACCGCGCTCATCGAGTTCTCCCGGCAGCGCGGGCTCTCCCCGGACGGGCGCTGCAAGGCGTTCTCGGACACCGCCGACGGCGTCGGCTGGTCCGAGGGCGTCGGCGTGGTCGTGCTGGAGCGGTTGTCCGACGCGCGCCGCAACGGCCACCGGGTGCTCGGCGTGGTGCGCGGTTCGGCGGTGAACCAGGACGGCGCGTCCAACGGCCTGATGGCGCCCAACGGTCCCGCGCAGCAGCGCGTGATCCGCTCCGCGCTCGCCGGCGCCCGCCTAGAACCGTCCGATGTGGACGTCGTCGAGGCGCACGGGACGGGGACCTCCCTCGGCGACCCGATCGAGGCGCAGGCGCTGCTGGCGACCTACGGCCAGGACCGCGACGAGGCGCTGCTGCTCGGTTCGGTGAAGTCGAACATGGGCCACACGCAGGCCGCCGCGGGTGTCGCCGGTGTCATCAAGGTCGTGCAGGCGATGCGGCACGGCGTGCTGCCCAAGACGCTGCACGTCACCGAACCCTCCTCGCGCGTGGACTGGTCCGAGGGCGCCGTGGAGGTGCTCGCCGAGAGCACGGCCTGGCCGCAGCACGATCGGCCGCGGCGGGCCGGGATCTCGTCGTTCGGCATCAGCGGCACCAACGCGCACCTGATCATCGAGCAGCCGCCGGAGGAGCCCGTCCCGGACTCCGCTCCGGAGGAGCCGGGCGTGGTGCCGGTGCTGCTGTCGGCCCGGTCGCGGCACGCGGTGCGCGCGCAGGCCGCGCGGCTGCGTTCCCACCTCGACGCGAACCCGCAGACCCGGCTCACCGACCTCGGCCACTCGCTGGCCACCTCGCGGACCGCCTTCGAGCAGCGTGCGGCGATCGTCGCGGACGACCGCGACTCGCTGCTGCGGTCGCTGGACGCGCTGGCCGCCGACCGCCCGGACCCGGCCGTGATCACCGGTGATGCTGAGACGGGCCGGCTCGCGTTCCTGTTCTCGGGTCAGGGCGCGCAGCGCCTCGGCATGGGTCGCGCGCTGCACGCCGAGCACCCGGTTTTCGCCGAAGCGCTGGACGAGGTGCTGGCGCATCTCGATCCCGCGGTGCGCGAGCTGATGTGGGGCGAGGACCAGGACCTGCTGAACCGGACCGGGATCGCCCAGCCGGCGCTGTTCGCGGTCGAGGTGGCGCTGTTCCGGCTGGTGCGCTCGTGGAACGTCAGGCCCTCCGCGTTGGCCGGTCATTCGGTCGGTGAGATCGCGGCCGCGCACGTGGCGGGGGTGTTCTCGCTGGAGGATGCCTGCGCGTTGGTGTCGGCTCGGGCGTCGCTGATGGAGGCGTTGCCCGAGGGTGGGGCGATGGTGGCGGTGCAGGCCGGTGAGGGTGAGGTGCTGCCGTTGCTGACCGGGGGTGTCTCGATCGCGGCGGTGAACGGGCCGTCGTCGGTGGTGCTCTCAGGTGTCGAGGACGAGGTGCTGGAGCTCGCGCAGCGCTGGGAATCCAAGCGGCTCAAGGTCTCTCACGCGTTCCACTCGTCGCTGATGGATCCGATGCTGGAGGACTTCCGGGCGGTCGTGGAGGGGCTGACGTTCCGCGAACCGCAGATCCCGCTCGTGGTCGCCGGTGACGTGACCTCGCCGGAGCACTGGGTGCGGCACGTCCGGGACGCCGTGCGCTTCGCCGACGACGTGGCCGCGCTGCGCGACTCGGGCGTCACGACGTTCCTGGAGATCGGTCCCAGCGGCGCCCTGTCCGCACTGGTCGACGAGTGCGTCCCGCTGCTGCGCGAGGACCGCGACGAACCCGCGGCTCTGATCACCGCGCTCGCCCGGTTGCACGTCCACGGCGTGCGCGTGGACTGGTCCGCGCACTTCCCCGGCGCCCGCAGGGTCGACCTGCCCACCTACGCGTTCCGGCACGAGCACTACTGGCCGGTGGCCACCGCCGCACCCGCCGCCGACGGGCAGGCGGATCCGGCGGACACGCGGCTGTGGGCGGCGATCGAGCGCGGAGACGCCGCCGAACTGGCCTCGATGCTGGCGCTCGACCTCGACGACCGCTCGCAGCTGGACTCCCTGATCCCCGCGCTGTCGTCCTGGCGCAAGGGCAACCAGGACAAGACGCGACTCGACGCCTGGCGCTACCGGGTCCTGTGGTCGCCGTTGCGCGCCACCGGAACTCCGGCGCTGGAAGGCACCTGGCTGCTGCTGACCTCCAACGGTGCCGACGACGAGCTCGTGGAGCGGGTGAGGGCGGCGCTGAGCGCGGCGGGCGCGGAGGTCTCGCCGGTGGTGCTGGACGAGGCGTGCCTCGACCCGGCGGTGCTGGCCGAGCGGCTTCCCGACTGCGACGGCGCCGTGTCGCTGGTCGCCCTCGACGAGCGGCCGAGCGCCGAACACCCCTCGCTCTCGGTGGGTCTCGGACTCACACTCGCACTCGTCCGATCCCTGAACGCTCCACTGTGGACCGCCACGCGCGGTGCCGTGAGCACCGGTCCCGCCGACGAGATCACCTCCCTCGCCCAGGCTGCCGTCTGGGGGTTCGGCCGGGTCGCCGCGCTGGAAGACCCCCAGCACTGGGCCGGGCTGGTCGACCTGCCGGAGGTGCTCGACGAGCGCGCGGCGCAGCGGCTCGTCGCGGTGCTCGCCGGCATCGGTCGCGACCGCGCCGAGGACCAGGTCGCGCTGCGCTCCACCGGACTGCTCGGCAGGCGGCTCGTGCACCGCACCGTGGACGCCCTGCCGCACTCCCACACCGGGCGCGGGACCGTGCTGATCACCGGCGGAACCGGGGCGCTCGGCGCCGAAACCGCGCGCTGGCTCGCGCGGTGCGGGGTCGAGCGGCTCGTGCTCACCAGCCGCCGGGGCGCCGAGGCGCCGGGCGCGGCGGAGCTGATCGAGCAGCTGCAGGACCTCGGGCCGCGCGTGGAGGTCGTCGCCTGCGACGTCACCGACCGCGACGCCGTCGCCGCGCTGCTCGACCGGATCCCGGACCTGACCGGCGTGGTGCACGCCGCCGGTGTCGGCCAGTCTGCGCCGCTGGCGCAGACCTCGCGCGCCGAGTTCGCCGACGTGCTCTCGGCGAAGGTGCTCGGCGCGATCACCCTGCACGAACTGCTCGCCGACCGCGAGCTCGACCTCTTCGTGCTGTTCGGATCCATCGCCGGGGTCTGGGGCAGCGGTGGGCAGAGCGCCTACGCAGCGGGCAACGCGCTGCTCGACGCCCTGGCCGAGCAGCGCCGGGCGCGCGGCCTGACCGCGACCTCGGTGGCCTGGGGCCCGTGGGCCGAGTCCGGCATGGCGACCCACGTTGCCGTGGCCGAGGACCTGTCCCGCCGCGGTCTGACGCCCCTGCCGCCGCAACTGGCCATCACCGAGCTCAACCGCGCCGTCGTGCACGGCGACGCCCACGTCACGATCGCCGACGTGGACTGGGAGAACTTCCACCCCGTCTTCACCTCGTCGCGCCCCAGCCCGCTGCTGGCCGACCTGCCGGAAGTGCGCGCGCTGGCCGAGTCCTCCGCGACCCCCGCCGAGGACTCCGACTTCGCCCGGCGGTTGCGCGGGATGTCCGCCGCCGACCAGGAGCGCCGCGTCCTGGAGCTCGTGCGCGCCGAGGCGGCTGCGACGCTCGGGCACGGCTCCGCCGAAGAAGTGGGGGAGAAGCGGGCGTTCCGCGACATCGGGTTCGACTCGCTGACCGCCGTCGAACTGCGCAAGAAGCTCGCGACCGCCACCGGGCTGACCCTCCCGGCCACCCTGGTCTTCGACCACCCCACCCCCGAGGTGCTGGCCGAGCACCTGGTGGGCGAGCTGCTCGGCGCCTCCGAGGACGCCATCGCGCGGCGGCCCCAGGTCGACGGCGCCTCCGACGAGCCGATCGCGATCGTCGGCATGAGCTGCCGCTTCCCCGGCGGCGTCACGACACCGGAGGAGTTCTGGGAGCTCATCCGGACCGGCACCGACGCCATCACCTCGTTCCCGAACGACCGGGGATTCGACGTCTCCGCGTTGCACGACCCGGACCGCGACCGGCCCGGCACGACCTACACCACGGCGGGCGGCTACCTCGACGACGCCGCCGAGTTCGACCCGGCGTTCTTCGGGATCTCGCCCCGCGAAGCCCTGGGCATGGACCCGCAGCAGCGCTTGCTGCTCGAATCGACCTGGGAGGCCATCGAGCGGGCCGGCATCGACCCGGCCGCGCTGCGCGGCACCAGCACCGGCGCGTTCATCGGCTCCAGCTACATCGAGTACGGCGGAGGCGACGCCGGTTCCGAGGGCTACCAGGTCACCGGCAGCAGCCCGAGCGTGCTGTCCGGACGCGTGTCCTACCTGTTCGGGCTGGAAGGCCCGGCGGTCACCGTCGACACCGCCTGCTCCTCGTCGCTGGTCGCGCTGCACCTGGCCTGCCAGTCGCTGCGCAGCGGCGAGAGCGACTACGCGCTCGCCGGCGGCGTCACCGTCATGCCCAACCCCAAGCCGCTGATCGCCTTCAGCCAGCAGCGCGCCCTGGCCGCGGACGGCCGCTGCAAGGCCTTCGCCGACTCGGCCGACGGCATGATCCTCTCCGAGGGCATCGGCGTGCTCGTGGTCGAACGGCTCTCCGACGCCGAACGCCACGGGCACCCGGTGCTCGCGGTGGTTCGGGGGTCGGCGATCAACCAGGACGGCGCCTCCAACGGCCTGTCCGCGCCGAACGGGCCGTCGCAGCGGCGGGTCATCACCCAGGCGCTCGCCAACGCCGGGCTCGAACCGTCCGATGTGGACGCACTCGACGCGCACGGCACCGGAACCGCGCTGGGCGACCCGATCGAAGCCCAAGCGCTGCTGGCGACCTACGGTCAGCGCCGCGACGCGGACCGCCCGCTGCTGGTCGGCTCGGTGAAGTCCAACATCGGGCACACCCAGTCCGCGGCCGGTGTGGCCGGCGTGATCAAGATGGTGATGGCGCTGCGGCACGGCACCCTGCCGGAAACGCTGCACTGCGACACGCCGTCCACGCACGTGGACTGGAGCGCGGGTCACCTGTCGCTGCTGCACGAGGAGCAGAGCTGGCCGGAGACCGGGCGCGCGCGCCGCGGCGCGGTGTCGTCGTTCGGGATCAGCGGCACCAACGCGCACATCATCCTGGAAGGCGTTGCGGGCGAACAGCGCTCGTCCTTCCGAGCGGAGCACGAGGGGCCCGTCCCGTGGCCGGTCACGGCCCGGTCGGCGCCAGCGCTCGACGCCCACGTCGAGCGGGTCCGCGAGGTCGAGGCCGAGCCGGTCGACGTCGGGTTCTCGCTGACCGCGCGCTCGCAGCTGGAGCACCGGGCGGTGCTGCTCGACGGCGTCGAGGCCGTGCGCGGCGTCGGTGACGTGGACGGCAAGGTCGCCTTCGTCTTCCCCGGGCAGGGCGCGCAGTGGGTCGGCATGGGAGCGCAGCTGCTCGACGAGTCGCCCGCCTTCGCCGACCGCTTCGCCGAGTGCGCCGCGGCGCTCGCGCCGTTCACCGACTTCTCGCTCGTCGACGTGGTCCGCGGTGGGCTGCCGCTGGACCGCGTGGACGTCGTGCAGCCGGTCACCTGGGCCGTCATGGTGTCGCTGGCCGAGGTGTGGCGCGCCCACGGGGTCGAACCCGACGTCGTGATCGGCCACTCCCAGGGCGAGATCGCCGCCGCCTGCGTGTCCGGCGCGCTGTCGCTGGAGGACGCCGCCAGGGTCGTGGCGTTGCGCAGCAAGGCGATCGCGGGCGCGCTCGCCGGGCGCGGCAGCATCGCCTCGCTCGCCCTGGCCGCCGACGAGGTCGAACCGAGGCTCGCAGCCTGGGAAGGCCGCCTCTCGCTGGCCGCCACCAACGGCCCGCGCTCGGTGGCCGTGTCGGGCGATCTGGACGCGCTCGACGAGTTCTGCGCCGCGCTGACCGAGGAGGGCGTGCGGGTCCGCCGCATCGAGGTCGACTACGCCTCGCACTCCCGGCACGTCGAAGACCTGCACGACGAGCTGTTGCGCGAGCTGGCACCGATCCGGCCGCAGCAGCCCGAGGTCCCGTTCCTGTCCACGGTGACCGGTGAGCGCATCGACGGGCCGGACACCGACGCCGAGTACTGGTACCAGAACCTCCGCCGGACCGTGCGCTTCACCGAAGCCGTCGATACCCTGCTCACCTCGGGCCACCAGGCGTTCATCGAGGTCAGCGCGCACCCGGTGCTCACGCCGGGAGTGCAGGACGCGATCGATGACGCCGGTGCCCGCGCACTGGCCTGCGGGACGCTGCGCCGCGACGACGGCGGCACCGGCCGCGTGCTCCACTCGCTCGCCGAGGCCTACGTCCGCGGCATCGCAGTGGACTGGTCGGCCCGGTTCACCGGCGCCCGGCGCGTGGACCTGCCCACCTACCCGTTCCAGCGGGAGCGGTTCTGGATCGAACCCGCGATCCCGGGGCAGACCGAGTCCGACCCGGCCGATGCGGAGTTCTGGGCCGCCGTGGAGCAGTCCGACCTCGCCTCGCTCACCGCCAGCCTGCACGTCGGCGAGGACTCCTTGGCGGCCGTGCTGCCCGCGCTGAACTCCTGGCGCGAACGCCGCCGCGAGGAGTCCACAACGGACTCCTGGCGCTACCGCGTCGTGTGGAAGCCGTTGCGCGGCCAGCCGGACGCCCACCTCACCGGAACCTGGCTGCTGGTCACCACCGAGGGCAACCCCGGCGACGACGTGGCGGCGGCTCTGACCGATCAGGGCGCCGAGGTCCGGCGGGTGGTCCTCGACGAGACCTGCGCCGACCGAGCGGTGCTCGCCCGGCGGCTCGGTGCTCCGGATGAATCGAGCGATCTCGAAGCATCAGCCGGCGCCGACGATCTCGCCGGAGTGGTGTCGCTGCTGCCCGGTGCCGAGCACGCCACCGAGACCAGCGTGGACCTGCCGGTCGGCCTCGTGCTCACCGTCGCGCTCGTCCAGGCGCTCGGCGACGCGGGCATCGACGCTCCGCTGTGGAACATCACGCGCAACGCCGTGTCCACCGGCCGGTCGGACGCCGTCGAGCACCCGGCGCAGGCGATGGCGATGGGGCTCGGCTGGTCCGCCGCGCTGGAGCACCCGCAGCGCTGGGGCGGTTCGATCGACGTCCCCGAGGAGCTCGACCAGCGCAGCGCTCGCCGGTTCGCGGCCCTGCTGGTCCAGCCCGGTGACGAGGACCAGTTCGCCGTGCGCGTCAACGGTGTGCTCACCCGCCGCGTCGTGCACGCCCCTGCGCGCCCCGACCGCTCCGAACCGTGGACACCGCGCGGCACCACGATCATCACCGGAGGCACCGGCACGCTCGGGCCGCACGTCGCCCGTTGGCTGGCCCACCTGGGCGCCGAGCACCTGGTGCTCACCAGCCGCAGCGGCCAGGACGCGCCCGGCGCCGCCGAACTCGCCCGCGAACTGGGCGAACTCGGCACCCCGACCACCGTCGTGGCCTGCGACGTCGCCGACCGCGACTCGGTCGCCGCACTGCTCGCCCGGCTCAGCGCCGACGGGCATCAGGTGCGCGCGGTCCTGCACGCGGCCGCCACCATCGGGCTGCACCCGATCGACGACGCCACGCCCGAGGTCCTCGCCGAGGTGCTGCGCGCCAAGGTCCACGGCGCGCAGCACCTCGACGCGCTGCTGCCCGACGACCTCGACGCGTTCGTCCTGTTCTCCTCGGTCTCGGGCATGTGGGGCAGCGGCGACCACGCCGCCTACGTGGCCGGCAACGCCTACCTCAACTCGCTGGCGGCCCACCGACGCGCCCGCGGCCTGCGGGCGACCGCGATCTCCTGGGGCATCTGGTCCGACGACCTCGGTCTCGGCCGCGTCGACCCGGACCAGATCCGCCGCAGCGGGCTGGAGTTCATGAAGGCGCGGCTGGCGCTGGGCTCCTTGCAGCGGGCGATCGAGGACGACGAGACCGAACTCGCCATCGCGCACGTCGCCTGGGACCGCTACCACCCGGTGTTCACCGCGGCGCGCCCGACGACCCTGTTCGACGAGATCGCCGAGGTCCGCAGGCGCAACGCCGCGGTCGAGCACTCCGCGGCGAGCGACGGCGGGGAGGTCGCGCGGCTGCGCGCGCTGCCCGCCGGCGAGCGCGGGCAGGCCGTGCTGCAGCTGGTGCGCGCCGAAGCCGCCAAGGTGCTCGGGCACTCCAGTCCCGACGCGCTGCCGGAGGACCGCGCCTTCCGCGAGGTCGGCTTCGACTCGATCACCGCCGTGGACCTGCGCAACCGCCTCGTGGCCGCGACCGGCCTGCGGCTGGCGACCACGATGGTCTTCGACCACCCGAGCGTGCTGGCGCTCACCGACCACCTGCTGGCCGAGATCGGCGGCGGCGAGACCCGGCACGACGCGCCGGTCGTCACCTCGGTGGCCGAGGACGAGCCGATCGCGATCGTCGGCATGGCCTGCCGCTACCCCGGCGGTGTGAGCTCGCCGGAGGACCTGTGGCGGCTCGTCGCCGACGGCGTCGACGCCATCTCCGGGTTCCCCGCGGACCGCGGCTGGGACGGCTTCCTGCACGACCCGGACCCGGACCGGCCCGGCAGCACCTACTCCGTCCAGGGCGGATTCCTGCACGACGCAGCGGATTTCGACCCGGGCTTCTTCGGCATCAGCCCGCGCGAGGCGCTGTCGATGGACCCGCAGCAGCGACTGCTGCTGGAGACCGCGTGGGAGGCGATCGAACGCGCGGGCATCGACCCGCACCGGCTGCGCCGCAGCCTCACCGGCGCGTTCATCGGCGCCAGCTACCAGGACTACTCGGCCGGCGCCGGTGGTGCCCCCGACGAGGGGCACATGATCACCGGTGCGCTCTCCAGCATCCTGTCCGGGCGGATCAGCTACCTGTTCGGCCTGGAAGGGCCTGCGGTCACCCTGGACACGGCGTGCTCGTCGTCGCTGATGGCGCTGCACCTGGCCTGCCAGTCGCTGCGCGGCGGGGAGAGCTCGCTCGCCCTCGCGGGCGGCGTGAGCATCATGTCGACCCCGGGCGCGTTCGTCGGCTTCAGCCGTCAGCGCGCGCTGGCCGCTGATGGCCGCTGCAAGGCCTACTCCGACGCCGCCGACGGCATGACCCTCGCCGAGGGCGTCGGTCTGGTCCTGCTGGAACGGCTCTCCGACGCGCAGCGCAACGGCCACGAGGTCCTCGCGGTGGTGCGGGGCAGTTCGGTCAACCAGGACGGCGAGTCCAACGGCCTCACCGCCCCGAACGGCCTCGCGCAGCAGCGGGTCATCCGCCAGGCGCTGGCGAACGCCCGCCTGCAACCGTCCGATGTGGACGTGGTGGAGGGTCACGGGACCGGTACGGCGCTGGGCGACCCGATCGAGGCGGACGCGCTGCTGGCCACCTACGGCCAGGGTCGCGAACGTCCGCTGCTGCTCGGCTCCATCAAGTCGAACATCGGCCACACCCAGATGGCCTCCGGTGTCGCCGGCGTGATCAAGATGGTGCAGGCGCTGCAGCGCGACGTGCTGCCGCGGACGCTGCACGTCGAGCAGCCGTCCACGAAGGTGGACTGGGTTCCCGGCGCCATCGAGCTGCTCGCCGAGGAGACCGCCTGGCCGGAGGTGGGTCGCCCGCGCCGGGCCGCCGTGTCCTCGTTCGGGCTCAGCGGCACCAACGCCCACGCCATCCTCGAACAGGCACCCGAGGTCGAGCAGCCGGACGCCGAGCAGCGCGAGCCGGTCGGCGGAACCGTCCCGGTGCTCGTCTCGGCGCGAGCGGCGAGGGCGCTGCGCCAGCAGGCCGCGCGGTTGCTGGAGCTGCTCGACGACCAGCCGGACGCGCACCTGACCGACGTCGCGGGCGCGCTCGCGACCGCGCGGTCGACGTTCGAGCACCGCGCCGCTGTGATCGCCGAGGACCGCGAGAGCCTGGTGCGCGGCCTGACCGCGCTGCGCGACGACCAGCCCGACACCGCGCTGGTGCGAGGTGTTTCGACGCGCGGTCGCACGGCTTTCCTGTTCTCCGGCCAGGGATCGCAGCGGTTGGGCATGGGTCGCGAGCTCCACGAGCGGTTCCCGGCGTTCGCCGACGCCTTCGACGAGGTGTGCGCGCACCTGGACTCGCAGTCCGACCGGCCGCTGCGCGAGGTCATCTGGGGGGAGGACGCCGAACTGCTCAACCGCACGGAGTTCGCCCAGCCGGCGCTGTTCGCGGTGGAGGTGGCGCTGTTCCGGCTGGTGGAGTCGCTGGGTGTGAGCCCGGATCAGCTGGCCGGGCATTCGGTCGGTGAGATCGCGGCTGCGCACGTGGCGGGGGTGTTCTCGCTGGAGGATGCCTGCGCGTTGGTGTCGGCTCGGGCGTCGCTGATGGAGGCGCTTCCTGCGGGTGGGGCGATGGTGGCGGTGCAGGCCGGTGAGGCCGAGGTGCTGCCGCTGTTGACCGGGGGTGTTTCGATCGCGGCGGTGAACGGGCCGTCGTCGGTGGTGCTCTCAGGTGTCGAGGACGAGGTGCTGGAGCTCGCGCAGCGCTGGGAATCCAAGCGGCTCAAGGTTTCTCACGCGTTCCACTCGTCGCTGATGGATCCGATGCTGGAGGACTTCCGGACCGTCGTGGAGGGGCTGACCTTCCGCGAACCGCAGATCCCGCTCGTGGTCGCCGGTGATGTGACCTCGCCCGAGCACTGGGTGCGGCACGTCCGGGACGCCGTGCGCTTCGCCGACAACGTCGCGCAGCTCGCGCAGCGAGACGTGCGCGCGGCGCTGGAGATCGGCCCCGACGGGACGTTGAGCGCCCTCGCGCAGGAAATCCTGGGCGGTGACGCCGTTCTCGCTCCGGCGCTGCGCTCCGACCGCGACGAGGTGCCGGCGCTTCTCGCCTCGCTGGCGCGGCTCCACGTGCGCGGCACGGGTGTCGACTGGCCCGCGTTCTTCGACGGCAGCGGTGCCCGCGCCGTGGACCTGCCCACGTACCCGTTCCAGCACGAGCGGTTCTGGCCGGAGGCCGCTGCCCCCGCCGGCGAGCCAGCCGAGACCTCGGTGCCGCTCGACGAGCAGTTCTGGGACGCGGTGGAGCGCGAGGACTTCGCCGCGCTCGCCGAATGGCGTCGCAGGCACCAGCTGTCCGCCGTCGACTCCTGGCGCTACTGCGTGACCTGGCGGCCCGTCACCACGTCGGCGACACCGACCGGTCGGTGGCTCGTGCTGCACGCCCCCGGGCAGGACGCGAACGACCTCCTCGACGGTCTCGGTGTCGAGACCGCCCGTCTGGAGGTCGCCGGAACCGATCGCGAGGTGCTCGCCGGAGCCCTGCGCGACCTCGACGGCTCGTTCACCGGCGTGCTGTCGCTGCTCGCGCTGGAGTCGGACCTGCACGAGGGCCTGACCCGAACCACGGCTGCTGCGCAGGCGCTGGGCGACAGCGGAGTCGAGGCACCGCTGTGGGTCGCCACTCGCGGCGCGGTCGCCGCGGACGCCAGCGATGCGGGCCCGGCACCCGAACGAGCAGCCGTGTGGGGCCTCGGGCGCGTCATCGCGCTGGAGCACCCGCAGCGCTGGGGCGGTCTGGTCGACCTCCCGCAGCAGCTCGACCGCAACGCCGTGCGCCGCCTGGCCGGTGTCCTCGCCGGGACCGGTGAGGACCAGGTCGCGGTGCGCCCCTCCGGCGTCTACGCCCGCAGGCTCGTGCGCAGCGAGATCGACGACGACCAGACCACCCGCGGGTTCCGGCCGGGAACCGCGCTGGTCACCGGCGGAACGGGAGCCCTCGGCGCCCACGTGGCGCGCTGGCTCGCCGAGGCGGGCGCCGAACACCTGCTGCTCGTGGGCACGCGCGGCGCGAACGCGCCGGGTGCCGCGGAACTCGCGCAGGAGCTGGGGGAGCGGGTCACCATCGCCGCGTGCGACGCGGCCGACCGCGACGCCCTCGCGGCCCTGCTGGCCGAACACCGGGTCACCTCAGTGTTCCACGCGGCCGGTGTCGTGGAGGACGCGCTGGTCGACTCGCTCACCCCCGAGAGCTTCGCGAACGTCCTGCGCGCCAAGGCGACAGCCGCCCACAACCTGCACGAGCTCACCGACGACCTCGACGCGTTCGTGCTGTTCTCCTCCACTGCCGGGGTCATCGGCGCGGCCGGGCAGGGAAACTACGCCGCCGCCAACGCCTTCCTGGACGCCTTCGCCGAGATGCGCCGCGCTCAGGGGCTCCCGGCCACCTCGGTCGCGTGGGGCCCGTGGGCCGGTTCGGGCATGGCGGTCGACGAAGGCGTCGAAGAGCGGTTGCGGCGCGGCGGGTTCACCCCGATGCCGCCGAAGCAGGCGATCGCCGCCCTGCAGCGCGCGATCGAGCACGGCGACACCTCGCTCGCCGTCGCCGACATCGACTGGTCGCGGTTCCTGCCCGGCCTCACCCACCTCCGCCCGGCGCCGCTGGTGGGCGACCTGCCCGAGGTGCGGCGGATCTCGACCGGTGCGCGGCCGACGGCCGAGCAGCAGGAGCCGGAGCCGCTGCGCGAACTGGCCGGACTGCCCGAGACCGATCGTCGTCGAGCGGTCCTCGACCTGCTGCTGGCGCACGTCGCCGGGGTGCTGGGCCACGCGCGGCCCACCGATCTCGACCCGGACCGCGCGTTCCGCGACCTCGGGTTCGACTCCCTGACGACGCTGGAGCTGCGCAACCGGCTCGCCGCGGCGACCGGGCTGACGCTGCCCGCCTCGCTGCTGTTCGACCACCCGACACCGGTGGACCTGGCGGAATTCCTGCTCGGCGAGGTCGTCGGAACCGCCGGGAACGACCCCGCGGTCCTCACCCGGACCGGCGCCGAATCGGTCGCGGACGAGCCGATCGCCATCGTCGGGATCGGCTGCCGCTTCCCCGGCGGCATCTCCTCGCCGGAAGAGCTCTGGCGGCTGCTGCTCGACGGAGAGGACACCGCGGGCCCGTTCCCGGACGACCGCGGCTGGGACCTGGCCGCCCTGGACGCCGGTGCGTCGGCAACCCGCGAGGCGAGCTTCCTGCGCGGTGTCGCGGACTTCGACGCCGGGTTCTTCGGGATCTCGCCGCGCGAAGCGATGGCGATGGACCCGCAGCAGCGCCTGGTTCTCGAAACAGCCTGGGAGGCGCTGGAACGCGCGGGGATCGACCCGGTGTCGTTGCGCGGCAGCGAAACCGGTGTCTTCGTCGGCACCAACGGCCAGGACTACGAGCACGTGCTGCGCCGCTCGCAGGACCTCGACGCGCTGGGCTACCTCGCCACCGGCAACACGGCGAGCGTCATGTCCGGCCGCCTCGCCTACGCCCTGGGCCTGGAAGGACCCGCGGTCACCGTCGACACCGCGTGCTCGTCCTCGATCGTCGCGATGCACTGGGCCGCAGGCGCGCTGAGCGGTGGTGAGTGCTCGCTGGCGCTGGCCGGCGGTGTTTCGGTGATGTCCAGCCCCGATTCGTTCGTCGAGTTCACCGCACAGGACGGACTCGCGCCCGACGGCCGGTGCAAGGCCTTCGCCGACGCCGCCGACGGGACCTCGTGGTCCGAGGGCGTCGGTGTGCTCGTGCTGGAGCGGTTGTCCGACGCGACCCGCAACGGCCACGAGGTGTGGGGACTGCTGCGCGGTTCGGCGGTGAACTCCGACGGCGCCTCCAACGGCCTCACCGCGCCGAACGGCCCGTCGCAGCAACGCGTGATCCGCAACGCCCTGGCCGACGCGGGTCTGACCTCGGCGGACGTGGACGCGATCGAGGCGCACGGCACCGGAACCACTCTGGGCGACCCGATCGAGGCCCAGGCGCTGCTGGCCGCGTTCCGCGACCGCGACCGGCCGCTGTGGCTGGGCTCGGTGAAGTCGAACCTCGGCCACGCCCAGGCCGCCGCCGGTGTGGCCGGTGTGATCAAGATGGTCATGGCGATGCGGCGGGGGGTCCTGCCCAGGACGGTGCACGTCGACGAACCGACCTCGCACATCGACTGGGATTCCGGTGCGTTGTCGCTGCTCACCGAGTCGGTCGAGTGGCCGGAGACGGGCCGCCCGCGACGTTCGGGCGTGTCGGCGTTCGGCCTGTCCGGGACCAACGCGCACGTCGTGCTGGAGGGCGTCCCGGAAGGGGAGGCGAGCATCGCGCGGCGGGAGATCGTGCCCGCGCCGTGGCTGGTCAGCGGCAAGACCGCGGCTGCCCTGGACGCTCAGATCGAGCGCGTGCGGGCCGCCGAGGGCGAGGCGATCGACGTCGCCTGCTCGTTGGCGACCAGCCGGTCGGCGTTCGCGCATCGCGCGGCACTGATGCCTGCCGATTCCGGCCCGGTCGAGCTGGCTCGGGGTGTCGTGCGGCGCGGCGGAGCGAGCGCGTTCCTGTTCTCGGGCCAGGGCGCGCAGCGCCTCGGGATGGGTCGCGAGCTCTCCGAGCGGTTCCCGGTGTTCGCGGACGCGCTGGATGCCGTGCTGCTGCACCTGGATCCGCAGCTGCGCGAGGTGATGTGGGGCGAGGACGCGGAGGCGCTGAACCAGACCGGGTTCGCCCAGCCGGCGCTGTTCGCGGTCGAGGTGGCGCTGTTCCGGCTGGTCGAGTGGTTGGGCATCGCACCGGATCACCTGGTGGGGCATTCGGTCGGTGAGATCGCGGCTGCGCACGTGGCGGGCGTGCTCTCGCTGGAGGATGCCTGCGCGTTGGTGTCGGCCCGGGCTTCGCTGATGCAGGCGCTGCCCGAAGGTGGGGCGATGGTGGCGGTGCAGGCCGCCGAAGCCGAGGTGCTGCCGCTGCTGACCGAGGGCGTTTCGATCGCGGCGGTGAACGGCCCCGATTCGGTGGTGCTGTCGGGTGTCGAGGACGAGGTGCTGGAGCTCGCGCAGCGCTGGGAATCCAAGCGCCTCAAGGTCTCCCACGCTTTCCACTCGTCGCTGATGGATCCGATGCTGGAGGACTTCCGGGCCGTCGTGGAGCGGCTGACCTTCCACCAGCCCACGATCCGGCTCGCCACCGGCGGTGACGTGACCTCGCCCGAGCACTGGGTGCGGCACGTGCGCGACACCGTGCGCTTCGCCGACGACGTCGACGCGGTGCGCGACGCCGGGGCGACGAGGTTTGTCGAGATCGGTCCCGACGGGCCGCTGTCCGCGCTCGTCGAGGGAAGCGTCCCGCTGCTGCGCCGGGACCGCGACGAGCAGCAGGCCTTCGCCTCCGCGCTGGGCCGGTTGTTCACCGAAGGCCACGACGTGCGCTGGGAGTCCTTCTTCGAGGGCACCGGCGCGCGCCGGATCCACCTGCCCACCTACGCCTTCCAGCGCCAGCGCTACTGGCCGGACACCGTCGCCGGGGCGGTCGTCGACCATCCCGGAGCGCAGAACTGGCTCTACACCACGACGTGGACCCCGGTCACCGGCACCGGACTCCCGCGAGGAACGTGGCTCGCGCTCGTGCCGACCGGCGACGAGTGGGCGGCGGACGCCGCCGACGCGCTCGGCGACGCCGTGGTGCGCGCCGAGGCGATCGGCGAGGCGCCCGCGCAGGAGTTCGCCGGAGTCGTGTCGCTGCTGGGAACCGGCCCGGACGAGCTGCTGGAGGCACTGGCCGACGCCGGGATCACCGCACCGCTGTGGTGCGTGACGCGCGGTGCCGTCGCCGTGGCCGACGAGCCGCTGCGCGACACCGCGCACGCCCACGTCTGGGGCGCCGGACAGGTCGCGGCGCTGGAGCACGCGGAGCGCTGGGGCGGCCTGATCGACCTGCCCGAGGTCGTCGACGACTGGCTCGGGCAGATCCCGGACGGCGAGAACGAGATCGCGATCCGACCCGACGGCGCCCACGCCCGCCGACTGGTGCGCGGTGCCGCAGCGGGGGAGACCTGGACACCGCGGGGAACCGTCCTCGTCGTCGGCGGCACCGGCCCGATGGGCGAGCTCGTCGCCCGCTGGCTGACCGACAACGGCGCCGACAACCTCGTGCTCACCGGCACCGAGAAGGCCTCCGAGGTGGTGCGGGACCTGCCCGCGACCGTCGCGCTCTGCGACACCGCCGACCGCGACGGACTCGCCGCGCTGCTCGACGGCGTCGACGACCTCACCGCGGTGGTGCACGCGGGTGAGGAGCACGCCGAGGACCCCGAGCACGCGATGACCGGGCTCGCGCACCTCGACGAGCTGCTGGGCGACCGCGAGCTGGACGCGTTCGTGGTGCTGGGCTCCATCGCCGGAACCTGGGGCGTGCGCGGGCGTTCGCGGCAGGCGGCCCACGACGCGCGGCTGGACGCGTTCGCGCGGCGCCGCCAGAGCCGCGGCCGCCCCACTCGTTTCGTCGCCTGGGGACCGTGGGCCGAGACCACCGACCGCAGCACGAGCTCCCACCTGCGGCTCAGCGGCCTTCCGGCCGTTCCCGCGCAGCGGGCGCTGACCGTGCTGGGACGTGTTGTGGCGGGCGGGGAAACCGCCGTGGCCGTCGCTGACGTCCGCTGGGAGACCTTCGCCGGATCGCTCGGCGAACGCGCCGCGCTGTTCTCCGGGATCCCCGAAGCCCGCGCGGTGCAGGCCGGGGAATCCAGCGAGGACCCCGCGATGCGGCAGGAGCTGCTGGCGATGCCCGAGGGACGTCGTCGCAGCGCGGTGCTGACCCTGGTGCGCGAGCGCGCGGCCGCCGTCCTCGGGCACGGCGACGCCGACGCCGTCGAGCTCGACGCGCCGTTCCGCGACCTCGGTTTCGACTCGCTCACCGCCGTCGACCTGCGCAACCAGCTCACCGGGGCGACCGGGCTCGCCCTGACGGCGACGCTGGTGTTCGACCACCCGACGCCGACCGAGCTCGCCGAGCACCTGCTCGCCGAGCTCACGGGCGAGAGCGACGCCCCGGCCGTGCTGCCCGCCGGGCCCGCGGCGGACGAACCCATCGCGATCGTCGGCATGAGCTGCCGCTACCCCGGCGGCGTGCGGTCTCCCGAGGACCTGTGGCGGCTGCTGGTCGACGAGGTCGACGCGGTCGGCGAGATGCCCACCGACCGGGGATGGGACCTCGGGGCGCTGTTCGACGAAGGCCGCAGCGCCACCCGCTGCGGCGGATTCCTGCACGACGTCGCCGACTTCGACCCGGACTTCTTCTCCATCTCACCGCGCGAGGCGCTGGTGATGGACCCGCAGCAGCGGCTCGTGCTGGAGGCGGCGTGGGAATCCCTGGAACGCGCGGGGATCGACCCGGGCCGGTTGCGCGGCAGCGTCACGGGCGTGTTCGTCGGCGGTGGCAGCGGGGAGTACCGCGCACCGGCGGAGATCACCGGCATGGAGTGGCAGACCGCGCAGTCCGCGAGCCTGCTCTCCGGCCGGGTGGCCTACGCGTTCGGCCTGCAGGGACCGACGGTGTCGGTGGACACGGCATGCTCCTCCTCGCTGGTGTCGCTGCACCTCGCGGCGCAGGCGCTGCGCTCCGGTGAGTGCTCGATGGCCCTGGCGGGCGGCGTCACCGTGATGGCGACCCCGGTCGGGTTCGTCGAGTTCAGCGCGCAGGGCGCGCTCTCGCGCGACGGCCGGTGCAAGGCCTTCTCCGACGACGCCGACGGCACCGGCTGGTCCGAGGGCGTGGGAATGCTGGTGCTGGAACGGCTTTCCGACGCCGAGCGCAACGGCCACCAGGTGCTGGCCGTCGTCCGGGGCTCGGCCATCAACTCCGACGGCGCCTCCAACGGCCTCACCGCTCCCAGCGGTCCCGCGCAGCAGCGGGTGATCCGCCAGGCGCTCAACGCGGCCGGTCTCGAACCGTCCGATGTGGACGCTGTGGAGGCGCACGGGACCGGTACCGAGCTCGGCGACCCGATCGAAGCGCAAGGACTGCTCGCCACCTACGGGCAGGACCGGGAGCGGCCGCTGTGGCTGGGCGCCGTCAAGTCCAACATCGGCCACACCCAGGCCGCGTCCGGCGTCGCCGGGGTGATCAAGATGGTCATGGCGATGCGGCACGGAGAACTGCCCAGGACGCTGCACGCCGACGCGCCGTCGTCGCACGTGGACTGGGAATCCGGCGCGCTGTCGCTGCTCACCGAGCGGACCGGCTGGCCGGAGACCGGGGCGCAGCGCCGGGCCGCCGTGTCGTCCTTCGGCGCCAGCGGCACCAACGCGCACGTCATCCTGGAGCAGCACGTCCCGCAGCCCGAGGAGGACGGCGGCAACGCCGCGATCCCGGTGGCGGAGGTGCTGGTGCCGGTGTCCGGCCGCACCCCGGCGGCGCTGCGCGAGCAGGCGCGCAACCTGCTCGCGCACGTGCGGTCCGGTGCGTTCCCGCTCACCGACATCGCGTGGTCGGCGGCCACGACGCGCGCCGCGTTCGAGCAGCGCGCAGGCGTGCTCGCCACCGACCACGCCGCGCTGATCGACGGGTTGACCGCCCTGGTCGACGACCGCAGCGCGCCCGGGGTTCTGCGCGGTGAAGCCGCGCGCCACCGCAAGCCGGCCTTCCTGTTCTCGGGACAGGGCGCGCAGCGCGTCGGGATGGGCCGGGGGCTTCACGCGCGGTTCCCGGCGTTCGCCGACGCGCTGGACGAGGTGCTCGCCCACCTCGATCCGCGGCTGCGCGAGGTCATGTGGGGCGAGGACGCCGAAGTGCTCAACCGCACGGAGTTCACCCAGCCCGCGCTGTTCGCGGTCGAGGTGGCGCTGTTCCGGCTGGTGGAGTGGCTGGGCGTCGAGCCGGATCACCTGGTGGGTCATTCGGTCGGTGAGATCGCGGCCGCGCACGTGGCCGGCGTGCTCTCGCTGGGCGATGCCTGCCGACTGGTCACGGCGCGCGCGTCGCTGATGCAGGCGCTGCCCGAGGGCGGGGCGATGGTGGCGGTGCAGGCCGCCGAAGCCGACGTGCTGCCGCTGCTGACCGACGGCGTGTCCATCGCCGCGGTCAACGGCGCCCAGTCCGTGGTGCTGTCGGGCGTCGAGAGCGAGGTGCTGGAGCTCGCGCAGCGCTGGAAGCCCAAGCGGCTCAGCGTGTCCCACGCGTTCCACTCGTCGCTGATGGATCCGGTGCTGGAGGACTTCCGGGCCGTGGTCGCGGAGCTGACCTTCCACGAACCCCGGATCCCCCTGGCCGCCACCGGTGACGTGACCTCTCCTGAGCGCTGGGTGCGGCACGTGCGCGACACCGTGCGCTTCGCCGACAACGTCGATGAGGTCCGCGAGTCCGGGGTCACCGGCTTCGTCGAGATCGGCCCCGACGGGCCGCTGTCCGCTCTCGTCGAGGGCACCGTCCCGGTCCTGCGCCGGGACCGCGACGAGGAAGCGTGGTTCACCTCCTCGCTGGGCAGGCTGTTCGTCGACGGCGCGACCGTCGACTGGACGGCCTTCTTCGACGGTGCCGGGGCGCGGCGGATCGACCTGCCCACCTACGCCTTCCAGCGCCAGCGGTACTGGCCGGATGCGATGTCCCGGCCCACCGCCGCTGCCGCCGCGCACGACGCCGACGACCACGCGTTCTGGGACGCCGTCGAACGCGAGGACTTCCCCTCGCTGGAGAACGTGCTCCAGGTCGACGGCACCGCGCTGTCCCAGGTGCTGCCCGCGCTGCTCGACTGGCGCAAGCAGCACCAGGACCTCGCCGAGGTGGACCGCTGGCGGCACCGGATCGCCTGGCGCCCGCTCGGCGGCGCGCACGCCGGCGAACCGGCCGGGACGTGGCTGGTGATCGTCCCTCGTGAAGCCGACGAGCAGGTCACCGCCGCGGTGGACGCCCTCGGCACCGACACCGTCCTCGTCGAGGTCGGTGACCCGGATCGCGACGCCCTCGCCGAGGCCCTGCGCTCCTGCGGCACCGGGTTCGACGGCGTGGTGTCCCTGCTGGCGCTCGCCTCGCCGTCCGGCGGCTCGGTGCCCGACGGTGCGCTGCTCACCGCCGCGCTCATCCAGGCGCTCGGCGATGCTCGGATCACCGCGCCGCTGTGGTGCGTCACCCGGCGCGGGGTGTCCACCGGCGCCTCCGACCGGCTCGACGACGTCACCCAGGGCGCCGTGTGGGGCTTGGGCCGGGTCGCGGCGATGGAGCACCCGGAGCGCTGGGGCGGTCTCGTCGACCTGCCCGGCGAGCTCGGCGACGGGGCCGCAGCCCTGTTCCGCGCCGTGCTGTCCGGAGTGGACGGTGAGGACCAGGTGGCCGTGCGCTCCGGCGGGCTGTTCGCCCGCAGGCTCGTGCCCGCACCCGCGCCCGCGTCCGAGCAGAAGCCCGCTGCCGCGTGGCAGCCCTCCGGGACGGTGCTCATCACCGGCGGCACCGGTGCCCTCGGCGGGCACGTCGCCCGCGCGCTGGCCCGCGAAGGCGCCGAACACCTGGTGCTGGCCAGCAGGCGCGGGCCCGACGCGCCCGGAGCCGAGCAGCTGCGCGAGGAACTCCGCGCGGCGGGCGTCGGCGTCACGATCGCCGCGTGCGACGTCGCCGACCGCGCCTCGCTGACCGCGCTGCTCGCCGAGATCCCCGGTCCGCTCACCGGAGTCGTGCACACCGCCGGTGTCATCGACGACGGCGTGCTGGACCGGCTGACACCGGAGCGGTTCCAGGAGGTCTTCCGCACCAAGGTCGACTCGGCGCTGCTGCTGGACGAGCTGACCTCGGACCTGACGGCCTTCGTGCTGTTCTCCTCCGCCTCCTCGGCCGTGGGCAGCCCGGGGCAGGCGAATTACGCGGCGGCCAACGCGATGCTCGACGCGCTCGCCGAACGGCGCAGGTCGCGCGGCCTCCCGGCGACCTCGATCGCCTGGGGAGCCTGGGGCGGTGGTGGCATGGCCGGTTCCGCCGAGGCCGAGCAGAGCGCTCAGCGCGCCGGGATCATCCCGATGGACCCGGCGCTGGCCTGCACGGCGCTGCGGCAACTCGCCGCCGAATCCGGCCCGACCGCGGTCGTCACGGCCGTCGACACCGGGCGAGCAGGCCGCCCCGCCCGCCCGAGCCCGCTGATGCGCGAGCTCATCCCGGACGACACCCCGGAGGCGAGCGGGCCGCAGGAACCCGCGCTTCCGGAGCAGATCCGCGCACTGGCGCCCGAACGGCGCTCGGACGTGGTGCTGGAGCTGGTGCGGACGCTCTCCGCCGCCGTGCTCGGTCAGCAGGACGTCGAGGTCGTCCGCCCCGACCGGCCCTTCCGGGACCTCGGGTTCGACTCGCTGGCGGTGGTGGAGCTGCGCAACCAGCTGGGCGCGGCCACCGGCCTGAGCCTCGCCTCCACGCTGGTGTTCGACCACCCCACACCGGCCGACCTCGCCGAGCACGTGCTGGGCGAGCTGCTGCCCGACTCGGCGACCCCGGCGACCCGGGCCGACGACGAGGAAGCGGAGATCCGCCGGTTGCTCGGGAAGGTGCCGCTCTCGCAGCTGCGGGAGATCGGCGTGCTGGAGCCGCTGCTGCAGCTGGTCGGCCGCGACGGCGAGACCTCCGGTGGCGACGAGACTGCCCACGACGACGGCATCGATGAGATGTCCGTCGATGACCTGGTGCAAGCCGCACTCGACGGCCAGGACTGAAGGAGCTGACCATGAACGACTCCAGCGACAAGGTCGTCGAGGCGCTGCGCGCGGCGGTCAAGGAGACCGACCGCCTGCGGAAGCAGAACAGGCAGCTGGTGGCCGCGGCTACCGAGCCCGTCGCCATCGTGGGCATGTCGTGCCGCTACCCGGGCGGTGTCGAGTCGCCCGAAGACCTGTGGGAACTGGTCGCCTCCGGCCGGGACGCGACCTCGGAGCTGCCCGCCGACCGGGGCTGGGACGTGGGTGCGCTCGGCGCCGCCGGCGTCGACGAGCGAGGCACCGGCATCAGCGTGCGCGGCGGATTCCTCTCCGGCATAGCGGATTTCGACCCCGGCTTCTTCGGCATCTCCCCGCGCGAAGCGCTGACCATGGACCCGCAGCAGCGGCTGCTGCTGGAGACGTCCTGGCAGGCGATCGAGAGCGCCGGGATCGACCCGACTTCGCTGCGAGGAACCCAGACCGGTGTGTTCGTCGGCACCAACGGGCAGGACTACCAGCACCTGCTGATCCACTCGGTGTCCGACGCGACCGGCGACATCGGCACCGGCATCGCCGCGAGCGCGGAATCCGGGCGCGTGTCCTACGAACTCGGGCTGGAGGGGCCCACCGCCACGATCGACACGGCGTGCTCCTCGTCGCTGGTGTCGCTGCACTTCGCCGTGCACGCACTGCGCGCCGGTGAGTGCGGGCTCGCCCTGGCCGGTGGTGTGAACGTCATGTGCACGCCGGGCTCGCTGGTGGAGTTCAGCCGCCAGGGCGGTCTGGCCCCCGACGGCCGCTGCAAGGCCTTCTCCGACGACGCCGACGGCACCGGGTGGTCCGAGGGCGTGGGAATGCTGGTGCTGGAACGGCTTTCCGACGCCGAGCGCAACGGGCATCCGGTGCTGGCGGTGGTGCGCGGATCGGCGGTCAACTCCGACGGGGCCTCGAACGGCTTCACCGCGCCGAACGGCCGTGCACAGCAGCGCATCATCCGCCAGGCGTTGAACCAGGCCGGGCTCGAACCGTCCGAAGTGGACGTCGTCGAGGCGCACGGAACCGGAACGCCGTTGGGCGACCCGATCGAGGGGCGCAGCCTGCTCGCCACCTACGGCCAGGACCGCGAGAACCCGCTGCTGGTGGGCACCATCAAGTCCAACATCGGGCACGCGCAGGCGGCGGCAGGCGTCGCGGGCGTGATCAAGATGGTCATGGCGATGCGGCACGGTGTGGTGCCCGAGACGCTGCACGTCTCCGAACCGTCCTCGCACGTGGACTGGTCGGCGGGATCGGCCGAGCTGGTCACCTCGCCGGTCGACTGGCCCGCCGGCGACCGCCCCGCTCGCTCGGCCGTGTCGTCGTTCGGCGTGAGCGGCACCAACGCGCACGTCATCCTCGAAGGCCGGGAGCAGGTCGCGGTCACCGCTTCGGAGCCGTCCGGCCAGGTCCCGTGGCTGCTCAGCGCCCGGTCCGAGGCGTCGCTGGACGAGCAGGTCGAACGCGTCCGGGGCGTGCGGGAGAATCCCCTGGACGTCGGGTACTCGCTGGCGACCGGGCGGGCGAACTTCGAGCACCGGGCGGTGCTGCTCGACGGCCGGGAAGTCGCCAGGGGCGAAGCCCGCAAGCACGCGCCTGCGGTGCTGTTCACCGGTCAGGGAGCCCAGCGCCTCGGGATGGGACGCGAGCTCCACGATCGGTTCCCGGTGTTCGCCGAATCCCTGGACGCCGTGCTGCGGCACTGGGACCCGCGGTTGCGCGAGGTGATGTGGGGCGAGGACGCGGAGGCGTTGAACCAGACCGGGTTCGCGCAGCCCGCGCTGTTCGCGGTCGAGGTCGCCCTGTACCGGTTGGCCGAGTCCTTCGGCCTCCGCCCGACGACGCTGGTGGGGCACTCGGTCGGCGAGATCGCCGCGGCCCACGTGGCCGGTGTGCTCTCGCTGGAGGACGCCGCGGTGCTGGTGTCGGCTCGTGCGTCGTTGATGCAGGCGCTGCCGGAGCGCGGGGCGATGGTCGCCCTCGAAGCGAGCGAGACGGAGGTCGTCGGCCACCTGACCGAGCGCGTGTCTGTCGCCGCGGTCAACGGTCCGCGGTCGGTGGTCATCGCCGGTGCCGAGGACGAGGTGCTGCGCCTGGCCGAGCGGTGGAAGTCGAAGCGGCTGAGCGTGTCCCACGCGTTCCACTCGCCGCTGATGGATCCGATGCTGGAGGACTTCCGGGCCGCGATCAGCGGACTGACCTTCCACCAGCCGCGCATCCCGCTGGCCACCAGCGGTGACGTGACGTCGCCGGAGCACTGGGTGCGGCACGTGCGCGACACCGTGCGGTTCGCCGACAACGCCGCCGCCGCACGCGACTCCGGCGCCACCACGTTCCTGGAACTCGGCCCGGACGCCGTGCTCTCCGCGCTCGTCGGCGACGCCGTCCCGTCGCTGCGCGCCGACCACGACGAGGAAACCGCGTGGTTCACGGCCCTGGCGCGACTGCACGTCACCGGCGTTGAGGTGGACTGGTCGTCGTCGTTCGCGGGCGGCCGTCGAGTGGACCTGCCCACCTACCCCTTCGAGCACCAGCGGTTCTGGCCGTCGGTGTCGGTGAGCGCGGGCGACCCCGCAGGCCTGGGCCTCTCGGCCGCCGACCACCCGTTGCTCGGTGCCGCGATGACCGTCGCCGGCTCCGACGAGATGATCCTGACCGGCACCCTGTCGCTGGCCGCGCACCCGTGGCTGGCCGACCACCTCGTGGACGACCGCGCGCTGCTTCCGGCCTCGGCCGTGCTGGAGCTGGCCTCCTACGCCGCCGACCGCATCGGCTGCGACCGCGTCGAACGGCTCACCCGGATCGCGCCGCTCGTGCTGCCCGACGACGGCCCGGTGCAGGTGCAGCTGCGGGTCGGCGAACCGGACGAGACCGGTCGCCGCGAGCTGCGGCTGCACGCGCGCGCCGACGAGGAAGCCGAGTGGGTGCCGCACGCCGACGGCGTCCTCGCCGATGGCGAGGGTCTGGCGGAAGTCGGCATCGACGAGTGGCCACCGCGCGGTGCGACCGTCGTGGACATCGCCGACCTCGACGACGAGACCGCCGAGGTGGTGCGCGGTCCCGTGTTCCGCGGGCTGCGCGCGGTGTGGCGTCGTGCTTCGGCTGCGGGCACCGAGGTGTTCGCCGAGGTCGCGCTGCCGGAGGACGTCTCGGAGGGCAGCGCCTTCGGCCTGCACCCCGCGCTCCTGGACGCGGCGCTGCACGCGGCCGGCTTCCTCGGCGTGTACGGCGTGCCGACCGACTGGGCCGACGTCTCGCTGCACGCCTCCGGGGCATCAGTGCTGCACGTGCGCCTCACCGCCGCCGGTGATCGCGTGTCCGCGGCCGCCACCGACGTCTCCGGCGACCCGGTCCTCACGGCGCAGGTGACCTTCGCGCCGGTCCCGCAGCCGGCGGAGGTCACCGACCTGCGCTCTCTGTTCCAGCTCGACTGGGTGCCCCAGCGGGTCGAGCAGGCCGACCGCGCCGACGCCGTGCTGCTCGGCGAGGACGTGCTCGGCCTCGGAATCCCCGCGGTGCCCGCCCTTCCGGACGAGCCGCCCGCGACGGTCGTCGTGCCGCTCGCCGGCGGCGCCGAACCGGAGCAGGCCCACCGGCTCACCGCCCGCGTGCTCGCGTTGCTGCAGGAGTGGCCCGGCGAGGCGCGCTCGGTGCTCGTCTTCGTCGCGCGCGGCGCGGTGTCCGGCGACGACCCGGCCGCCGCCGCGGCCTGGGGCCTGGTGCGGGCCGCGCAGACGGAGAACCCCGGCCGGTTCCTGCTCGTCGACCTCGACGACACCGAGGAGTCGGCCGCCCTCCTGCCGGATCTGCCCGCCCTGCTGAGCTCGGGCGAGACGCAGGTGGTGGTGCGCGCCGGGGAAGCGCGGGTCGGCCGCCTCGCGCGGGCGACGCTCCGCGAGAGCACCGCGCGCGCGTGGGACCCCGATGGCACCGTGCTGATCACCGGTGGCACCGGAGGGCTCGGTGCGGCGCTGGCGCGGCACCTGGTGACCGAACGCGGCGTCCGCTCCCTGCTGCTGGTGAGCCGCCGCGGCCTCGACGCCCCCGGAGCCGCGGAACTCCGGGCAGAGCTGGAAGAGCACGGCGCCGAGGTGTCGGTGGCGGCGTGCGACGTCGCCGACCGCGACGCGCTCGCCGCCCTGCTGGCCCCGGTGCGGCTGACCGCCGTGGTGCACACCGCGGGCGTGCTCGACGACGGCGTGATCGGCTCGCTGACCCCCGAGCGGCTCGACGAGGTGCTGCGGCCGAAGGTCGACGCCGCCTGGCACCTGCACGAGCTCACCCGCGAGCAGGACCTCGCCGCGTTCGTCCTGTACTCCTCGGTGGCCGGGGTGATGGGCGCGGCCGGGCAGGGCAACTACGCGGCCGCCAACAGCTACCTCGACGCGCTCGCCGCGCACCGCGGCGGCCTCGGACTCCCCGCGCTGTCGCTGGCGTGGGGCGCCTGGGAAGCCAGCGCGGGCATGACCTCCACCGTGGCCGAAGCGCGTCGGACGCCGACCCTGTCGGTCCAGCGAGGACTCGCGCTGTTCGACGCCGCGGTCGCCTCCGGCGAGGCGCTGCTGGTGCCGCTGGCGACCGGAACCAGGCCCGCCGGGGGAGAAGTCCCGGCGATCCTGCGCGGCCTGATGAGGCCGGGGCGGCGCATCGCGGCGAGCGGGCGCGGGGGTGCCGAAGGCGCCCTGGCGGACCAGCTGTCCGGACTGCGCGGCGAGGACCGGCTGCGTCACGTCACCGACGTCGTGCGCGACGAGGCCGCGGCGGTCCTCGGCCACACCTCCGGCTCGGACGTCCGCGCGGACCGGGAGTTCCGGGCGCTGGGCTTCGACTCGCTGACCGCCATCGAACTGCGCAACCGGCTCGCCGGCGCGACCGGCCTGAACCTGCCCACCACGCTCGCGTTCGACCACCCGACCCCGCGCGAGCTCGCCGAGCACCTGATCGCCGAGATCTCGGGCGAGCGCGGCGATCTCGACTTCGCGCCGCAGCACGCCGACATCGACGACGACCCGATCGTCATCGTCGGGATGAGCTGCCGGTTCCCGGGCGGGGTGCGCTCTCCCGAGGACTTCTGGCAGCTGCTCGCCGACGGCACCGATGCCATCTCCGGATTCCCCTCCGATCGCGGCTGGGAGCAGGACCCGCTGGCCGACGGCGATACCGCCGAGGGCGGTTTCCTCGACGGCGCAGCCGATTTCGATCCCGGCTTCTTCGGGATCTCACCGCGCGAGGCGCTGGCGATGGACCCGCAGCAGCGCCAGCTGCTGGAGGTCGCCTGGGAAGCCGTCGAACGCACCGGCATCGACGCCCGGGGACTGCGCGGCAGCAACACCGGCGTGTTCATCGGCACCAACGGCCAGGACTACACCCAGCTCGTGCTCCGCTCCCGCGAGGAGATCATGGGGCACTCCAGCACCGGCCTGGCCGCCGCGGTCATCTCCGGGCGCCTCTCCTACGCCTTCGGCCTCGAAGGACCCGCCCTCACCGTCGACACCGCCTGCTCCTCGTCGCTGGTCGCGCTGCACGTGGCGGCGCAGTCGCTGCGCTCGGGCGAGTCCTCGCTCGCGCTGGTCGGCGGTGTCACGGTGATGTCGACCCCGATGAACTTCGCCGGTTTCAACGCCCAGGGCGGTCTCGCACCGGACGCGCGATGCCGCGCATTCTCCGACGACACCGGGGGCACCGGCTGGTCCGAGGGCGTCGGGGTGCTGGTGGTGGAGCGGCGTTCCGATGCCGAGCGCCACGGGCACCGCGTGCTCGCCACCGTGCGCGGCTCGGCGGTGAACTCCGACGGCGCCTCCAACGGCCTAACCGCCCCGAACGGTCCCGCGCAGCAGCGGGTGATCCGGCAGGCCCTGGCCAACGCAGGGCTCCAACCGTCCGATGTGGACTCCGTCGAGGCGCACGGCACCGGCACCGCGCTCGGCGACCCGATCGAAGCGCAGGCGCTGATCGCCACCTACGGCCACGACCGGCAGCACCCGCTGCTGCTCGGCGCGGTCAAGTCCAACCTCGGCCACACGCAGGCGGCCGCGGGTGTGGCCGGTGTGATCAAGATGGTGCTGGCGATGCAGCACGGGCTGGTGCCCCGCACCCTGCACGTCACCGAGCCGTCCTCGCACGTCGACTGGTCCGCCGGAGCCGTCGAGCTGGCCACCGAGCCCAGCCCGTGGGTCGAGCTGAACCGCCCGCGGCGCAGCGGCGTGTCGTCGTTCGGGCTCAGCGGCACCAACGCGCACGTGATCCTGGAAGCCGGCCCCGTCGAGGACGAGGTCCCCGACCGCGACCCCGCCGGACCGGTTCCGCTGCTGGTCAGCGCGAAATCCGAGGCCGCGCTGGACGCGCAGCTC
The DNA here is from genome assembly GCF_054778355.1 of Saccharopolyspora tripterygii. Taxonomy (NCBI): domain Bacteria; kingdom Bacillati; phylum Actinomycetota; class Actinomycetes; order Pseudonocardiales; family Pseudonocardiaceae; genus Saccharopolyspora; species Saccharopolyspora tripterygii. Next base: position 75,898 of record NZ_BAAGZP010000030.1, on the reverse strand, counting down.
GATCGCGTCCGCGCGCTCGACGGCGACCCGCTGGACATCGGCTACTCGCTGTCGGCCCACCGCAGCACCTTCGAGCACCGCGCGGTGCTGCTCGACGGCCTGGAGATCGCCAGGGGAGTGGCCGGTGAACCCTCGACCGCGCTGCTGTTCTCCGGCCAGGGATCGCAGCGCCTGGGCATGGGCCGCGAGCTGCACCAGCGGTTCCCGGTGTTCGCCGCGGCCCTCGACGACGTGCTCGCGCACCTCGGTGCGGGGGTGCGCGAGGTGATGTGGGGCGAGGACGCCGACCGCCTCGACGAGACCGGGTACTCGCAGCCCGCCCTGTTCGCCGTCGAGGTCGCGCTGCACCGGCTGGTCGAATCGTTCGGCGTGCGGCCCCGTTTCGTCGCAGGCCACTCGATCGGTGAGGTCGCCGCGGCGCACGTCGCCGGTGTGCTGTCGCTGCGGGACGCCTGCACGCTGGTGTCGGCCCGCGCGGACCTGATGCAGGCGCTGCCCACCGGCGGCGCGATGGTCGCGATCAACGCCACCGAGCAGGAGATCGAGCCCTGGCTCAGCCCGGAGATCGCGATCGCCGCGGTGAACGCGCCCGACTCGGTCGTCGCCTCCGGAACCGAGGACGCGGTCGCGGATCTCACCGCGCGGTTCGCCGAGCAGGGCCGCAAGACCACCCGGCTCCAGGTCAGCCACGCGTTCCACTCGCCGCTGATGGACGCGATGCTGGAGGACTTCCGGGCCGCGATCAGCGGAATCACCTTCCGCGAACCGCGCATCCCGCTGGCCACCACCGGTGACGTGACCTCGCCGGAGCACTGGGTGCGGCACGTGCGCGAGACGGTCCGGTTCGCCGACGCCGTCGCGTCGCTGCGCGAATCCGGTGCCACCGCATTCCTGGAGATCGGACCCGGCGGCGTCCTGTCCGCGCTGGTCGACGGCGCGGTCGCGGCCCTGCGCAAGGACCGCGGCGAGGAGTCCGCGCTGCTCACGGCGCTGGCTCGGCTGCACGTCAGCGGTGTCGAGGTCGACTGGTCCCCGATCTACGACGGCGGCCGGTCGGTCGACCTGCCGACCTACCCCTTCCAGCACGAGCGGTTCTGGCCGGAGATCGCCGAGAGCGCCGCAGCGGCGGCCGATCCCGCCGACCAGGCGTTCTGGTCGGCGATCGAGCGCGAGGACCTCGACTCGGTCGCCTCGACGCTGGACCTCGACGCCGAGACGGTCGCCGCGGTCGTGCCCGCGCTCTCGGCCTGGCGCAGCCGGCGCCGGACGCAGTCCACCGTCGATTCCTGGCGGCACCGCGAGACCTGGCACCCGCTCACCGGACTGGGCTCCGGGCGGTCGGGACGGCGACTGGTCGTGGTGCCCCGGCGACTCGGCGACGACCCGCAGGTCTCCGCCGTGCTCACCGCCCTCGGACCGGACGTCACCCGCCTGGACGTGGACGACGCCGACCGCGATCACCTCGCCGAGGTGATCGCGGCGGTCGAGGGGCAGCACACCCAGGTCGTGTCACTGCTGGCGCTGGACGACCCCGGTGATCTGACACCGGTGCTCGGCACCGCCGCCCTCGTGCAGGCGCTCGGCGACATCGGCAGCACCACCGCGCTGTGGGCGCTCACCCGCGGAGCCGTCTCGGCCGGCCGCGCGGAGACCACCACCAGCACGTGGCAGGCCGGTGTCTGGGGCCTCGGTCGCGCGGTCGCGCTCGAACACCCGCACCGCTGGGGCGGACTGGTCGACCTGCCCGAGCAGGAGCTCGACGAGCGCGCTGCGGCGCGGCTCGCGGCGATCATCAGCGGCGATTCGGGGGAGGACCAGGTCGCCCTCCGCCCGGGTGGCGCGTTCGGCCGCCGGATCGTGCCCGCACCCCGGACGACGGAGATCGCCGAGTGGGAACCCTCCGGCACCGTGGTCATCACCGGTGGCACCGGGGCTCTGGGCTCGCACGTGGCCCGGGATCTCGCGCGGCGCGGTGCGCGACGACTGGTGCTGCTGAGCCGTCGCGGACCAGACGCGCCGGCCGCCGCCGAACTGGACGAGCAGGTGCGCGCGTTCGGCGCCGAGGTGTCGATCCGCGCGTGCGACGTCGCCGACCGGAGCTCGGTGGCCGAGGTTCTGTCCGGGTTGTCCGAGGTCACCGCCGTGGTGCACGCGGCGGGCGTGCTCGACGGCGGCGAGCTCCGGTCGCTCACGCCCGAGCGGTTCGCCGAGGCGTTCCGCGCCAAGGTCGACGGGGCGAGGGTGCTCGACGAGCTGACCCGAGAGCACGACCTGGCCGCGTTCGTGCTGTTCTCCTCCACGACCGGAGCCGTCGGCGATGCCGGTCAGGCCAACAGCGCCGCGGCGAACGCGGCGCTCGACGCCCTCGCGCAGCGGCGGCACGCGGCGGGCCTCGCCGCGACCTCCATCGCCTGGGGAGCCTGGGCAGGCGAGGGCATGACCGCCCGAGCCGGCGCGAGCGAGCAGATCCGGCAGCTCGGCGCGTCCGCGCTGGACCCCGAGCGCGCGCTGGCCGCGCTGCGCCGGTCGGTCGCCGAACCCGCGCCCGCGGTGGTGATCGCCGACCTCAACCGCTCGCAGCTGCTGGGCTCGCTGCTGAGGCTGCGCACCAGCCCGGTGCTGTCCGAACTCCCCGCGGCGCGAGGCGTTCTGGCGGAGCTCGCGGCAGGCCGCAGCGACGACGAGACCGGCGCGCAACTGCGCCGGGAACTGCGCGAGGCCCACCCCGGCGACCGCGTCGAGGTCGTGCTGGAGGTCGTGCTCACGCACGCCGCCGCGGCGCTCGGCCACGCCCAGGCATCGGCGATCAGCGCCGACAAGGCCTTCCGCGACCTGGGTTTCGACTCGCTGACCGCGGTGGAGCTGCGCAACCGGTTGATCGAAGTCACCGGTCTCGCGCTGGCCACCGGCCTGGTCTTCGACCACCCGACGCCCCGCGGTCTCGCCGAGTTCCTGACCGACGAGCTGCTGGGCGGGGACGAGGCCGTCGGCTCGCCCGCCCGAACCCGCGAGGACGGGCCGCTCGCGAGCACCGACGACATCGCGATCGTGGGCATGGCCTGCCACTACTCCGGCGGTGTCGACTCGCCCGAAGACCTGTGGCGGATGCTGGTGGAGGGCCGCGACGCGATCGGCGACTTCCCGACCGACCGCGGCTGGGACCTGGCGGGCATGACCAGCTCCACCGGCAAGGGCGGTTTCCTCACCGGTGTCGCCGACTTCGACCCCGAGTTCTTCGGCATCTCGCCGCGCGAGGCGCTGGCGATGGACCCGCAGCAGCGGCTGCTGCTGGAAACGTCCTGGGAGGCCGTCGAACGAGCCGGGGTCGACCCGACCTCGTTGCGCGGCAGCCGCACCGGCGTGTTCGTCGGCACGAACGGGCAGGACTACCAGCAGGTCGTGATGGCCGCCAACGAAGACCTCGAAGGCCACGCCAGCACCGGCCTGGCCGCGAGCGTCCTGTCCGGCCGCCTGTCCTACGTGCTGGGCCTGGAAGGCCCGTCGGTCACCCTCGACACCGCCTGCTCCTCGGCGCTGGTGTCGATGCACCAGGCCGCGCAGGCGCTGCGGGGCGGCGATTGCTCGTTGGCGCTGGCCGGCGGAGTGAGCGTGCTGTCGACACCGACGAGCTTCGGTGGCTTCTCCCTGCAGGGCGGCATCGCGGCCGACGGCCGGTGCAAGGCGTTCTCCGACGACGCCGACGGCACCGGCTGGTCCGAGGGCGTGGGAATCATCGTCCTGCAACGGCTTTCCGACGCCGAGCGCGACGGGAACCAGGTGCTGGCGGTGCTGCGCGGTTCCGCGGTCAACCAGGACGGCGCGTCCAACGGCCTGACGGCGCCGAACGGTCCCTCGCAGCAGCGCGTCATCCGCGATGCCCTGGCGAGCGCCCGCCTGCGACCGTCCGACGTGGACGCCGTCGAAGCGCACGGGACGGGCACCGCGCTGGGCGACCCCATCGAGGCGGAAGCTCTGGTCGCGGCCTACGACCACGAGCGCGAACGCCCGCTGCTGATCGGATCGGTGAAGTCCAACCTCGGCCACTCGCAGGCCGCGGCCGGCGCCTCGGGCGTGATCAAGGTGGTCATGGCGATGCGCCACGGGCTGCTGCCCCCGACGCTGCACGTCTCCGAACCGTCCTCGCGCATCGACTGGTCCGGCGGCATCGAACTGCTGACCGGGCCCGCCGAATGGCCCGCCGGTGACCGGCCTCGGCGCGCGGGCGTGTCGTCGTTCGGCATGAGCGGCACCAACGCGCACCTGATCCTGGAATCGTTCGACACCCCCGAGCAACCGGAAACCGACCACGCGGGAGTCGTTCCGCAGCTGGTCAGCGCGAAAACCGAGGAAGCGCTGGACGCCCAGGTCGAGCGGGTGCGCGCTCTGGAGGCGAACCCGCTGGACGTCGGGTACTCGCTGGCGACCGGGCGAGCGGCGTTCGCGCACCGGGCGGTGCTGCTCGACGGAGCGGAGATCGTCAGGGGAGTGGCGGCGGACGGGCCGCTGGCCGTGCTGTTCTCCGGCCAGGGATCGCAGCGCCTCGGGATGGGCCGCGAGCTCCACGGGCGGTTCCCGGTGTTCGCCGACGCGCTGGATGCCGTGCTGCTGCACCTTGATCCGCGGTTGCGCGAGGTGATGTGGGGCGAGGACGCCGAGGCGCTGAACCAGACCGGGTTCGCGCAGCCCGCGCTGTTCGCGATCGAGGTCGCCCTGTACCGGCTGGCGGAGTCCTTCGGCCTCAGCCCCCGGTTCCTCGCCGGTCACTCCGTCGGCGAGATCGCTGCCGCGCACGTCGCAGGCGTGCTCTCGGTGGAAGACGCCGCGACGCTCGTGACCGCCAGGGCGAGCCTCATGCAGGCGCTGCCCACCGGCGGGGCGATGGTCGCGCTCCAGGCGAGCGAGGCCGAGGTCGTGGAGCACCTGACCGAGCGGGTGTCGATCGCCGCGGTCAACGGCCCGCGCTCGGTGGTGATCTCCGGTGCCGAGTCCGAGGTGCTGGAGATCGCCGAGCGGTGGAAGTCCAAGCGGCTGAGCGTGTCCCACGCGTTCCACTCGCCGTTGATGGATCCGGTGCTGGAGGACTTCCGGGCCGCGATCAGCGGGATCACCTTCCACCGGCCGCGCATCCCGGTGGTCGCCACCGGTGACGTCGCGACCTCGGAGTACTGGGTGCGGCACGTGCGCGACGCCGTGCGGTTCGCCGACAACGTCGCGTCCCTGCGCGAGTCCGGGGCCACCCGGTTCCTCGAAATCGGTCCGGACGGCGTGCTCTCGGCGATGGTCCCCGACGTGCACCCGATGCTGCGCGAGGACAGGACCGAGCAGGTCGCCACGGCCACCGCGCTCGCCCGCCTGCACGTCGAAGGCGTGCGCGTGGACTGGGGCGCCTGGTTCGCCGGGACCGGGGCGCGGCGGGTGGACGTGCCCACCTACCCGTTCCAGCACAAGCGGTTGTGGCCCAGGACCTCCGCGGTCGGCCGGGCCGACGCGCGATCGTTCGGGCTCGACCGGGCCGGGCACCCGCTGCTGTCGGCCGCCGTCGCGGTGGCCGGGACCGAGGAGCTGGTGCTCTCCGGCAGGCTCTCGGTCTCCACGCACCCCTGGCTCGCCGACCACGTGGTCGGCGGATCGGTGCTGCTTCCCGGCACCTGCTTCCTCGACTTTGCCCTCCGCGCAGGCGACATGGCCGGCTGCGACCGGGTGGACGGGCTCAGCATCGTCGTCCCGCTGGTGCTGGGCGAGCGCGACGCCGTCGACGTGCAGGTGCGCGTCCAGGAACCCGACGACGCCGACCGCCGCGCCGTCACCATCCACGCGCGCCCGGCCGACACCGAGGAGTGGACCAAGCACGCGAGCGGCACGCTCGTGACCGGCGCGCACACCGCCGAGTTCGACACGGCCGAATGGCCACCCGAGGGCGCCGAAGAGCTCTCCCTCGACGACTTCTACGCAGGCCTGCACGAATCCGGGCTCGGCTACGGGCCGGTGTTCCAGGGACTGCGGACCGCGTGGCGTCGCGACTCCGACGTGTTTGTCGAGGTCGCGCTGCCCGACTCCGTCGAAGACGCCGGGTCCTTCGGCGTGCACCCCGCGCTGCTGGACGCCTCGCTGCACGCGATCGCGTTCCTCGACGGCGGCGGGCAGGGCCTGCCGTTCGCGTGGGACGGGGTGTCGCTGCACGCGGTCGGGGCTTCCCGGCTGCGGGTGCGCCTGTCGCGCGCCGGCAAGTCGGGCGTGTCGGTGGCGGCGGTCGACGTCGAGGGCAAGCCGGTGATGTCGGTGTCCTCGCTGGTCGTCCGCACGCCCTCGGCCGAGCAGCCCGCGCCCAAACCGGCCGAGGACGGTCTGCACCGCCTGGAGTGGGTACCGGTGGAGGTCGACGACGTGGACGGTCCCGAAGTGGACCTGGTCGAGATCTCCGGCGGCATGAACCCGGAATCGGCGCACGTCGAGACCGGGCGCGTGCTCGACATGCTGCAGCAGGCGCGCAAACCGATCGTGTTCGTCACCCGTGGCGCGGTCTCCGTCTCCGGCGAGCCGATCACCGACCTCGGAGCCGCCTCCGTGTGGGGCCTGGTGCGCTCCGCGCAGGCCGAGCAGCCGGGCAGGTTCCAGCTCATCGACCTCGACGACGGCGCGACCGTGACGCCCGGGATGTTCGTCACCCGCGAACCGCAACTCGTCGTGCGCGACGGCAACGCCTACGCGGGACGGCTCGCCCGGATGGCCTCCAGCGGCGGGCTCGTGCCGCCGGCGGGCGTCCCGTGGCGACTGGACATCGCCCAGCGCGGCAGCCTCGACGACCTGGAACTCGCGCCGTACCCGGAAGCGCTGGAACCGCTCGCGGGACGCCAGGTGCGGTTGTCGATCCGCAGCGCGGGCATGAACTTCCGCGACGTCCTCAACGCCCTGGGCATGTACCCCGGCGAGGCCGGCGCGCTGGGCAACGAGGCCGCCGGCGTCGTGGTCGACACCGGCCCGGACGTGACGGACCTGCGGGTCGGCGACCGCGTGTTCGGCATGCTGCCCGGTGGTTTCGGGCCGCTGGGCTCGGTCGACGAGCGGCACCTCGCGCGGCTGCCGGAGGACTGGTCCTTCGAGGTGGCCGCCTCGGTGCCGCTGGTGTTCCTGACCGCTCACCACGCTCTGGTGGACCTCGCCGACGTGCGACCCGGTGAGAAGGTGCTGGTCCACGCCGGTGCCGGTGGCGTCGGCATGGCCGCGATCCAGATCGCCCGCCACCTCGGCGCCGAGGTGTTCGCCACGGCCGGCGAGGGCAAGTGGGACGTGCTGCGCGGGCTCGGCGTCGCCGACGACCACATCGCCTCCTCGCGGACCGTGGAGTTCGAGCAGCGCTTCGCCCAGGGCGTCGACGTCGTGCTCAACGCCCTGTCCGGGGAGTTCATCGACGCCTCGCTGCGACTGCTCGGCGAAGGCGGTCGCTTCCTGGAGATGGGCAAGACCGACCTGCGCGACCCGGAGGCCCTGCCGGGGATCTCCTACCGGGCGTTCGACCTGGGCTGGGTCGATCCCGAGCGCATCCAGGGGATGCTGACCGAGCTGCTGGGGCTGTTCGGCGACGGCGTCCTGGAACCGCTGCCGATCGCGGGCTGGGACGTGCGCCGGGCGCGCGAGGCGTTCCGGTTCATGAGCCGTGCCAAGCACATCGGCAAGATCGTCCTGTCGATGCCCGAGCCCTGGGACCCCGAGGGCACCGTCCTGATCACCGGTGGCACGGGTGGTCTGGGCGCCGAACTCGCACGACACCTGGTCGTCAGCCGGGGCGTGCGGCACCTGCTGCTGCTGAGCAGGCGAGGCCCGGACGCCCCGGGCGCTGCGGAGCTGCGCAACGAGCTCGCCGGGCACGGCGCCGACGTGCTGATCAAGGCCTGCGACCTCAGCGATCGCGACTCGCTCGCCCGCGTGCTGTCCGAAGTGGACCGCCCGCTCACCGCGGTGGTCCACGCCTCCGGTGTGCTCGACGACGGCGCGATCGGCTCGCTGACACCCGAGCGGATGGAGAAGGTGCTGCGGCCCAAGGTCGACGCGGCCTGGCACCTGCACGAGCTCACCCGCGACCAGGACCTCGCCGCGTTCATCCTCTACTCGTCGGTGTCGGGTCTGCTCGGCACGCCCGGCCAGGGGAACTACGCGGCGGGCAACAGCTTCCTGGACGCGCTCGCGGCGCACCGCCGACACCTCGGCCTGCCCGCGGTGTCCCTGGCCTGGAGCGCGTGGGCGTCGTCGCTGGGCATGACCGGCACGATGGACGCGCGACAGCTCCAGCGGCTGGAGAAGTCCGCCCTGCCGCCGCTCCCGGTCGAGATGGGGCTCGCGCTGTTCGACGTCGCCACCACCGTGGACGAACCGCTCGTCGTGCCCGCGCAGATCAAGGTCGGTGCGCTCGACGGGATGCTGCCGCCGATGCTGCAGGGACTCGTGCGCGGCGGCAGGCGCGCCGCGGCACCCGGGACCGAAGGAGCCACGGCGGCGTCGCAGCTGCAGGGCGTGCCGCCCGCGCAGCGCGCACGTGCCGTGGTCGACCTCGTGCGCGGCGAGGCCGCGGCGGTGCTGGGGCACTCCTCGGCGGAGGAGATCGACGAGGAGCGGGAGTTCCGCCAGCTCGGCTTCGACTCGCTGACCTCCGTCGAACTGGGCAACAGGGTCGGCGCCGCAACGGGTTTGACGTTGCCCGCCACCCTGGTCTTCGACTACCCGACGCCTCGCGAGATGGGCGAGTTCCTGCTCGGCGAGCTGTTCGGCTCGGAACCCGAGCTCGACGACGACGTGGTCACGGGCGTCGACGTCCGCGACGACCCCATCGCGATCGTCGGCATCAGCTGCCGCTTCCCGGGCGGGATCGACTCACCGGAAGCGGTGTGGCAGCTGCTGGCCGACGGCCGCGACGCGATGGGACCGTTCCCGCAGGACCGCGGGTGGGACCTCGACGCGCTCCACGGCGACGGGCCAGGGCACAGCGCCACCGATCGCGGCGGATTCATCTCCGGCATCGCCGACTTCGACCCGGCGTTCTTCGGCATCTCGCCGCGCGAAGCCGTGTCGATGGACCCGCACCAGCGGCTGACGCTGGAACTGTCGTGGGAGGCGCTGGAACGCGCCGGCATCGACCCGGTGTCGTTGCGCGGCAGCCGGACCGGCGTGTTCGTCGGGGCCAGCGGCCAGGACTACGCCCACCTCGTGCTCGGCTCGGACCTGAGCACGGGGGGCTACTCGGGCACCGGCACCTCGCCGAGCATCATCTCCGGCCGCCTGTCCTACGTCTTCGGACTCGAAGGCCCGGCCATGACGATCGACACCGCCTGCTCGTCGGCCCTGGTCGCGCTGCACGTGGCGATGCAGGCGCTGCGCAACGGCGAGTGCTCGCTCGCGCTGGCCGGAGGCGTCCAGCTGATGTCGACGCCGGGCGCGTTCATGGAGTTCACCCAGCAGAACGGGCTCGCGAGCGACGGCCGGTGCAAGCCCTTCTCCGACAGCGCCGACGGCACCGCCTGGTCCGAGGGCATCGGCGTGCTGGTGGTGGAGCGGCTCTCCGACGCGGAACGCAACGGGCACGAGGTGCTGGCGGTGCTGCGCGGTTCGGCGGTCAACCAGGACGGCGCGTCCAACGGCCTGACGGCGCCGAACGGACCGTCGCAGCAGCGCGTCATCAAGCAGGCGCTCGCCGGCGCCGGGCTGGTTGCCGCCGACGTAGACGCCGTGGAAGCCCACGGCACCGGCACGACGCTGGGCGACCCGATCGAGGCGCAGGCGCTGCTGGCCACCTACGGCCAGGACAGGGAACGCCCGCTGCTGCTGGGCTCGATCAAGTCCAACATGGGCCACACCCAGGCGGCGGCGGGCGTCGCCGGCGTGATCAAGATGGTCATGGCGCTGCGCCACGGGGTGCTGCCGAGGACGCTGAACGTCACCGAACCGTCCACGCACGTCGACTGGTCGGCCGGAGCCGTGCGGCTGCTGACCGAGCAGACCGAATGGCCTTCGCTCGACCGGCCCTCTCGTGCCGGTGTGTCGTCGTTCGGCATCAGCGGCACCAACGCGCACGTGATTCTCGAAGCCGCTCCCGCCGTCGTGGACGGGTCCGTGGAAGGGGTCGTGCGCTCCGACGACGAGCGGTTCTGCGCACCGTGGGTGGTGTCGGCCAAGACCGCAGAGGCGCTGGACACCCAGATCGAGCGCATCGGCGCCGTCGAGCACGATCCGCTCGACGTCGGCCACTCGTTGCTGCGGCGCTCGGCGTTCGAGCACCGCGCGGTGCTGCTGGACGGAGCGCAGATCGCCCGCGGCGAGGCGCGACGGCGATCGCTGGCCGTGCTGTTCTCCGGTCAGGGCAGCCAGCGCCTCGGCATCGGACGCGAGCTCCACGAGCGCTTCCCGGTGTTCGCCGACGCGCTGGACGACGTCCTCGACCGGCTCGACCCCGGGCTCCGGGACGTCGTCTGGGGCGAGGACGCCGAGGCGCTGGAGCGGACCGGCAACGCCCAGCCCGCGCTGTTCGCGATCGAGGTCGCGCTCTACCGTCTCGCCGAATCCTTCGGTGTAATGCCAGAATTCGTCGGCGGCCACTCCGTCGGCGAGATCGCGGCCGCGCACGTCGCGGGCGTGCTGTCGCTGGACGACGCCTGCCGGCTGGTGTCGGCGCGCGCCTCGCTGATGCAGGCGCTGCCCGAAGGCGGGGCGATGGTCGCGGTCCAGGCCGACGAGGCCGAGGTGGTCGCGCACCTGACCGACCAGGTGTCGATCGCTGCGGTCAACGCGCCCGGTTCCGTGGTGCTCTCCGGTGCCGAGGACGCCGTGCTCACCGTCGCCGAGCACTTCGCCGAGCAGGGCCGCAGGACGCGACGGCTGTCGGTCAGCCACGCGTTCCACTCCCCGCTGATGGAGCCGATGCTGGCGGACTTCCGCGCCGTCGTGGCCGATCTGACCTTCGCCGAGCCGGTGATCCCGGTGGTGTCCCACCTCAGCGGCCAGATCGCCGGTGGCGACGAGCTGCGCTCGCCGGAGTACTGGGTGCGCCACGTCCGCGAGACCGTGCGCTTCGGAGACGGCGTCGACGCGCTGCGCGGCGCCGGGGTGGACGCGTTCCTGGAGATCGGCCCGGACGGCGCGCTCTCGGCGATGGTCGAGGGCTGCGTGCCGATGCTGCGCCGGGACCGCGACGAGCAGGAATCCCTGGTGACCGCGCTGGCCCGGCTGTTCGTCACCGGTGTCCGCGTCGAGTGGCAGCGGCTGTTCGCCCGGACCGGTGCGCGACGCGTCACCCTGCCCACCTACCCGTTCCAGCACGAGCACTACTGGCCCCAGCCCGTCAAGAGGGCAGGTGACACCGGAGGAATCGGCCTCGCGCCGTCCGAGCACCCGCTGCTGGGCGTGGCGATGGAGGTCGCGGGCTCCGAGTCCGCCGGAGGCTCGCGGGCCGTCGCGTTCACCAACCGGCTCAGCGAGGCCGTGCCGGAATCGGCGTTCCTGGAACTGGCCTTCGCCGCCGCCGACCACGTCGGCTGCGGGGTCGTGGACGAGCTCACCGTCGTCGAACCCCTGCTGCCCGGAGTGGTGCAGGTCTGGGTCGACGGTGCTGACGAGGACGGTCGCCGACGCATCGCGGTGCACTCGCGGCAGTCGGAGGACCAGCCGTGGCGCGAGCACGCCCGCGGCGTCCTCGCCCCCGAAACCCCGGCGGCCGAGCGCTTCACCGAGCAGTGGCCGCCGCAGGGAGCCGAGCCCGCCGAGGTGCCCGACCCGGAACTCGTGCCGAGGGCGTGGCGGATCGGCGACGACGTCTACGCCGAGATCGTCCTGCCGGAGGACACCGACGCCGCCGGGTACGGCGTGCACCCGGCACTGCTGACCGCCGCCGTCGGCGCGGCCGCGCAGGACGACCGGGTCGCGCTCGCCTGGCGCGGCGCGGTGCTGCACGCGGTCGGCGCCGCCGAGCTGCGGGTCCGCGCCTCGATCCGGGACGACTCGATCGGCCTGGTCGCGGTCGACCCCGACGGCGCACCGGTGCTGAGCGTCGACTCCGCCGCGCTCGGCGCCCCGTCGGCCGCTGCCGCCGCCCCGCGGGATTCGCTGCTGCGGCTGGACTGGGTTCCCGCTCAGGCGCAGGTGCCGGTGGGGGAGACGCGCTGGGCCGTGCTCGGGGACGACGAGATCGGTGCGCGCGTGGCCATCGAGAAGTCCGGGAACCAGGTGGTGTCGGCGGCCTCCCTGGCGGACGTGGCCGCGGAGGAGCGGGTCCCCGACGTCGTTCTGGTACCGCTGACCGGCCAGGGCCGGGGCGCCGAGGCCGCGCACGACGCGGCGGCTCGCGCGCTGCGGTGCGTGCAGGAGTGGCTGGCCGACGACCGGTTCACCCGCAGCCGACTGGTGTTCGCCACCAGCGGTGCCGTCAGCGGCGATGACCTCGGCGCGGCGACCGCGTGGGGCCTGGTGCGCTCGGCGCAGTCGGAGAATCCCGGCACGTTCCTGCTGGTGGACCTCGACGAGCCGGACGCGATCCCGCTCGTGCCGGAACTCCTGGAGAACGGCGAAACCCAGGTGCTGCTGCGCGACGGCGAGGCTCGCCTCGCCCGCCTCGCCCGCACCACCGACGAGCCCGGACCCCGCGACTGGGACCCCGAGGGCACGGTCCTGATCACCGGTGGCACCGGTGGGCTCGGCGCCGAGCTCGCCCGCCACCTCGTGGTCGAGCGCGGTGCGCGACACCTGCTGCTGGTGTCCCGTCGTGGTCTGGAAGCCGCCGGCGCGCAGCAGCTCCGGGACGAACTGGCCGTGCACGGCGCGGACGTCGGCACCGCCGCGTGCGACATCACCGATCCCGGCTCGCTGTCCCGGCTCCTGTCCGAAGTGGAGCGACCGCTGACCGCCGTGGTGCACGCCGCCGGTGTGCTCGACGACGGCATCGTCGAGTCGCTGACGCCCGAACGCCTCGACGACGTGCTGCGACCCAAGGTCGACGGCGCGTGGAACCTGCACGAGGCCACGCGCGACCTCGATCTCGCCGCGTTCGTGCTGTACTCCTCGGTCGCCGGGGTCATCGGATCGGCCGGCCAGGGCAACTACGCGGCGGCCAACGCCTTCCTGGACGGGCTGGCCGCGCACCGGCGGGCTCGTGGCATGGTGGCGACCTCGCTGGCCTGGGGTCCCTGGACCGGTTCGGTCGGCATGACCGGCGGCCTCGAAGACGGTTCCGCGGAACGCATTGGGCGCGCGGAACGCATCGGGCGCTCCGAGATGCCGCCGCTGTCGGTCGCGCAGGGTCTCGCGCTTTTCGAGGACGCGACGGGTCGCGACGAGGCCCTGCTGGTCGCGGCGCGGATCAACGCCGGCCGCCGCGACGGCCCGGTGTCGGCCGTGCTGCGGGGACTGGTCCGCGGAGGCAAGCGGGTCGCCGCCGGTCGTCGCGGCGACGCCGACCTGGCGAGCAGCCTCGCCGGGATGGGCGCCGAGGAGCGGCGGCAGCACCTGGTGGCGCTGGTGCGCGGCCACGCCGCCGGGGTCCTGGGCCACGGCTCACCGGAGGCGATCGACCCCGGCAAGGAGTTCCGCCAGGTCGGCTTCGACTCGCTCACCGCGGTGGAGCTGCGCAACAGCCTGTCCGCGGCCTGCGGGGTGAAACTGCCCTCCACGCTCGTGTTCGACCACCCGACACCCGCCGAGCTCGCCGGGTTCCTCGACGGCGAGCTGTTCGGCGGCGAGCTGGACGCGGCGGCCGCGCTGCTCGGCGAGCTCGACCGCCTGGAGTCCCTGCTGGCCTCCTCCGATCCGGAGGACCGGGCGCGCTCCGGTGCTCCGGCGAGGCTGCGCAACCTCCTGGCCCAGTACGACGGTTCGGTCACGACCACCGAGGAGGTGACCGTGACCGAACGGATCCACGCGGCCAGCACCGACGAGGTCCTGGCGTTCATCGACAACGAGCTCGGCCGCGACACCGAGCGCTAGGGGTGGTCCGGAGATGCGGCGCGACCGCTGCCGCACCGCTCTCCGACCGCTCCTGATCCCTGGTCTCTAGAAGGAAAGGCGCCTGCCATGCCCGACGAAGAGAAGCTCGTCGAGTACCTGAAGTGGGTCACCGCTGACCTGCACCGGGCACGTCAGCGGCTGGAGGAGGTCGAGGCGGGCAAGCACGAACCGGTCGCGATCATCGGCCTCGCCTGCCGCTTCCCGGGCGGCGTGAGCACGCCGGAGGACCTGTGGGACGTGCTGGCGTCCGGCCGCGACACGATCTCGGGCTTCCCGACCGATCGTGGCTGGGACCTCGGCGCGCTCGCCGGCAGCGACGCCGGGCACAGCGCGACTCTCCAGGGCGGATTCCTCCGCGACGTGACGGAGTTCGACCCGGGGTTCTTCGGCATCTCGCCACGCGAAGCCGTGGCCCTGGACCCCCAGCAGCGACTCCTGCTGGAGACCTCCTGGGAGGCCGTCGAGCGCGCCGGAGTCGATCCCACGTCGTTGCGCGGCAGTCGGACCGGCGTGTTCGTCGGCACCAACGGCCAGGACTACGGGCACGTGCTCATGGCGTCGCAGGAGGACGTCGGCGGACACGCGGGGATGGGCACGGCGGCCAGCGTGCTCTCCGGCCGCGTGGCCTACACCCTCGGACTCGAAGGCCCCGCGGTCACGATCGACACCGCCTGCTCCTCGGCCCTGGTGGCGTTGCACCAGGCGTCGCAGGCGCTGCGGGGCGGTGAGTGCTCGCTGGCGCTCGCCGGTGGGGTCACGGTGATGACCACCGCCTCGAACTTCGCCGGGTTCACCCGGCAGGGCGGGCTCGCGCCGGACGGCCGCTGCAAGGCCTTCTCCGACGACGCCGACGGCACCGGCTGGTCGGAGGGCGTCGGCGTGCTGCTCGTCGAGAAGCTGTCCGACGCCCAGCGCCACGGGCACCCGGTGCTCGCGGTGCTGGAGGGCAGCGCGGTGAACCAGGACGGCGCCTCCAACGGCCTGACGGCCCCGAACGGTCCGGCGCAGCGGGAGGTCATCCGCGCGGCCCTGGCCAGTGCCGGACTGGGTGCGTCCGATGTGGACGCCGTGGAGGCGCACGGCACGGGCACGACGCTGGGCGACCCGATCGAGGCGCAGGCGCTGCTGGCGACCTACGGGCAGGACCGCGATAAGCCGCTGCTGCTCGGCGCGATCAAGACCAACATCGGCCACACGCAGGCGGCGGCGGGTGCCGCCGGGGTGATCAAGATGGTGCTGGCGCTGCAGCACGGCCTGCTGCCGCGGACCTTGCACGTCACAGAGCCCTCGGCGCACGTCGACTGGTCGGCGGGCAGCGTGCGGCTGCTCACCGAACCGGTGACGTGGCCGCGCGGGGAGAAGCCGCGTCGCGCCGGTGTGTCGTCGTTCGGCGTCAGCGGCACGAACTCGCACGTGATCCTCCGCGAAGCGCCCGAACCCGAGGACGGCGGATCCGCTCCTGCCGCCCTCGAGGTGGTTCCCCTGGTGGTGTCGGCGAAGTCGGCCTCCGCGCTGGACGCCCAGGTCGAGCGGATCGAGCTCGTCGAAGGCTCCCCGGTCGACATCGGCCACTCGCTGCTGGCGACCCGGCCGACCTTCGACCACCGCGCCGTCGTGCTGTCCACTCAGGACGGAACGGCCGAGGTCGCGCGCGGGGTCGCGGGAAGCGGTTCGCTCGCCGTGCTGTTCTCCGGCCAGGGCTCGCAGCGGCTCGGCATGGGCCGTCGGCTCCACGAGCAGTTCCCGGTGTTCGCCGAGGCCCTGGACGCGGTGCTCGCCCACCTCGACGTGGGCCTGCGCGAGATCATGTGGGGCGACGACGAGGATGCGTTGCAGCGGACCGGGAACGCTCAGCCCGCGCTGTTCGCGATCGAGGTCGCCCTCTACCGGCTGGTGGAGTCCTTCGGGGTGACACCGGAACACCTCGCCGGTCATTCGATCGGCGAGATCGCGGCAGCTCACGTCGCGGGCGTGCTGTCGCTGCCCGACGCCTGCCGGCTGGTGTCGGCCCGGGCGTCGCTGATGCAGGCGCTGCCCGAGGGCGGGGCGATGGTGGCGGTGCAGGCCACCGAGGACGAGGTGCTTCCACACCTGCCGGACCAGGTGTCGATCGCCGCGATCAACGGGAAGGACTCGCTGGTCCTGGCCGGTGCCGAGGACGAGGTGCTGGCGCTCGCCGAGCGGTGGAAGCACAAGCGGCTGCGCGTGTCGCACGCCTTCCACTCACCGCTGATGGATACGATGCTGGAGGATTTCCGCGCCGCCATCAGCGGGATCTCCTTCTCCGCGCCGCAAATCCCGATCGCGGCCACCGGCGACGTCACCTCGGCGGAGCACTGGGTGCGGCACGTGCGCGACGCGGTGCGCTTCCACGACAACGTCACCAGGCTCCGGGAGAACGGCGCCGACGCGTTCCTGGAACTCGGTCCGGACGGCGCGCTCTCGACGCTGGTCGACGGCTGCGTTCCGGCCCTGCGCAAGGACCGGCCCGAGGACAGCGCTTTCCTGACCGCGCTTGCCCGGCTGCACGTCGCCGGCGTCGCCGTGGACTGGACGGTGTTCTTCGCGAACACCGGTGCCCGGCGGGTCGAGCTGCCCACCTACCCGTTCGACCGCGAGCGGTACTGGCCGGAGTCCACGGCCGACCCGCGGGCGGCGTTCGGTGCGATGTTCCAGGGCCCGAAACCGTCGCTGTACCGCCTCGGTTGGGCGCCCGTGGAGATCACGACCGCCGCCACCGGCGCGCGCTGGGCCGTCGTCGGCGACGACCCGCTCGACCTCGCGCACCTGCTCTTCAGCGCAGGCCAGACCGTGACGGGCTACGGCGAGACCCTGGCCGACGCGACCGGTGAGAGCGGCGTCGCCCCGGACGTCTTCGTGGTGACGCTGTCGGGCGGCGATGACGCCGACTCGGTGCACGCCGTGTGCGCCCGCGTGCTCGGCCTCGTCCAGGAATGCCTGGCGAATCCGCAGCTCGACAACTCGCGACTGGTGTTCGTCGGTCGTGGTGCGGCCACCGGCGACGACCTCGCCGCCGCGTCCTCGTGGGGCCTGGTGCGCTCGGCGCAGTCGGAGAACCCGGGGCGCTTCCTGCTCGTCGACTCCGACGGCGAGCCGATGTCGGCGGCGCTCCTGCCGAAGCTGGTCTCCGCCGACGAGCCACAGGTGCTGGTGCGCAACGGCTCCGTGCGAGCCGCACGACTGGCCGACGTGCCCCAGGTGGACCGGACCCCGCACACCTGGGATCCCGACCGAACCGTGCTCATCACCGGTGGCACGGGTGGCCTGGGCGCCGAGCTCGCGCGGCACCTGGTCGCGCGCTGCGGTGTCCGGCACCTGCTGCTCGTCAGCCGGCGCGGCCCGGACGCACGCGGAGTTCCCGAGCTGGAAGCCGACCTCGCCGCGCACGGTGCGACCGTGACGGTCACCGCCGCCGACATCGGCGACCCCGATGCCGTGTCCGCACTGCTGGCCGGGATTTCCGATGCTCACCCGCTCGACGCCGTCGTGCACACCGCCGGCGTGCTCGACGACGGGCTGGTGAACACCTTGACGCCCGAACGGCTTTCCGCCGTCCTGCGGCCGAAGGTGGACGGGGCGTGGAACCTGCACCGCGCCACCCGCGGTCTCGACCTCTCCGTCTTCGCGCTGTACTCGTCGGTCGCGAACCTGCTTGGCGGTGCCGGGCAGGGCAACTACGCGGCCGCGAACGCATACCTGGACGCTCTCGCGGCGCACCGCCGTCACGAGGGGCTGGCGGGGATCTCGCTGGCGTGGGGACCGTGGACGTCGACGAGCGGCATGACGGGTGGGCTGAGCGAGGCGGCGATGGAGCGGATCACCCGCTCCGGGATTCCGCCGCTGGCTCCCGAGCAGGGCCTGGCGCTGTTCGACGCGGCCCTGGTCGCCGATGAGTCTCTGGCGGTGGCCGCTCACGTCGAAACGAGCGCACCCGGCGGGGGTGGAGCGCTGCTGCGCGGGCTCGTCCCCGAGGCGTCGATCGCGGGAACGACGGGCAGGACCGCCGCGGTCACCGTGCTGGAGCGGTTGCGCGACGCCGACCCGGAGGAGCGAGAAGGCATGGTGCGCGACCTCGTGGTCGGGTTGTCGGCCACGCTGCTCGGCCACCCCGATCCGAGCGCGGTCGCCCCGGAACGCGACTTCCTGGAACTGGGCTTCGACTCGCTCATCGCGGTGGAGCTGCGCAACCAGCTGTCCGACCAGCTCAACGTGCGGCCCTCCAGCTCCATCGTCTTCGACAGCAAGACGCCGGAGCAGCTCGCGAAGACGCTGCTCGGTGAACTCGGCTCGCTCGACGGGGCCGGCGCCGCGCCGGTGCAGGGGGCGGGTCAGCCCGTGGCCCCGGAGGACACCCTCCACGGGCTGTTCATGCAGTCGGTCAGCTCCGGGCAGACGCTGCAGGGCCTGCAGGTGCTCAAGCACGTGGCGCTGCTGCGGCCGATGTTCGAGACGCCGGCCGAGCTGGAGGAGCTGGCCGCCCCGGTCCCGCTGGCGAGCGGCCCCGACGGCCCGAAGCTGATCTGCATCAGCGCCCCCGGCGCCACCGCGGGCATCCACATGTACGCGCGGTTGGCGGCGCAGCTGCGGGGCAAGCGGGACGTGTCGGCGCTGCCGCTGGTGGGGTTCGAGCCGGGCGAAGCCCTGCCGGCCACCAGCGAGGCGGCGGCGCGCTGGGTGGCCGAGGCCGTCCTGCACGCCAGCGACGGGGAACCGTTCGTGCTCGTCGGGCACTCCTCGGGCGGAACGCTCGCCTACTTCGCCGCGGCCGTGCTGGAGGAGACGTGGGGGATCCGCCCCGAGGGCGTGATCATGCTCGACACCCTCAGCCTCCGCTACGACAGCCACGAGGGCATGGACTTCGACGCGGTCACCAACAACTACTTCAACACCATGGAATCGCCTGCGGTGAGCCTCAACAGCGCCCGGCTGTCGGCGATGGCGCACTGGTTCGTCCGCATCGTCGACATCGGACTGGAGTCGACCGCGCCGAAGCTGCTGGTCCGCTGCGCGAAGGAAGTGGACGGGACGAACCTCGAGATCACCGGCCAGGACGTCAAGGTGCCGCACGACGAGCTGCGCCTGGTGCAGACCGACCACATGTCGATGGTCAAGGAGGACTCGGCGATGACCGCGGAGGTGATCGAGGACTGGCTCAGCACCTCCGCGGTGAACCCGGGGTGACCTCGGCCGCCCCGCCCGCTGCAAGAGACCCGGACAACGCACAGAGACTGGGAGAGGCGTCGTGACCGCTTCGAGCGAGGAACTACCCCTGGTGGGCGTCGAGCGCCCATCCATCTTGAGCTTCAGCGAGGTGCGCCTCGCCTTGCAGGCGAAGGCACCCGTGTGCCGCATCCGCACACCAGCGGGCGACGAGGCGTGGCTGGTGACCCAGCACGCCGAGGTCAAGGCCCTGCTGCAGGACAACCGGCTCGCCCGCTACCACCCGGACCCGGCCAACGCCCCGCGGTTCCTGCGCAACCCGATGCTCGACATGCTCGTCACCGACACCGATGTCGAGGTCGAGCGCAAGGTGCACGAGGAGAAGCGCGCCCTGTACACCAAGAGCTTCGCGGCCCGGCGCGTGCTGGACCGCAAGTCCCGGGTGAAGGCCATCGCGCACGCCAAGATCGACGACATCATCGCCGCCGGACAGCCCGCGGACCTGCACGAGACCTTCTCGACGGTCTTCTCGCAGAACGCGCTGTGCGACATGATCGGCATCCCGGAGGACGCCCGGGAGGAGCTGCTGACGCAGATGGACCGGGTCGGCTCGGTCGACCGGGAACACGCCGAAGGCGGCATGGAATCGGTGTTCGGCTTCGCCGCGCAGGTCGCCGAGCGCCGCCGCGACGACCCGGGCGACGACGTGATCACGCGGTTCGTCGAGAGCGGCCTGACCGATGACGAGATCGGCATGCACGTGGTCGTGCTGCTGTTCACCGGTCTGGCCGGGCTGGTGAGCCACATCGACTTCGGGGTGCTGCTGTTCCTGCTCAACCCCGATCAGCGCGAGCTGGCCATGAACGATCCGGAGATCATGGCGCGGGCCGTCGACGAGGTGATGCGGGCGACCATCGGCAGCCCCGTCCTCCCGCGCTACGCCAGCGTCGACCTCGAAGTGGGGGACGTGACGATCCCCTCGGGCGATCTTGTGATGCTGGACTTCTCGCTGGCGAACTTCGACTGGCGCGTGTTCGCCGAGCCCGAGAAGTTCGACGTCACCCGAACCCCCAACCCGCACTTCACCTTCGGTCACGGGATGCGGCACTGCACGGGTGCTCCGCTGGTGCGGGTCATCATGTCGGTGGGGTTCACCGCCCTGTTCTCCCGGCTTCCCGAGCTGAGCCTGGCCGTGCCGCAGTCGGAGCTGGAAACGCGCGCGGGCGGCAAGCTCGCGGGCGGCCTCGAACGCTTCCCGATCAGATGGTGATCCGATGAGCGACGAAGTGGTGTCGGCCTGCCCGTTCCCGATGCCGAGGGACCCCGAGAACCGGCTGGACCTGCCACCCGAGTACCGGCGGCTCCGGCAGGAGGAACCGGTGTGCCGGGTGCGCACTTCGGCGGGCGATGACGCGTGGGTGATCAGCCGGTACGAGGACGTGCGCGCCGCGCTCAGCGATCGGCGCCTGAGCTCGCGCGTCGCGCACCCCGGGTACCCGAAGCTGTTCTTCCCGGAACCCGCACCGCCGGGGGCGTTCGTCCAGTCGGATCCGCCGGAGCACAGCCGCTACCGGCGGATGGTGGTCGGCCAGTTCACCCGCAAGCGAGCCGAGGCGATGCGGCCGTACCTGCAGGAGCTGGTCGACGCGAGGATCGACGCCATGCTCGCGGCCGGCCCGCCCGTGGACCTGGTGGCCTCGTACGCCAAGGAGGTGCCGCTGTCGGTCATCTGCAAGCTGCTCGGCGTGCCCTACCGCGACCGGGTCGCGTTCGGGCGGTGGGTGAACAAGCTGAACGAGCCGACCGCCAACCCCTCGGTGAACAAGGGAGCCGCGAGTTCGCTGTTCCAGTACCTGCGCCGTCTCGTGACGGCGAAGTCGAAGAAGCCCACCGACGACCTGCTCGGCTGGCTCGCGGGCGACCACCTCGCCCGAGGCGAGATCACCCGCGAGGAGATCACCGCCATGGCGATGATGCTGCTCTCCGCCGGGTACGACACCTCGGCCAGCGCCATCTCGCTGAGCGTGATGACGCTGCTGGAGAACCCGGAGGAGCTGGCTCGTCTCCGAGCGGACCCGAGCCTGATCAACAGCGCGGTGGAGGAGCTGCTGCGGCACCAGAACATCATGCAGTGGGGAGTCGGCCGGGTCGCCTCGGAGGACGTGGAGATCGCGGGTCAGCGCATCCCCTCGGGCTCCGCGGTGATCCTGCTCCTGCCCTCGGCCGACCGCGACGACGCCGCCCACCCCGACGCCGATCGGCTCGACATCACCCGGGAGACCGGGATCTCGCTGTCGTTCGGCCACGGCCTGCACAGCTGCGTCGGCAAGTTCCTCACCAGGGTCGAGATGCAGGTCGCGATCGGAACTCTGGTGAGCCGGATCCCCACCCTCCAGCTCGCGGTGCCGCCGAGCGAGCTCAGCTACCGAGATGCGGCCATCACCTACTGCGTGCGGGAGCTCCCGGTGAAGTGGTGATCCTGCGCGCGGGGGAGTGCTCGTCCCTCTTGAGTTGTCAATGAGCAGGTGCCACAAGGGCATGCCGGGGTGACCGGCCACGAAGGCGTGTCCGGGTAACGGGTTTGGCTAGTTGTGGGTGGGTTCTGGTTGTCGTGGATTTGGGGCCAGGGACCGGACAATTCGTTGATGCACGGTTGTTCTGGCGGTGCCGCCGGGTCGTGGTGCGCGTTCCGGGTCCACGTGGGCGGGCGGGATGAACACCGGCCGGCCTTGTCGCAGGGTGATGTGCCAGTGGTCGCGGTGGAGGATTCGGTGGTGAAGAGCGCACAACATCACCAGGTTGTCGAGATCCGTCGCACCACCGTCCAGCCAGTGGCGGATGTGGTGCGCTTGTGATGTTCCCGGCGGATGCTCGCACCCGGGAAACGCGCACACCCCGTCCCTCCGGAACAGCGCGGCGCGTTGTGCCGGAGGAGCGGTGCGTTCCTCCCGCCCGTGATCCACGGCAACTCCGTCGCTGCCCAAGACGACCGGCAGGATTCCAGCGTCACACGCCAGGCGGCGCACGTTGTCGGCGGTGATCGGCACACCGTCAGCGAAAACCCCCGGCGACACACCCTCAGCGTCCGGATCCAGGCTGCGGGCGAGGTCGTCGAAGTCGACCGACACCTGAACCTGCACTCGCTGCCCACCCACACGGGGCATCCCATGGGCCCCCAACGCCAAATCCACCAACGTGGCAAGACCATCAGCGTGACGTTGCGCGGGACTCCTCGGATCCGCCTCACCACCGGCGGCGGGACAGGGTTTCGACACCGGCCGGAGGGCGGCGATGAACTTCTGCCCGGCCTCCTTGTCCAGCCGGGCCTTGATCATGACCGTGCCGTCGTCGGTGGTGACGTAGTGCAGCTCACGAGCCTCGTGCTGCGCCTGCTCATCCCGGACTGCGGTGTCGCGGTCGTAGGTCGCATTCACGCCGTCCGCAAGCCTCCGCAAGTCACCCGGACGGCACCATCGCGCCCGCTCGGTCAGCACCCGCTCGATCTTCGCCACCTCACCGGCAGCCGAATCAGGCAACTTCTGCAGACACGTGGCGATGATCCGGGCGTGATCCAGACTGATCACACCATCCGACAACGCCTGCCGACTCGGTCCACCGGAAGCCCGGGCAACTGCGACCCGGCCGCGGGCCTGCCCGGGATCGAGTGCGAGCCGGTCCTGCAACCAGGTCGCGGTATTCCGCGCACCCTGCGCACGCCCCAGCGCACGCCGGTCGGCCTCGGCCACCAAACCAGCCTGAAGCGACTGGAGCAGGCGAACAAGCGACTCGGCATCGACGATTGCTTCGGTCAACTCCGCATCACTGGTATGCGGCGGGGACGCCAGGACCGCGGCGAGCGCGGCCCTGGCCGTCGCCATCGCGGCCCCCACAGGCGTCCTCGAACTCATGTGCTAATCATGCACGCACCAGTTCGAGAACGCGAGCGCATAGCGATCACTGAATCGGGTGCTCCACACCGGGTTTCACACCGAAACGTCCCCAAGAACAGGCGAAATCGCGATCAGACGCAGCCTCTCAGGTGCGCTGGGCGCTGAGCAGGAGGTACCCGAGCTCGTCGACGTCGATGAGCCCCGGTGCGGGAATCCGCGCCGCGAGCGCGTCTTGCAGTCCGACCCCGGGATTCGCCGCGGCCCAGTCCGTCCACGGGCGCGACATCTCCATGAAGGTCCGGCGTGTCGTGTGCGGGCTGATGTCCCGGATCTCCTCGAAGAGCATGCCCGCCTCGCGCAGCATCGACGGGTAGTCCTCCACCGGAACCGTGGTGAGCAAGGAGCTCTCGCGCAGGAGGTCGACGAACGGGCGGTCCGCCTCGGGGATCGGGGCCCGTTCGAAGAAGTCGGTCAGCACCAGCCGGCCGCCGGGTCGCAGGACGCGGGAGATCTCGCCGAGGACCTGCTGCCGATCCGGCATGTGCATCATGGATTCCAGCGCGAAGACGGCGTCGAAGGAGCCGTCGGGGAAGGGCAGGTTCAGCGCGTCGGCGAGCTGGAAGTCCAGCAGCCCGGCCGTGTCCTCCGACCGCGCCAGCGCCTTCGCGGGCTCGACCTGGGCTTCGCTGACCGTGATGCCGGTGACCCGCGCTCCCGTGCGCCGAGCGGTGCGCAGCGCGGGCCCGCCGATGCCGCAGCCCACGTCGAGCACGTGGTGCCGCTCGTCGACGCGCAGGCGGTCGATCACCATGTCGGTGAGCCGGAGGGCCGCGACGCCCAGCGGCACGTCCTCGTCCGGCGTCTCCCAGTAGCCGAAGTGCAGGTGCTCGCCGAACCCGAAGTTGGGGACCTCGGCCTCGTCCGGCCACAGGTCGCGGGATTCCGCGGCGAAGCGGTCGTAGATCTTGCCGACCGCTTCGGCGTTCGAGAGGCTCGACTGGTCAGGCATCGTGGGCTCCTTGGTGTCTCGTGTTGCGCGGTCGCACCCGGATCGCGGCGCCCGTCACCGGTTCCCTCCGAGGAGCGGGGTGAGCACCTGCGTCAGTTCCGCGACGGGGTCGTCGACCGAGTCGGGGGTGCGCCAGGCGATGAACCGGTCCGGGCGGACCAGGACGGCGCCGCGCGCGGTGATGCCGCGGTGGGCGACCCAGGTGGACCGCGGATCGTGGTAGTCGCCGTCGACGTGCCCGATGCTCAGCACGTCCAGCGGCACGTCGTAGAGCTCGACGAGCTCGCCCACCGCCTTCGTCCAGGTGTCGTCCTCGCCCGCGATCAGCAGGAACCGGCCCGGCCGCACCAGGTCCATGAGCGGCACGCGGTGGCCGTCGTGGTCTTCGAGCAGCGCGTGCGGCAGGGGGTGGCCGGGCCGCGCGTCGGGTTGGTAGTGCCGGATCGGGTCGGGGTTGTGCGGTTCGGGGGTGCCGTCGGGAATGACGGCGGCGGAGTCGTAGGTGTAGCCGCATTCCAGGTTGAGGGCGTTGAACTCCATCGACTGGGAGTCGATGACGCGCCGCACCGCGGCCCGGAACTCGGCGTCCTCCGGCTGCTTGCTCCACAGCCTGCGCAGCGCCACCCAGTTCTCGGCGGGGACGCTGTCGGGTCCCATGCCGACCGTCTCGATGGCCTGCAGGTGGTTGACGATGTTGTTCACCGCCTGACCGACCGTGCGGCCGGTGACCGTGCGGCGCTCGACCTCGTAGGTGTCCAGCAGCGGTTCACCGGCGTCGCCGTGCAGCACCGCCGCCAGCTTCCAGACGAGGTTGTGGGCGTCCTGCACCGCGGAGTTCAGGCCGTACCCGCCGGTGGGCGGGAACCGGTGCGCGGCGTCGCCGAGCAGGAAGACGCGGTCGTCGCGGAACCGCTCCGCGACGGAGCCGCCCATCGTCCAGCGGGACACGGCGTGCACCTGCACGTCGGATTCGTCGAGGCCGAGGATGGTGCGCACCTCGGCCAGGATCGCCTCGTCGTCGAGCTCGTCGACGTCGCCGGTGACCGGGCTGGTGTGCACCACCCATTCCTCCGACTCCGGCCCCCAGCGGTGCGGGCCCGCGGGCAGGAGGGTCGCGCCCACACCGGTCTCCGGCAGCCAGAGCCACCGCAGCAGCACCTCGGGGTCGGTCAGGGACGTCGAGAGGTCCGCCGAGAGGTGCACCGAGACCATGCGCGCGATGTCGTCGACGCCTTCGGTGCCGATGCCCAGCGCCGGCAGGATCAACCGGCCCCCGTCGCAGGCGAGCAGGTACTGGCTGCGCACCTGGTAGGTGCGTCCGGTCGCGTTGTCGCGCACGTCGGCTGTCACACCGGTGGCGTCCTGCCGGAAGTCGGTCATCTCGTGGCCGAACCGCACGCGGCCGGGGGCCAGTTCTTCGGCGCGGTCCCGCATGAGCGGTTCGAGCTGCATCTGCGGGAGGTTCGCGGGCAGGCAGGCGCTGGCGGCGCGCCACGCCGGGTTCTCGCCGCCCGCTCCCCAGATCTCGAGCTTGGCCAGGCAGCGCCCGCGGTCCTCGTGGTCGCCGCCCTCGATGTACCAGCCCGCGCGGGCCATGTTCTCCGGCGGCGTGCCGCGTTCGTAGACGGCTTCGGCGATCCCGGCGTCCCGCAGGATCTCCATGGTCCGCTGGTGGAGCACGTGGGCCTTGGGCAGGATCGAGGTCGCCGGTGCCGAGTTGATCAGCAGCGCGTCCACGCCGTGCAGGGACAGCAGCATGGACGCGGTCAGTCCCGCGCCGCCACCGCCCACGATGAGGACCGGCACATCGATGGTCTCCGAATCGCTCATGCTTCCTTCCTGCGTCCGGAGCCCTGACGACGAGCCAGGTTCCGCTGCTGTGCAGACCGAGTGGGGGAGCCGAGGCCGTCAGGCCGGCTTGCGGCCGATCACCGCTCCGTCGGCTCCGGCCGCGTCGAAGCGGACCACGTCGATGTCGACGAATCCCGCGCCGGTGAGCCAGTCCCGGTACTCGGCTTCGGAGTAGTTCTGCCCGCCAGGATGGCTGACGAGCATGTTCAGGCCCATCACCGCGGCGTTCGCCGGCCCGGTGCGGTCGGGGTTGAGCAGCAGTTCGCAGATGAGCACGGCTCCACCGGGTTCCAGGGCCGCGAAGCACTTGTCCAGCAGCGCCCGGTTGGACTCCTCGTCGCCGCAGTGCATGACCTGGCTGAGCAGCATGGCGTCGTAGCCGCCGGGCAGCTCCTCGTCGGTGTTGAAGTCGCCCGGCAGGGCGCTGACGACGCCGTCGAGCCCGGCTTCGCCGATCTTCTTCTCGATCACGGGGCACACGTGGGGGAGTTCGTAGACGCCCGCGGTGAGTCCGGGAACCCTCCGGCACAGCTCGATCGGGATGCCGCCCGAGCCGCCGCCGACGTCGAGCACCGCCTGATGCGCGCCGAAGTCGTAGACCTCGCCGAGCGCCTTGCCGGTGTAGCCGGCCAGCGAGTGCATCGCCTCCCAGAAGAAGTTCATCATGAAGTCGTTGGGAGCGAAGACCGTTTCCTGCTTCTCGGGGTCGACGAACATCGACCTGTTGGTGCGCAGGGAGTTCACCAGCTGTTCCCAGCCGGGGTAGAGGCCGCGGTCGTAGAACTGCACGAACCCGCCGAAGAAGTAGGGGCGCCCCTTGACGAGGAATTCCTCGGCCACAGCGGAGTTCCGGTACTTCTCGCCGTCCTTGTCCAGCAGCTCGAGGGCCACCAGCGCGGGCAGCAGGATGTCCGCGGGGCGTTGCTGCAGGCCGAGGGTGGTGGCGAACTCCTGCGCGGTGACTTCGCGTCCGTCGGAGAGCCGGCTGAACACGTCCAGCTCCACGGCCGCTGCGAAGGTCTTGAAGCGCATGAAGCCGGTGGTCAGGTCGAGCAGCGGCTGCTGGCTGACCTCGTTCGCGGTGTCAGTCACGACTTCTCCTGCCGTTGGGGGAGGCGAACGACCGTCACGATAAGCACCTTCGCGTTAGTGAAACGCCCAGTGCACGACGAGCGCTCAGGCCTTCTTGCGGGCGATGTGGTGGCGGTAGCTGTGGTAGTCCTGCAGGACGCGCTTGGGGCGGATCCGGGCGGCCTCCAGCACTCGGTCGACGAGATCCTGGTGCCCGACGAAATCCGCTCCGGCGAGGTGGCTTCCGCCGCGTCCCATCATGATCCGGGTCTTGAGGCCGAGCTTCTTCGAGGAGAAGTTCCGGCGGTAGAAGCTGCCGGGTTCCAGGCGCTTCCGGATGGCCGAGCGCACCTGCTCGGTGATGTCGACCTCCTCGATCCACTCGAACTCGCCGTCGTCCTGCTTGAGCCGGGTGAGCCGCGCGTGGGACTCCTCGATGAACAGGTCGACGTGCGAGAGGTGCCCACCGGGTTTGAGCACCCTGGCGGCTTCGCTGAGGAAACCGCCGAGATCGGGGTAGTTGTGGGAGCTCTCGACGTTGAGGACGACGTCGAACTCCCCGTCGTCGAAGGGCAGGGATTCGGCGTCGCCCTGCACGAAGCGCAGCTGATCGCCGCGGGAGAGCCGGGCGTTGGCGCGATCGGTCGCGGCTCGTGACAGGTCCAGGCCGACGACCTCCGAGGAGTTGATCAAGCGGGACACGAAGTTCAGGCCTTCGCCCAGGCCGCAACCGATTTCGAGGACCTTCTTGCCCGCGTAGCCGTCGAGCGGGATCGGGACCTGGCGCAGCGCCTGGAAGTACAGCTGCTCGGAGAAACCATCGGTACCGTACCGGTCGAAACCGGGTACCAGGGAGCGGATTTCGTCGAGCAGCGCCGCGTCGTGCATGCCCCAGTTCCAGAAGTCGCCGTGGGTCGACCACGACGCGACCCCGTTGTAGATCTCCGAGACCGCACCCTTGATCTGCTCGGGTTCGGGGCCGCGACGCTCGGCCTGCGGCTGCGCGTTGAGCTTGCGGAAGCCCGAGTTGAAGTCCTCCGCCGTCGCGGGGTTCGAATCCTGCGTGCTCGTCGACATCGTCGTGTCCGCCCTTTCTGCGCCAGGCTCTGCGGGGTCACTGCGGGGAACTGCGCTGGTGGGCCGCGACCGGCCGTCGCGGGATCGACGTCGCGCCGGTGATCTGCGCGCGCAGCTCCCGCACGAGCCGGGAGATGTCGGCGCGGTCCTTCGCTCCGCCGAAGACGTAGAAGTCCGGCCGCACCAGCACAGCCACCTGCTTCTGCTCGGTGAGGTAGGGGAGGTAGACGTTGCCGACGTCGACGACCTCGTCCGGCCCGGCGTGCTTGGGGCCGGAGCCGAAAGGCAGGACGCGGACCAGCATCGCGCCGATGCTCCCCAGGAACGCGCGCCCGTCCTCGTCCAGGGCGTCGCGGGGATCGAGCGAGGTGATGAGCGCGAAGCCGTTGCCGACCACGTCGTCGAACAGGCCCCGCTGCTCGCCGCGCGCGACCTGGCCCTGGGGCATCAGCTCACCGGCGGGCTTGACGATGGTGCGGCCGAGAGCGCGGCGCAGGAAGCCGTCCTCCAGCGGGAACGAAGGGGGCGCCGCCCCCGGCTGGTCCTGCTCGGACCGGGCGGCGATGAGGTATTCGTCCCGGCGGGCCGACTTGACGGGATCGAGTTCGGAGACCAGCTTGCCCATCTCGATCGAGGCGTCGGTGGTGCGCCGGACCTGCTTCGCGCGCTCGGCGGGGTAGGTGTCCAGCAGCCGCTCGGTCGCCAGGCCGCGCAGCACCAGGTCGAGGCGCCAGGACAGGCCTGCGGCGTCGCGCACCCCGGAGCACATGCCCTGGCCTGCGAACGGCGGCATCAGATGCGCGGAGTCGCCGGCCAGCAGGAACCGGCCGAGGCGCCACTGCTGCGTCGCGCTCGCGTCGAAGGTGTAGACGATGTTGCGGGTCAGCGAGGCGTTGTCCGGCGTGGCGCCGTGCGGTTCCAGCAGCTCCCACATCGCCTCGACGGTGCTGAGCTCCTCGGGGGTCTCGCCGGGCAGCAGCATGAACTCCCAGCGGCGGTGGCCGCGTCCGCTGGCGACGATGGTCGTGGGCCGCGCCGGATCGCAGATCTGCACGTCGGTGGGGTGGAACTCGCGCCGTTCGTGGAACACCACGTCGCACAGCAGCCAGTCCTGGGAGAAGCCGAGATCGGTGACCTCGACGCCCATGTGCTCGCGGACGGTGCTGTTCGCGCCGTCGCAGCCCACCAGCCAGGACCCGGTGAGGGGGCGGTCGCCGAGTTCCGGACCGGTGCCGCGCACCTCGACGTGCTCGCCGCGATCCGCCAGGCCGTGGACCTCGTGGCCGTAGAGCATCCTGAGGTTGGGCAGCGTCTCGGCATGCGCCCGCAGCGCCGCCTCGTACGAGGGCTGGTGCATCACCGCGGCTTTCGGCCACCCCTGGTGGCCGGGCCGGTAGGGCGCGTCGAAGCTGAGCAGGGTGTGGCCGTCGGCGTTGCGGAACTCGTAGACGCCCATCTCCTCGCCGAGGTCGTGGAGCTGATCACCGATGCCTGCGGCGGCGAAGTTCCGGGCGGTCTCGCCGTCGATCGTCACGACCCGGGGGAAGGGGTACTGCTCGGCGTATCGCTCCAGGACGGCCACCTCCCACCCGCGGTGGGCCAGCTGCAGGGCGAGGGTGAGCCCCACCGGGCCGCAGCCGACGATCACCACGTCCGCGTCGGTGTCGCGGTCGGGCCTGGGGGGCACAGCGGGGATCGGCATCTCACTTCCGCTCGGTGTGGTCGGAGGCGGTGGCGTGAACAGCGTTGCGCCGTCAACCGTAGGCGCAGAAGTCTCGTGTTTCTCCCAGTTCTCCGGCCCACTGAGCACGCGAGCGGGAGAACCTGCGCGGCGGCGCGTTCGCGTCGGCGAAACCGCTGCGAACAGCTAGGGAAATTCTCACTACGTCTGCGATTAGCGTCGCGACTGGTTGCAAGCAACGTCGTCCGGTGCCGAGATCTCCCGGTTTCGCGTGGTCAGTTCGACGGCCCGAACGGCGCGGACCCGATCAGCCACTGGACGAGGGAGCGTCGTCGTGCTGCGTACCGAACTCATCCGGCCGTTGTCGGTGCTGCTGCAAGAACACGCCGAGCGGATCCCGGACAAGATCGCGTTCAGCGACAACCGGCGAGACCTGACCTACGCGGAGTACGAGCGCGACACCGGCCGCCTGGCGGGGCACCTGGCGGAATGGCTGGAGCCCGGTGACCGCGCGCTGATCTACCTCGGCAACTCCGTGGAGACCCTGGAGAGCTACCTCTCGATCATCCGGGCCAGCGGGGTGGCCGTCCCGTTCAACCCGCACTCCGCCGACGCGGAGCTGTCCTACGTGGTCGACGACAGTGGGACCAGGGTGATCATCACCGATCCGGGGCGCCTGGACCAGGTCCTGGCCCTGCTACCGGGACGTCCGCACCTTCGGGTGCTGGTCACCGGGAGCGATCCGCTGCCGGTCGAAGCACCGGCAGCGGTGAGCCGCTACGCGGATCTGGTCGGCTCCGAGCCGCCGCGTCCGGCCCGCGACGACCAGCAGCTCGACGACATCGCCTGGATGCTCTACACCTCGGGCACCACCGGGAAGCCGAAGGGCGTCCTGTCCACCCAGCGCAGCTGCCTGTGGTCGGTGGCGGCCTGCTACGCGCCGATCGTCGGCCTCCGCGAGCAGGACCGCGTGCTCTGGCCGCTGCCGCTGCACCACAGCCTGGCGCACGTGCTGTGCGTGATCGGGGTGACGGCGGTCGGGGCGACCTGCCGCGTGCTGGACGGGTTCTCCGGCGAGGAAGTCCTCCGGGCGTTCCAGGACGAGGACTACACCTTCCTCACCGGCGTGCCCGCGATGTACCACCACATGCTGGAGGCCGCGCAGCGCAGCGACGTCCGGATCAGCGGTCTCGAGCGCTGCCTGACCGCGGGCTCGGTGTGCTCGGCCTCGCTGCGGACCGAGTTCGAGGAGACCTTCGGCGTCCCGCTGATCGACGGCTACGGCAGCACCGAGACCTGCGGTCTGATGGCGGTGAACTGGCAGACCGGCACCCGCGTGGACGGTTCCTGCGGCCTCCCGGTGCCGGGACAGGCGATCCGGCTGGTCGACCCGGAGTCCCACCTCGACGTCGCGTTGGGCGACGAGGGCGAGGTGTGGGTCAAGGGCCCCAACCTGATGGTGGGCTACCAC
Organism: Saccharopolyspora tripterygii; assembly: GCF_054778355.1. Lineage (NCBI taxonomy): Bacteria > Bacillati > Actinomycetota > Actinomycetes > Pseudonocardiales > Pseudonocardiaceae > Saccharopolyspora > Saccharopolyspora tripterygii. Next base: position 44,687 of record NZ_BAAGZP010000030.1, on the reverse strand, counting down.
GACCAGCCCGAGGCGACCGCCGCCGCGTTGCCCGGCGGCTGGTACCGCACGGGGGATCTGGCCCGGCAGGACGAGTTCGGCTACCTGACGATCACCGGCCGGGTGAAGGAGCTGATCAACCGGGGTGGGGAGAACATCCATCCCGGTGAGGTCGAGGACGTCCTGCGCGGCGTTGCCGGGGTCGCCGACGTGGCGGTCGTGGGCAAGCCGCACGACGTGCTCGGTGAGGTGCCGGTCGCGTTCGTCGTGCCGCGCTCACCCGGCTTCGACGCCGAGCGGATCTACGCCGCGTGCCGCGAGCAGCTGTCGAGCTTCAAGATCCCCGAGCAGCTCTACGAGATCGACCGCGTCCCCAGGACCGCCTCTGGCAAGATCACCCGGCACGTGCTGCTCGACCTGCCCGCGCGGCTGCGGGGCGCGGTCGAGGGCAGGCACGAGTCGCTGCTGCGGATGTCCTGGAAGCCGCTGCCGCAGGACGCGGCTGCTCCGGCGTCCTGGACGGTGCTCGGCCCGGACCTCTTCGGCGTAGCACCGGCGCTCGCAGCGGCGGGTCTGGCCGTCGGCGCCCACCCCGATGTCGCGGCGTTCCGGGCAGCCGAAGGCCCCGCCCCCGATGTCGCCGTCGTGTGCCTGCCGCCCGAGACGGCGGACGACCTGGGCCGAGCGGCGCGCGACGCGGTGCGGCGGGTCGAGGAACTGCTGCGCGAGTGGACCGGAAACCCTCTTCCCGCAACCCGATTGGTCCTGGTCACCCGAGGCGCGGTAGCCACTGCGAGCGATGAGGACGTGCGGGACCTGGTGCACGCGCCCGCGGTGGGGCTGCTGCGCGCCCGGCAAGCCGAGCAACCGGGGCGGTTCTCGCTGATCGACCTCGACGAGGACTCCGTCGAGGCGCTGGCCGCCGCGGTCGCCACAGCGGAGCCGCAGCTGGCCGTCCGGGAGGGCGTGGTGCTCTCGCCGCAGCTGGCCAGGGCGTCGTCCACGGCGGTGGGGGAGTCGCTGCGGCTCGATCCGGACGGCGCGCTCGTGGTCACCGGGGCCGCAGGCCCGGCGGCTGCCGCGATCGCCCGGCACCTCGTGGCCGCCTGCGGTGCTCGCCACGTCCTGCTCGCCGACGACGCCGAGGAGCTCGCGGCTGAACTGACCGACCTCGGCGCCAAGACCCGGATCGCGACCTGCGACATCCCCGATCACCAGGCGCTGGACGCCGAGCTGGGACGGCCGATCGCCGCGGTGCTGCACTGCGGCGAGGCGCAGAGCGACTTCCGGTCCATCGCGGACGGGGCGCTGACCCTCCACCGAATCACCGAGCAGCGCGAGATCGGTGCCTTCCTGCTCGTGGGCACCGCAGCGGGTGCGCTCGGCGAAGCCGGCGGAGAGCGGGCCGCGCTGCAGGAGTTCCTGGCGGGGCTGGCGCAGCACCGTCGCTCCCGCGGTCTGCCCGCGCTGTGCCTGGCCGTCGACGCCGCGCTGCCCGGCCGGGAGCTGGTGGGGATGCTCGACGTCGCCACCGGAAGCGACCTCGCCCACGCCGTCGTCATGCCGGCCAGGACCTCCGGGGAGGTGCCGGCCCTGCTGCGCGAGCTGACCGAGGCCTCGTCGCGAACGGTCGAGGGCGACGAGCGGGAACGCTCGGCGCTGCGGAAGCGGATGGCCGAGATGTCGCCGCAGCAGCAGGAATCCTCCCTGCTCGACCTGGTGCTCACCGAAGTCGCCGAAGCCCTCGGACACCCGTCGCCGGGCGCCGGGGCGGCCAGGAGCGCGTTCCGCGAGCTCGGGCTCACCTCGGTCAGCGCGGTCGCCCTGCGCAACCGGCTGACTCTGGCCACCGGCTTGGACCTGCCCGCACCCGTCGCGTTCGACCACCCGACACCGGAGTCCTTGGCCCGCCACCTGCGCGCCGAGCTGTTCGGGGAGCGGACGCCGACCGCGCTGGTCGCGCCGCCGCGTGCCGAGTCCGGGGAGGCGATCGCGATCATCGGCATGGGATGCCGGTTCCCCGGTGACGTGCGCTCGCCCGAGCAACTGTGGGAGCTGATCGCCGACGGGGCCGAGGTGCTCTCACCGTTCCCCGCGGACCGCGGCTGGAACCTGGCGAAGATGTCCGGCGGCGACCCGGGACGGCCCGGCACCAGCGCCACCCGGCACGGCGGATTCCTGCACGACGCAGCCGATTTCGACGCGGCGTTCTTCGGCATCTCGCCGCGCGAGGCGTTGGCGATGGATCCGCAGCAGCGCCTGCTGCTGGAGGTCTCCTGGGAAGCGTTGGAGCGGTCGGGAATCGACCCGGTGTCGCTGCGCGGTCGCGACGCGGGCGTGTTCACCGGCGTGATGTACCACGACTACGGCACCGGGCTCGTCGACGCGCCGGAGGGCACCGAGGGGTACTGGACAACCGGTACCGCGGGCAGCGTCGCCTCCGGCCGGGTCGCCTACGCCTTCGGGTTCGAGGGGCCTGCGGTCACGGTGGACACGGCGTGCTCGTCGTCGCTGGTGGGGATGCACCTGGCGGCCCAGTCGCTGCGGCAGGGCGAGTGCTCGCTGGCGCTGGCCGGTGGCGCGACGATCATGTCCACGCCGTCGACCTTCGTCGAGTTCACCAAGCAGGGCGGGTTGTCCGCCGACGGCCGGTGCAAGTCCTACTCCGATGCCGCCGACGGCGTCGGCTGGTCCGAGGGTGCCGGCGTGGTCGTGCTCGAACGGCTCTCCGACGCCCGGCGCAACGGACATCCGGTGCTGGCCGTGCTGCGGAGTTCGGCGGTGAACTCCGATGGCGCGTCCAACGGCCTGACCGCGCCGAACGGCCCGTCGCAGCAGCGGGTGATCCGCCAGGCGCTGACCCGCGCCGCTCTGTCCACTTCGGACGTAGACGTGGTCGAGGGGCACGGCACGGGGACGTCGCTGGGCGACCCGATCGAGGCGCAGGCGCTGCTGGCCACCTACGGCCAGGACCGGGAACGGCCGCTGCTGCTGGGGTCGGTCAAGTCCAACCTCGGTCACACCCAGGCCGCGGCCGGAGTCGCCGGGGTGATCAAGGTGGTCATGGCGATGCGGCGCGGTGTGGTGCCGCGAACCCTCCACGCGGAGGCGCCTTCCTCCCACGTGGAGTGGGGATCGGGTTCGGTGGAGCTGGTGAGCTCGCCGGTGCGGTGGCCGGAAACCGGACGCCCTCGCCGGGCCGGGGTCTCCTCCTTCGGGATCGGTGGGACGAACGCGCACCTGATCGTCGAGCAGGCGCCGACCATCGAGTCGCCTGCGGTGGAGGAGCGGGTGCTCCCCGCCGCGGTGCCGTGGGTGGTGTCGGCCAAGTCCGAGTCGGCCCTGGACGAGCAGGCCGCGCGGGTGCGCGCGGTCGAGCGCTCACCGGTCGACGTCGGGCTCTCGCTGGTGGAGTCGCGGTCGGTGTTCGCGCACCGCGGCGTGTGGCTGGCCTCGTCCGGCGGCGTGGACGAGGTGGCGCGCGGTGTCGCCGTCGTGCGCTCGGTGGGCGTGCTGTTCGCGGGCCAGGGCTCGCAGCGGCTCGGGATGGGCCGTGAGCTCCACGCCCGCTTCCCGGTGTTCGCAACCGCTTTGGATGCCGTGCTGGAGCACTTGGACCCGGTCGTGCGAGACGTGATGTGGGGTGCGGACGAGGAGGCGCTGAGCCGAACGGGCGTTGCGCAGCCCGCGTTGTTCGCCTTCGAGGTGGCGTTGTTCCGGTTGGTCGAATCGTTCGGCGTGACACCGGATTTCCTGGCCGGGCATTCGATCGGCGAGATCGCGGCCGCGCACGTGGCAGGGGTGTTCTCGCTGGAGGACGCCTGCACGTTGATCAGCGCCCGGGCGCGCCTCATGCAGGCACTGCCTTCCGGTGGCGTGATGGTGGCGGTGCAGGCCAATGAGGCGGAGGTGCTGCCGCACCTGACCGACGGGGTGTCGGTCGCCGCGGTGAACGGGCCCTCGTCGGTGGTGCTGGCCGGTGACGAGTCCGCGGTCCTCTCCGTCGCCGAGCCGTGGAAGTCTAGGCGTCTGCTGGTCAGCCATGCGTTTCACTCGTCGTTGATGGACCCGATGCTGGACGACTTCCGCGCGGCGATCAGCGGGTTGTCCCTGCGGGCACCCGCTGTCGCGATCGTGGCCGACGGAGACGTGACGTCGCCGGAGTTCTGGGTCCAGCACGTGCGCAACTCGGTGCGGTTCGCCGACCACGTGCAGTCGATGGCGGAACGGGGTGTGAACACGTTCCTCGAACTGGGTCCGGACGGCGTTCTGACCGCGATGGCTGCGGATTCCGCACCGGAGGACGCGGTTCTGGTTCCCGCGCAGCGCAAGGACCGTGACTCCGAACCCGCGCTGATCGAGGCGCTGGCCCGGCTGCACGTGTCCGGCGCCGACGTCGACTGGTCCTCGTTGTTCAGCGGTACCGGCGCGCAGCGGGTGGACCTGCCCACCTACCCCTTCCAGCGGAAGCGGTACTGGCCCGAGCAGCTGGTCTCCGGAGTGACGGATTCCTGGTGCTACGAGGAGAACTGGACCCCGCTGTCGGCGCTGCCCTCGGCGCCGGGGGGACAGACCTGGTGGATCGCGATGCCCGACGAACTCGCGGCCGACCCGTGGGCCACCTCCGTCGTGGATGCCCTCGGCGCGGCTGCGGTGCGCGTCGAGATCGGTCCCGGCGCGCGGCGCGAGGAACTGGCCAAGCGCCTGGCCGACCTGCCCGTGCCCGACGGCGTGGTGTCGCTGCTCGACGAGATCGAGTGCACCGCGCTGCTGCAGGCGCTGGGTGATGCGGACGTCGACGCCCGGGTGTGGGCGGTGACGCGCGGAGCGGTGTCGGTCGGTGCCGGGGACGAGGTGCGGGACTCCTCCTACGCCGGCGTCTGGGGTCTCGGCAGGGTCGCCGCGCTCGAACTCCCGGACCGCTGGGGCGGCCTGGTCGACCTGCCCGACGTGCTCGACACCCGCAGCGCGCAGCGCTTCACCGGCGTCCTCGCGTCCGAGACCGAAGATCAGGTGGCGATCCGGACCTGGGGCGCGTTCGCCCGCAGGCTCGCCCCCGCCGCGCTGCCGCACGCCGACCCGAAGGCGCCGACGGGCACGGTGCTGATCACCGGCGGAACCGGTTCGCTGGGCGGGCACCTGGCCCGCGACCTCGCCGAGCGCGGCGCCGAGGAGCTGGTCCTGCTCAGCAGGAGCGGCCCGCGGGCGCCGGGCGCCGCCGAACTGCGGGATGCCCTGACCGGGCACGGTGCCCGGGTGCGGATCGAGGCCTGCGACGTCGCCGACCGGGACGCCCTCGCCGCGGTCGTCGCGGGCATCGACGACCTGTCCGGGGTGGTGCACGCTGCCGGTGTCGTCGACGACGGCGTGCTGGAACAACTGACGCCCGAGCGGTTCGACGACGTCTACCAGTCCAAAGTGGACTCGGCGCTGCTGCTCGACGAGCTCACGCGCGAACGGGACCTGGACTTCTTCGTGCTCTTCTCCTCCCTGGCGGGCGCGGTCGGCAACGCGGGGCAGGCCAACTACGCCGCCGCCAACGCGGTGCTCGACGCTCTGGCCCGGCAGCGCCGCAGCGCGGGCCTGCCCGCCACCTCCGTGGCCTGGGGCGCCTGGGCCGGGGCGGGCGTCGCCGCCGACGCGACGATCGCCGAGCGGTTGCGGCGGCGCGGCGTGCTGCCGATGGAGCCCGAGCAGGCCATCGCCGCCCTGTGGCGCTCGGTCGCCGACGAGCGTGCCGCGGTGGTCGTGGCCGACTTGGACTGGGAGACCTTCGCCCCGGGCTTCACCGCCGCGCGGCCGAGCCCGCTGCTGTCGGGCATCGGTGCCGCACGCCGGGCCGTCGACGCGGAACGCGTCGATCACCCGGAAGACGCTCTGGCGCAGCGCCTCTCGGGGATGGCGCCCGCGGATCGGGACCGAGCGGTCCTGGACCTGGTGCGGGCCGAGGCCGCCGCCGTGCTCGGACACGCGAACCTCACCGCGATCGGGGTCGACAACGCCTTCCGCGACGTGGGTTTCGATTCGCTGACCAGTGTGGAGATGCGGGACCGGCTGCGGCGGGCGACCGGGCTGCCGCTGTCCTCGGCGCTGCTGTTCGACCACCCCACGCCTCGCGCGGTGGCCGGCCACCTGCTGGCGAACCTGACCGTCGAGGACGCGTCCCCGGTCGGCTCCGCTCTGACCGAGCTCGACCGCTTCGAGGAGGCGCTGCGGTCCTCGGCCGAGGACGTCGACGGCGAGGCGATCCGGCAGCGGCTGGAGGAGATCCAAGCCTGGCTGCGCGACCGGGCGCAGCCCTCCGCATGTGGTCTTCCCTCCGAGGACGACATCAAGGCGATGCCCGTGGACGAACTGCTCAACACCATCGACAACGGGCTGCTCGACCTCTCCTGACGTTGAGACCAGCTCGACACGTGACATGAAGGTGGACCGGTGCCGGAAGATCAGCAGGACAGAGTTGTCGAATACCTGCGGCGAACCACCGTCGATCTCCGCCGCGCCCGCGAACGCGTGTCCGAGCTGGAGCTCAGGAACAGCGAGGCCATCGCGATCGTCGGCATGGCCTGCCGCTTCCCGGGAGGTGTGACCTCGCCCGAGGGGCTCTGGGAACTGGTCCGCGACGGCGTGGACGCGATCTCCCCGTTCCCGGACGACCGCGGGTGGGACCGGTCGGCGCTGGCCGGCTCCAGCCTCGCCACCGAAGGCGGATTCCTCGACTCCGCAGCGGATTTCGACGCCGACTTCTTCGGGATCTCGCCGCGAGAGGCGGCGGGGATGGACCCGCAGCAGCGCCTCGTGCTGGAGACGGCCTGGGAATCCTTGGAGCGGGCGAACATCGACCCCGCCCGGTTGCGGGGCAGCAGGACCGGCGCCTTCATCGGCACCAACGGCCAGGACTACGCCACCCTCCTCGGCACGGGCCCTGAGGTCCCCGAGGGGCACGCGGCCACCGGGCACATCGCCAGCGTCCTGTCCGGTCGCGTGTCCTACGCGCTCGGGTTCGAGGGCCCGTCGATGACGCTGGACACGGCGTGCTCGTCGTCGCTGGTGGCGATGCACCTCGCCGCGCAGTCGCTGCGGCAGGGCGAGTGCTCGCTGGCACTGGCGGGCGGGGCCACCGTCATGGCCACCCCGCACGCCTTCTTCGAGTTCACCCGGCAGCGCGGCCTCGCCGCGGACGGCCGCTGCAAGGCGTTCTCGGACTCGGCCGACGGCACGGGCTGGTCCGAGGGCGTCGGCGTGCTGGTCCTGGAGCGGTTGTCGGAGGCCCAGCGCAACGGGCACCGGGTGCTGGCGGTGGTGCGGGGTTCGGCGGTGAACTCCGACGGGGCGTCCAACGGGCTGACCGCGCCGAACGGGCCCTCCCAGCAGCGCGTCATCCGAGAAGCACTGCGCTCGGCGAAGCTCGAACCGTCCGAAGTGGATGCTGTCGAAGCACACGGCACCGGCACGGCCCTCGGTGATCCCATCGAGGCCGACGCGCTGATCGCGACCTACGGCGGCGATCGGGAACACCCGCTGCTGCTCGGGTCGGTCAAGTCCAACCTGGGCCACACGCAGGCGGCGGCCGGGGTCGCCGGCGTCATCAAGATGGTGATGGCGATGCGCCGCGGCGTGCTGCCCCGGACGCTGCACGTCAACGCGCCGTCCTCGCACGTCGACTGGTCGGGCGGCGTTGAACTGCTCACCGCACCCGTGGCGTGGCCCGAGACGGGACGTCCCCGGCACGCCGGGGTGTCCTCGTTCGGCGTCAGCGGGACCAACGCGCACGTGATCCTGGAACACCCGGCGGTGGTGGAGGTGCCCTCGCCCTCGGCGTGGGTGTCGCCCGCAGTCGTGCCGTGGGTGGTGTCGGCGAAGTCCGAAGCCGCGCTGGACGAGCAGATCGACCGGCTGCGCGGGTCGGACGGCGTCAGCGTCGACGTCGGGTTCTCGTTGGCCACCTGCCGGTCGGTCTTCGAGCACCGCGCGGTGCTGCTCGTCTCCCGCGACTCGGTGATCGAGGCGGTGCGCGGTGTGGCCGGGGAGCGGTCGCTGGGTGTGCTGTTCGCGGGGCAGGGTTCGCAGCGGTTGGGGATGGGTCGGGAGCTCTACGACCGGTTCCCGGTGTTCGCCAATGCCCTGGACGCGGTGCTGGCGCAGCTGGACCCCGCGGTGCGCGACGTGATGTGGGGGCCGAACGCCGAAGCGCTCAACGAGACCGGCATCGCGCAGCCCGCGTTGTTCGCCGTCGAGGTGGCGCTGTTCCGGTTGGTGGAGTCCTTCGGTGTGCGTGCGGATCACGTCGCGGGGCATTCGATCGGGGAGATCGCGGCTGCGCACGTGGCCGGGGTGTTCTCGTTGGAGGACGCGTGCACGTTGATCAGCGCGCGGGCTCGGCTGATGCAGGCGCTGCCCGCGGGCGGTGCGATGGTCGCGGTGCAGGCCGGTGAGGACGAGGTCGTGCCGTACCTGGCCGAGGGGGTGTCGATCGCCGCGGTGAACGGCCCGAACTCGGTGGTGCTGGCGGGGGAAGAAGCCCCGGTGCTGGAGGTGGCCGGGCGGTGGAAGTCCACCCGGCTGACGGTCTCGCACGCCTTCCACTCGCCGCTGATGGACCCGATGCTCGACGAGTTCCGCGCTGCGATCGGCGGAATCTCCTTCCACGCACCCAACATCCCGATCGCCGCCGGCGGTGACGTGACCTCGCCGGAGCACTGGGTCCGGCACGTGCGTGACGCGGTCCGGTTCGGCGATGCGGTAGCTCGCCTCACCGACGCCGGGGTGAACGCGTTCCTCGAACTGGGACCCGACGGCGTCCTGACCGCGATGGCCGCCGAAACCATCTCCCCGGACGCCGTTCTGATCCCCGCGCTGCGCAAGGACCGGGGTGACGCGGTCGCCGTGCTCTCGGCGCTGGCCGGTCTGCACGTGGCCGGTGCGGACGTGGACTGGGCGCCGTTCTTCGCGGACACCCGGGCGCGGCCGGTCGATCTGCCCACCTACCCGTTCCAGCGGCGCCGCTACTGGGCCCGGCTCTCGCCCGGGCGAGCCGACGTGCGCGCCGCGGGTCTGGGCGAGGTGGAGCACCCCCTGCTGGGTGCGGGCGTCGAACTGGCCGGATCCGACGGATTCCTGTTCACCGGCCGGTTGTCGCTGGAGGAGCACCCGTGGCTCGGCGACCACGCCGTGGCCGGTCGAGTGCTGCTGCCCGGAACCGCGTTCCTCGAACTGGCGATGCGCGCCGCCGACGAGGTGAGCTGCGATCAGGTCCAGGAGCTGACGCTCGCCGCTCCGCTGGTGATCCCCGAGCGCGGCGCGGTGCAGCTGCAGGTGTCGGTCGGCGCTGCGGACGAGTTCGGCAGGCGCCCGGTCGCGGTTCTGTCCCGCCCCGAGGGCGAGTCGGACCTGCCGTGGGTCGAGCACGCCGCCGGTCTCCTCGGCGTGCGGGGCGAGGACGTGCCCGCCGACCTGGCGGCCTGGCCACCGGTGGGTGCGCTGCCCGCCGACGTGGAGGCCGGCTACGAGCGGTTCGCCGAAGCCGGTTTCGACTACGGCCCGGTGTTCCGGGGTCTGCGCGCGGTGTGGCAGCGAGGAGTGGAGGTCTTCGCCGAGGTCGCGCTCCCGGACGGAGCGGACGGCAGCGGGTTCGGCCTGCACCCCGCGCTGCTGGACGCGTGCCTGCACGCCTCCGGCGTCGCCGATCACGAGGTGATCGAGCGGGCCGGGCTGCCGTTCTCCTGGCAGGGCGTGGCCTTGCACGCCACCGGCGCCTCGGAGGTCCGGGTGCGCGTCGCGCCCGGAGCCGACGGTGAGCTCGTCCTCACCGTCGCCGACACCACCGGACTGCCGGTGGCCACGATCGATTCCCTGCGCACCCGCCCGGTTCCGGCGCAGGCCGGTGCCGCGGTGCGCCTGGACGACGCGCTGTTCGGCGTCGAGTGGACCGCGGTGCCCGACGCGGCGGACACCCCGGCAGGGCGGGTGACCGTCCTGGGCGAGGACGTCCACGAGGTCGCCGACGCGCTGCGCGGCGCAGGGCTCGAAGCGGGATCCGGAACCGACCTGGGCTCCTGCGATGCGGGTGTGGTCCTGGTCCCGATCGCCGGTGATCCCGGCGACGTGGTCGCCTCCACCCACGCCCTCACCGAGCGAGCGCTGTCGGTGCTGCAGGACTGGCTGGCCGCCGAGCGGTTCACCGATTCCAGGCTGATGTTCGTGACGCGCGGAGCCGTGTCGGGCGCCGACCCGGCGGCCGCGGCGGTGCGAGGCCTGGTCCGGTCGGCGCAAACCGAGCACCCGGGCCGGTTCGGGCTGATCGACCTCGGGACCGAGCCCGTCGGGCACGACCTGCTCGCGCGCGCCGTGACCTGCGACGAACCGGAGCTGGCGATCGACGGCGGCGCACTGCTCGCCGCCCGTCTCGCCCGCGCGGCACCGCAGGACGAGAGCCGGTCGCTCGACGGACCGGTGCTGATCACCGGCGGTACCGGAGAACTGGGCGCGGTGCTGGCCCGGCATCTCGTCGCCGAGCACGGGGTGCGCGAGCTGCTGCTGGTCAGCCGCCAGGGCGCGGACGTTCCCGGTGCTGATGCGCTGGTCGACGAGCTCACCGCCCAGGGAGCCCGCGTCGCGATCCGGGCTTGCGACGTCGCGGACCGCCCGTCGGTCGCGCGCCTGCTCGCCGAGCACGAGGTGCGATCGGTCGTGCACGTGGCCGGCGCCGTCGACGACGGCGTCCTCGAAGCGCTGACACCGGAGAGGGTGCACGCGGTGCTGCGTCCGAAGGTGGACGCGGCCTGGAACCTGCACGAGCTCACCGAGGGCCTGTCGGCGTTCGTGGTCTTCTCCTCCGCAGCTGGCGTCCTCGGCACGGCCGGCCAGGGGAACTACGCGGCGGCCAACGCCTTCCTGGACGCGCTGGTCGAACACCGGCGCTCGCTGGGGATGCCCGGGGTGTCGATGGCGTGGGGCCCGTGGCAGCTCGGCATGGCCTCGGACGTCGACGCCGAGCGGGTGGCGAAGGCGGGAACGCCTCCGCTGGCGCGGGAGCAGGGCGTGCGGCTGTTCGACGCCGCGATGTCCACCGGCAGGTCCGTGGTGGTGCCCCTCCGGCTGGACCTGGCGGCGCTGCGGTCGGCCGGTGAGGTGCCGCCCCTGCTGCGCGGCCTCGTGCGGACCAGGCCGCGCCGGTCGCTGGTGGGCTCTGCGGCGACCGAGTCGCTGCGGGCGCGGTTGAACTCGCTGGGAGCCTCGGACCGCCCCGGTGCGCTGGTGGAACTCGTGCGCGGCGAGGTCGCCGCGGTGCTGGGGCACGCCGACGCGAGCGCGATCGACACGGCGAAGGCGTTCCAGGAGCTGGGTTTCGACTCGCTGACCGCGGTCGACCTGCGCAACCGGTTGGGTGCCGCGACGGGACTGCGGTTGCCCACGACGGCGAGCTTCGATCACCCGACCGCCAAGGCGCTGGCCGCCTATCTCCACGACGAGCTCTACGGCTCCGAAGCGACCGTCTCCCAGCCGATTCCCTCAGCGTCGAGCACGGCGGATGATCCGGTGGTCGTGGTGGGGATGTCGTGCCGCTATCCGGGTGGGGTCGCGTCGCCGGAGGACTTGTGGCGGTTGGTGTCCGGTGGTGTGGATGCGATTTCGGAGTTCCCGGTGGACCGTGGTTGGGATCTGGATTCGTTGTTCGATTCGGATCCGGGTAGTGCTGGGACTTCGTACGCGCGGCATGGTGGTTTCCTGCATGATGCGGGTGATTTCGATCCGGCGTTCTTCGGGATGTCGCCGCGGGAGGCGATGGCCACCGATGCTCAGCAGCGCCTGCTGCTGGAACTGGCCTGGGAATCGCTGGAACGCTCCGGGGTCGACCCGAACGCGTTGCGCGGCAGTCAGACCGGCGTGTTCGCGGGCGTGATGTACAACGACTACGGCGACCTGCTCACCGGCCCCGCGTTCGAGGGCTATCAGAACCTCGGCAGCTCTCCCAGCGTGGTGTCGGGCCGGTTGTCCTACGCCTTCGGATTCGAGGGTCCAGCGGTCACCGTGGACACGGCGTGCTCGTCCTCGCTGGTGGCGATGCACCTGGCCGCGCAGGCGCTCCGGCAGGGCGAGTGCTCGCTGGCGCTGGCGGGCGGGGTCACGGTGATGTCCACCCCGCGCACCTTCCTGGAGTTCTCCCGCCAGCGCGGGCTGTCGCCCGACGGCCGGTGCAAGTCGTTCGCCGAGTCGGCCGACGGCGTCGGCTGGTCGGAAGGCGCGGGGCTGCTCGTGCTGGAACGACTCTCGGACGCCCAGCGCCAAGGGCACCCGGTGCTGGCCGTGCTGCGCGGCAGCGCGGTGAACTCCGACGGCGCCTCGAACGGCCTGACCGCTCCCAACGGCCCGTCCCAGCAGCGGGTGATCCGCCAGGCCCTGGCGAGCTCCGGACTTTCCACATCGGACGTCGACGTGGTCGAGGCGCACGGGACCGGCACCACGCTTGGCGACCCGATCGAGGCCCAGGCGCTGCTGGCGACCTACGGCCGCGACCGCGACCGGCCTCTGCTGCTGGGCACCATCAAGTCCAACATCGGCCACGCGCAAGCGGCTTCGGGCGTAGCCGGTGTGATCAAGATGGTGCTCGCGATGCAGCACGGCGTGGTGCCCCGGACCTTGCACGCCGAGACCCGCTCCTCGCACGTGGACTGGGACGCCGGCGCCGTCGAGCTGGTCACGTCTCCCGCGGAGTGGCCCGAGGCGGGTCGTTCTCGCCGGGCGGGGATCTCCTCCTTCGGGGTCAGCGGCACCAACGCGCATGTGATCATCGAGCAGCCCGCGATCGACGCGGCCCCCGATGACACCCCGCCACCGCCGACCGGGGTGGTGCCGTGGCCGGTGTCGGCGAAGGCGGACACCGCGCTGGACGAGCAGATCGCACGACTGAAGCGCGTCGAGCGGTCCGCTGCGGACATCGGGCTCTCCCTGACCTCGCGGTCGGACCTCGCGCACCGCGCCGTGCTGGTCGCCGACGACGGCGGAATTCCCGTCGAGCTGACCCGGGGAATCGCCGGCGAGCACTCCCTGGCGGTGCTGTTCTCCGGTCAGGGCGCGCAGCGGCTCGGCATGGGACGGGAGCTCTACGACCGGTTCCCGGTGTTCGCCGAGGCCCTGGACGCGGTGCTGGCGCAGCTGGACCCCGCCGTGCGCAAGGTCATGTGGGGCGACGACGTCGAGGTGCTCAACCGCACCGGCTACGCCCAGCCCGCGCTGTTCGCGCTCGAAGTCGCGCTGTTCCGGCTCGTGGAATCGCTCGGCGTGCGCCCGGACCGCCTCGCGGGGCACTCGATCGGCGAGATCGCGGCGGCGCACGTCGCCGGGGTGCTCTCGCTGGCCGACGCCTGCGCGCTGGTCAACGCCAGGTCGAGCCTGATGCAGGCCCTCCCGCAGGGCGGTGCGATGGTCGCGGTGCAGGCCGGTGAGGACGAGGTGCTGCCGCACTTGGTCGACGGGGTCTCGATCGCCGCGGTCAACGGCCCGGCAGCGGTGGTGCTGGCGGGGGAGGAAGCCCCGGTGCTGGAGGTGGCCGCGCGGTGGAAGTCCACCCGGCTGACGGTCTCGCACGCCTTCCACTCGCCGCTGATGGATCCCATGCTGGACGAATTCCGCGCCGTGGTCGCAGGTCTGACGTTCCACGAACCGCAGATCCCTCTCGCCGCCACCGGGGACGTGACTTCGCCGGAGCGCTGGGTGCGGCACGTGCGGGAGACCGTGCGGTTCGCCGACGCGGTCACCGAGCTCGCCGAGTCCGGGACGAGCGCGTTCCTGGAACTCGGCCCGGACGGGGTGCTCTCCGCGCTGGTCGCCGAATCCGCGCCCGGGGCAGCGGTGATCGTGCCGGTGCAGCGCAAGGACGACGACGCCCAGGCGTGCTTGCTCCGCGCGCTGGCCGAGCTGCACGTGATCGGAACCGACGTGCGGTGGAGCGCCTGGTACGCGGGGACCGGAACGCGCCGGGTCGACCTGCCGACCTACCCGTTCCAGCACCAGCGGTTCTGGGCAACCGGGTCACAGCGCCGCGGTGATGCGGCGAGCCTCGGGCTGGCCGAGGTCGAGCACCCGCTGCTCGGCGCCGGCGCCCAGCTGGCCGGATCCGGGGAGCAGCTGTTCAGCGGCAGGGTGTCGATCGAACGTCACCCGTGGCTGAGCGACCACGTCGTCCTGGGCCGAGTGCTGCTGCCGGGCACGGCGTTCCTGGAACTGGCCGCGCGCGCCGGTGACGAGCTCGGATGCGCCCAGGTCGAGGAGCTCACCCTCGCGGCACCGCTCGTGCTGCCGGAGCAGGGCGCGGTGGACCTGCAGGTGCGGGTCGGCTCGCCGGACGAATCGGGCCGCCGCACCCTGGCGATCCACGGCCGCCCGGCAGGGGTGGGCGAGTGGACCGAGCACGCCGGCGGAGTGCTCGCGGAGCGGGGAAGCGACTGGGACGCGGAAGCTTTCGCCGAATGGCCGCCGCAGGGCGCGGAGCCCGTCGACGTCGAGGAGCGGTACGCGCGGTTCGCCGACGCGGGCTTCGACTTCGGCCCGGCGTTCCAGGGCCTGCACACTGCTTGGCAACGCGGCGACGACGTGTTCGCCGAGGTGCGGCTGCCAGCAGGCGGGCCGAGCGGTTTCGGCCTGCACCCGGCGCTGCTGGACTCCGCGCTGCGCGCCGCCGAACCCACCGGAGCGGTACTGCCGTTCTCCTGGCAGGGCATCACCGTGCACGCCCCCGGCGCCGAGGAGCTGCGGGTGCGGCTGACGCCCGGCGCCGACGGGACCGTCGCGCTGGCGCTGGCCGACGCCACGGGTGCGCCTGTCGCCACCGTCGACTCGCTGGTCACCCGGCCCGTCTCGGCGCAGCAGCTCGCCGGAGCCGACGACCTCCACGAACTGCGGTGGGTGCCGGTGTCACCGGGTGAGCCGGGCGAGCGGGAGGTCGAGGTCCTGCCCACGACCCCCGGCGCCGACGAGATCGCCGTGCGGACCGAGGTCCTGCGGGTGCTGGCCCGGCTCCGGGAATTCCTGGCCCGCGACACCGACGCGACGCTGCTCGTCGTGACGCGGTCCGCGGTCGGGGACACCGGGGAGGACGTCACCGACCTCGCCGGTGCGGCCGTGTGGGGGCTGGTGCGCTCCGCGCAGGCGGAGCACCCCGGCCGGGTCGTGCTGGCCGACGTCGACGGAGAGCTCGACGCCGCGAGCGTCCTGGCGACCGGGGAGCCGCAGGTGCTGGTGCGCGGCACGCGGTTCTCCGGGGCACGGCTCCGCCGCGCCGACACCGGTGCGGGACCGCCCGCCTCGACCTTCGCACCTGACGGCACGGTGCTGATCACCGGTGCAGGCGGGATGCTCGGGAGGCTGTTCAGCCGCCACCTCGTCGCCGAGCACGGCGTCCGCCACCTCGTGCTCGCGAGCCGTCGCGGCGAGACCGCGCCCGGCGCGCAGGAGCTGCGCGCCGAGCTGGTGGGCTTGGGCGCTGAGGTCACCTTCGCCGCCTGCGACGTCGCCGATCGCGACTCGCTGGCCACCGTGCTGGCCGGAGTGCCTGCGCAGCACCCGCTGACCGGCGTGGTGCACCTGGCGGGCGCGATCGACGACGGCGTGATCGAGACCCTGACCGACGAGCAGGTCGGGGCGGTCCTGCGCCCGAAGGTCGACGCCGCCCTCCACCTGCACGAGCTCACCCGCGACATGCCGCTCGGCGCGTTCGTGGTGTTCTCCTCCGCAGCGGGGGTGATCGGCGGACCGGGACAGGGCAACTACGCGGCCGCCAACGCCTTCCTGGACGCGCTCGTCCAGCACCGGCGATCCCGCGGGCTGGCCGGGCAGTCGCTGGCCTGGGGCTTGTGGGAGGACACCGGCGCGCCCGGCATGGCAGCCGAGCTGGATTCCGCCGCGCGGCAGCGGACCGCGCGCAACGGCGTCGGTTCGCTACCGGTCGAGCAGGGCGTGCGGCTGTTCGACGCGGCCGGGGCGCGCTCCGAAGCCGCACTCGTGCCGCTGCGGCTGGAAGCCGCGGCGCTGCGGGCCTCGACGGCCGACGTGCCCCGCATCTTCGCCGACCTGGTCAGGCCGAACCGAACCAGGCGAGCGACGACCAGCGCTGGACCGGTGCTGGCCGAACGGCTGCGCGCCGCCTCCGACTCCGAGCGCGCGGCGGTGCTCGTCGAACTCGTCCAGACCTACGCCGCAACGGTTCTCGGGCACCCCGACGCCGAATCGGTTGACGTTGGTGCGGGGTTCACCGATCTGGGGTTCGATTCGCTGACGGCCGTGGAATTCCGGAACGCTCTGGGTGAGGCGACCGGGCTGCGCTTGCCCGCCACGCTGGTCTTCGACCACCCGAGCGTCACCGTGCTGGCCGAACACCTCAGCGCCGAGCTCGCCCCGGTGGACGAGGACGCCTCGGCCCTGAGCGAGCAGCGCATCCGCGAGGTGCTGCGGAGCGTCCCGCTGCACCGGCTCCGCGACGCGGGCCTGCTCGACGCCCTGCTCGAACTCGGCGGGGTGCGCGCCCCGTCCGAGCCCAGCGCGGCCGACGACGTCGAGGACATCGACGAGATGGACGCGGAAGACCTGATCACGATGGCGTTCGAAGGTGCCTCGGCATCCGACGACGCCGCACGGGAAGCGTGAGGCTGACACATGGCTGAGTCCAAGGACAAGCTCATCGGAGCGCTGCGGGCCTCGCTGAAGGAGAACGAGCAGCTCAGAGCCCAGAACCGCGAGCTCGTCGCCGCAGCCTCCGAGCCGATCGCGATCGTGGGCATGGCCTGCCGCTACCCGGGTGGCGTGACGAGCCCGGAGGACCTGTGGCGGTTGGTGGAGAACGGGGTCGACGCCATCACCGACTTCCCCACCAACCGGGGATGGGACGTCGAACGGCTCCACGACCCCACCGGCGTCGAACCCCGCACCACCTACAGCCGCCAGGGCGGTTTCCTGCACGAGGCAGGGGATTTCGACCCCGGTTTCTTCGGGATCAGCCCGAACGAAGCCGCCACGATGGACCCGCAGCAGCACCTGCTGCTGGAAACCTCCTGGGAGGCCTTCGAGCGCGCGGGCCTCGACCCCGCCGCGCTGCGCGGCAGCCGGACCGGCGTGTTCGTCGGGATGATGTACCACGACTACCCGGCCAACGCGAACTCCGGCTCGGTCGCCTCCGGCCGGCTCTCCTACGTCTACGGGTTCGAAGGTCCGGCCGTCACGGTGGACACCGCGTGCTCGTCGTCGCTGGTGTCGCTGCATGCGGCGGTGCGGTCGCTGCGCTCGGGGGAGTGCGAGCTGGCGCTGGCCGGTGGTGTCACGGTGATGGCGACGCCCGAGGCGTTCATCGAGTTCAGCAAGCAGCGGGGCCTGTCGGCGGACGGCCGGTGCCGGTCCTTCGCCGACTCCGCTGACGGAACGTCCTGGTCAGAAGGCGTCGGCGTGCTCGTCGTCGAGCGGCTGTCGGACGCGCGTCGCAACGGCCACCAGGTGCTCGCCGTGGTCCGGGGGAGCGCGGTCAACTCCGACGGCGCGTCCAGCGGGCTCACCGCGCCCAACGGCCCGGCGCAGCGGCGGGTGATCCGCCAGGCGCTGGCGAACGCGCGGATCTCGGCAGATCAGGTCGACGCCGTGGAGGGCCACGGCACCGGCACGTCGCTGGGCGACCCGATCGAGGCCCAAGCGCTGCTCGGGACCTACGGTGCCGACCGGCCCGCCGAACGTCCGCTGTGGCTGGGTTCGCTGAAGTCCAACATCGGGCACGCCCAGGCCGCCTCCGGCGTGGGCGGGGTCATCAAGATGGTGATGGCGCTGCGTCACGGGGTTCTGCCGCCGACCCTGCACGTCGACGAGCCCAGCAGCCGGGTCGACTGGTCGGCGGGTGGCGTCCGGCTCCTGCGGGAACCGGTGCGCTGGCCGGAGACCGGCGCCCCGCGCCGCGCCGGAGTGTCGTCGTTCGGCATCAGCGGCACCAACGCGCACGTCATCCTGGAGCTGGCGCCTGCGGAGGAGGACGTCGCCGACGAGCGGATTCCCGCACCGGTGATCCCGTGGGTCCTGTCGGCGAAAACCGCTGATGCGCTGCGTGATCGTGCTCGCGATCTGTCCGAAGTGGTGGAACACCCGGTGGACGTCGGGTTCTCGCTGGCGACTTCGGGCGCGCTGTTCGAGCACCGCGCCGTCGCCTTCGGCACCGAACTCCCGGAGCCGGCCTCCGGGCTGGAGGCGCTGGCCCGCGGCGGGGACGCCCCGGGCGTGGTGTCGGGCCGGGCCATCACCGGGTCGACCGGCGCGGTGTTCTCCGGGCAGGGCGCGCAGTGGGCCGGCATGGGTGCCGACCTGCACGCCGCCTTTCCCGCGTTCGCAGCGGCTTTCGACGAGATCACCGAACTGCTCGCGCCGCTGGTGGGCCGCTCACCGCGCGAGGTGATCTTCGGCGAGGCCGGGGACGATCTGCTGGACGAGACCCTGTTCGCGCAGGCCGGCCTGTTCGCGTTCGAGGTGTCCCTGCACCGGCTGCTGGAGTCCTGGGGCGTCCGTCCCGACGTGGTGGCCGGGCACTCGATCGGTGAGATCGCCGCCGCCCACGTGGCAGGCGTCCTGTCGCTGCACGACGCCTGCGCCCTGGTGGCCGCGCGCGGCCGGTTGATGCAGGACCTCCCGGCCGGTGGTGCGATGGTCGCGATCGGCGCCGCGGAGCACGACGTGCGTCCGCTGCTGCCGGAGCACGTGGCCATCGCGGCCGTCAACGGCCCGGCGTCGGTCGTCGTCTCCGGCGCCGAGGACGCCGTGCGCGCGGTCGCCGAGCGCTGCCAGGAGCGGGGATGGCGCACCCGCGGGCTGCGGGTCTCGCACGCCTTCCACTCCCCGCTGATGGACCCGATGCTCGCGGCCTTCGAGGCCGAGATCCGCGGCCTGTCGTTCCACCGCCCGCAGGTTCCGCTGGTGTCGTCGGTGACCGGGGCGCAGATCACCGACGAGATGTCCGACCCCGGGTACTGGGTCCGGCAGGTGCGCGACACCGTGCGCTTCGCCGACGCGGTCACGACCATGCGCGAGCTGGGCGCGTCCCGGTTCGCGGAGGTCGGGCCCGACGCGGCCCTCACGCCCATGGTCCTGGAGGCGCTGGAGCACTCCGGCGGTGTCGCCGCGTTCCCGCTCGGCAGGCGCCACCGGACCGAGCGCATGACCGCGGTCACCGGGCTGGCCGGGCTGTTCTGCGCGGGCACCGACGTGGACTGGGCGGCCTTCCACCGCGACCGCGGGGCGCGCCGCATCGACCTGCCGACCTACCCCTTCCAGCACGAGCGGTTCTGGCTGGACCCCCGCGAGCACCTGGCCCACTCGTGGCTGGGTGGCGACATCGGCGGTCTGGCCGCCCACGGCGTCGACACCGCCGAACACCCGCTGCTGGGTGCCGTGGTCGAACAGCCCGACTCCGACGGAGTCACCTTCACCGGCGCGCTGTCCACGAAAACCCTTCCCTGGCTGGCCGATCACGTCGTGCTCGGCTCGGTCCTCCTGCCGGGAACCGGTTTCGCGGAGCTGGCCCTGCACGCCGCCCAGCGCGTGGACTGCGACGTCGTCGACGAGCTCACCCTCCGCGCGCCCCTGGAGATCCCGGCGGACGGCGCGGTCTGGATCCAGGTGGCCGTCGCGGGCGCCGACGAGTCCGGCAGGCGCAGGCTGACCGTGCACGCGCGCCCGGACGGCGAGTCCCCGTGGACGGTGCACGCCGAAGGATCCGTGGTCCTGGGCGGTGCGGTACCCGACTTCGACTTCGCCGAATGGCCTCCGCCGCAGGTGGATCCGATCGAGCTCGACGCGGCCTACGAGGTGCTCGCCGACGCCGGCTACGCCTACGGCCCGGCCTTCCAGGGCCTGCGCTCGGCGTGGCGCCGAGGCGACGAGCTGTTCGCCGAGGTGCGGCTCGACGACGCCGATGTCGCTGCGGCATCGGACTACGGCGTCCACCCCGCCCTGCTCGATGCCGCCCTGCACGTCTCGCTGATCGGCCGGGGCGCCGACGAAGGCGTGTCCTTGCCGTTCGTGTGGAACGGCTTGTCGCTGCACGCGACCGGGGCCTCCGCCGTCCGCGTGCGGATGGTGCTGGAGGGGCCCGGCAGCGTCTCGCTGCAGCTGGCCGACGAGCTGGGCCGTCCGGTGCTGGCGGTGGACAACCTCGTCGGCCGCGAGGTGACGGCGGAACAGCTCGGCTCGCAGCGGGTTTCGGACTCGCTGTTCGGGCTGGAATGGACCTCCCGGCCGCTTCCCGCACCCGGGCCGCTGAACTGGTCGGTGATCGGCAGCGAGGACCTCGACGCACCGGTTCTCGCCGATCTGCCCGAATTCGGCGAGGACGTGCCGGACATCGTCGCCCTGGTCTGCCCGAGCACCTCCGGACAGGTGCTCGACGGCGCCCGCGACGTCTGCGGGTCCGTGCTGGAGACCGTGCAGCGGTGGCTCGCCGACGAGCGCTTCAGCCGGTCCCGCCTGGTCGTGGTGACCAGGGGAGCGGTCGCCGACGAGAACGCCATCGACCTAGGTCAAGCCCCGGTGTGGGGCCTCGTCCGGGCCGCTGAGGCCGAGAACCCCGGGCGGTTCCAGCTCCTCGACGTCGACGACCTCGCCCACGTCGGCGCCGCGGTCGCGGTCGGTGAGCCGGAAGCGGCGGTGCGCGACGGCGAACTGCGGGTCCCGCGCCTGACCGGCACCTCGACCGCGGCGACCGCACCGGAGCTGCGCGAGGGCACCGTGCTCGTCACCGGCGGCACCGGTGGGTTCGGGGCTCTGCTGGCCCGGCACCTGGTCCACGCGCACGACGTGCGCCACCTACTGCTGACCAGCCGCCGAGGCGCGGACGCGCCCGGGGCGGAGCGGCTGCGCGCCGAACTCGCCGAGCGAGGAGCCTCGGTCACCTTCGCCGCCTGCGACGTCGCCGACCGCGACGCCCTCGCCCGGTTGCTGGAGGACGTTCCCGCCGAGCACCCGCTCGTCGGCGTCGTCCACGCGGCCGGCGTCAGCGACAACGGCGTGATCGAGTCGATGAACCCGCACCGGCTCGACAGCGTGTTCCGCCCGAAGGCCGACGCGGCGTGGCACCTGCACGAGCTGACGGCCGAGGCCGACCTGGCGATGTTCGTGCTGATCTCCTCGGCAGGCGGCCTGGTGCTCAGCGCCGGGCAGGCGAACTACGCGGCGGCCAACGTCTTCCTGGACGCCCTCGCCGCGCACCGCCGCCGCCACGGCCTGCCCGCGACGTCGCTGGACTACGGCGTGCTCGACATCGGCGACGGGCTCAGCACCGGGCTCGCGCAGAGCGACTGGGACCGGATGCGCGAGCAGGGCTACCTGCCGCTGTCGGGCGAGGACGGGCTCGCCCTGTTCGACGCCGCGCTGGCATCCGATTCCGCGCAGCTCGTCCCGCTGCGCCTGGCCACCGGTGCGCTGCGGTCGCGCGGCGGCGAGATCCCCGCGCTGCTGCGCGGTCTCGTGCGCGCACCGGCGCGCCAGGCCGCCCGGACCTCCTCGCTCGCCGGGGCGTTCGCGGGCCTGTCCGGCGCGGACCGGCGAACCGCGTTCCTCGACCTGGTCCGCTCCACCGCGGCGTCGGTGCTCGGGCACGCCTCCTCGGCTGCGGTCGAACCCGAACGCGCCTTCCAGGAGCTCGGTTTCGACTCGCTGAGCGCCGTGGAGTTCCGCAACCGGCTCGCCGCGGCCACCGGGCTGCACCTGCCCGCCACGCTCGTCTTCGACCACCCCACGCCGCTGGCCGTCGTGGAGCACCTGGACGACGACCTGAGCGGGGTCGTTCGCGACGAGGTGGTCACCGCCCGCCACGGCGTCGACGATCCGATCGCGGTCGTGTCGCTGAGCTGCCGCTACCCGGGAGGGGCGAACAGCCCCGAGGAGCTGTGGCAGCTGCTGCTCGACGGCGGCGACGCCACGACCGACCTACCCACCGACCGCGGGTGGGACGTGGAGCGCATCTTCGACCCGGAACCGGGCAAGATCGGCCGCACCTACGTCTCCACCGGCGGTTTCATCGACGACGCGACGCGGTTCGACCCCGGATTCTTCGGCATCTCCCCGGCCGAGGCGACCCAGACCGACCCGCAGCAGCGGGTGATGCTCGAAGTCGCGTGGGAAGCCGTCGAGCGCGCGGGGATCGACCCGCGCTCGCTGAAGGGCAGCCGGACCGGGGTGTTCGCCGGGGTGATGTACCACGACTACGCGCGCGGTACGGACTCGGCGAGCACCAGCGGTGGCAGCCTGGTCTCCGGCCGGGTCGCCTACACCCTCGGGCTGGAAGGCCCTGCGCTGTCGGTGGACACGGCGTGCTCGTCGTCGCTGGTGGCGCTGCACCTGGCCGTGCAGTCGCTGCGCTCCGGCGAGTGCGATCTCGCCCTCGCCGGCGGTGTGACGGTGATGTCCACGCCGGAGCCCTTCACCATCTTCGGGCGGCTGCGCGGCCTGGCACCGGATGGCCGGTGCAAGCCGTTCTCCGATTCCGCCGACGGGATGGGCTGGTCGGAAGGCGCGGGCGTCCTCGCGCTGGAACGCCTCTCCGACGCCCGCCGCAACGGCCGCGAGGTGCTCGCGGTGGTGCGGGGCTCGGCGGTCAACTCCGACGGCGCGTCGAACGGGTTGACCGCCCCGAACGGTCCCGCGCAGCAGCGGGTGATCCGCCAGGCCATCGCCACCGCGGGACTGCGTCCGTCCGATGTGGACGCAGTGGAGGCGCACGGCACCGGAACCCCGCTGGGCGACCCGATCGAGGCCCAAGCGCTGATGGCGACCTACGGCGAGGACCGCAAGCAGCCGCTGCTGCTGGGCGCGCTGAAGTCCAACATCGGGCACGCGCAGGCCGCCGCGGGCGTGGGTGGGGTCATCAAGATGGTGCTCGCGCTGCGCCACGGCCTGCTGCCCAGGACGCTGCACGCCGACGAGCCGAGCAGCCAGGTCGACTGGTCCACCGGCGGGGTCCGGCTGCTGACCGAGCCGACGCCGTGGCCGGACGCGGACCGCTCGCACCGGGCCGGGGTGTCGTCGTTCGGCATCAGCGGCACCAACGCGCACATCATCCTCGAACAGGCCCCGCGCGCCGACCCTCCGGCCGAGGTGAGGGACGAGCCCACCGCGGTGGTGCCGTGGGTGCTGTCGGCGCGATCGCACCAGGCGCTGCTCGCGCAGGCCGCGCGGCTCCGCGACGCCGAGGTGCCGGAGGCCGAACCGGTGGACGTCGGGTATTCGCTGGTGACCTCGCGGACGTCCTTCGAGAACCGGGCCGTCGTGCTCGGGACCGACCGCGCCGCGCTGCGCGCCGCGCTGGACTCGCTGATCGCCGAGCGCCCGGACGACCGCGTCGTCCAGGGCGTCACCGCACCCGTCGGCAAGACCGCCTTCGTCTTCCCCGGGCAGGGCTCCCAGTGGGCCGGCATGGGCCGCGAGTTGCTGGGACGGTCGGCGGCGTTCGACGAGCGGATCGACGAGTGCGCCGCGGCGCTGGAGCCGTTCGTCGACTGGTCGCTGCACGACGTGCTCCGGGAAGCCGATGGCGCGCCCTCGCTGGACCGCGTCGACGTGGTGCAGCCGGTGCTGTGGGCGACGATGGTTTCGCTCGCGCACCTGTGGCGCTCGCTGGGCGTGGAACCCGCTGCGGTGGTGGGACATTCGCAGGGCGAGATCGCGGCCGCGGTGGTGTCCGGTGCGCTGAGCCTCGCCGACGGCGCCCGCGTGGTCGCCCTCCGCAGCCTCGCCGTCGCCGACTCCTTGTCGGGGCGCGGCGGGATGCTCTCGGTCGCGCTGCCCGAAGCCGAGCTGAGCAGCCGGCTCGACCGGTGGGGCGAGCGGCTGTCGGTGGCCGTGGTCAACGCGTCGCACTCGGCGGTCGTCGCCGGTGAGGACGCGGCGCTGGACGAGTTGGCCGCCGAGTGCGAGGCCGAGGGCGTCCGCACCCGGCGGGTCACCGTCGACTACGCCTCGCACAGCGCGCAGGTGGAAGCCATCCGCGACCGCGTGCTCACCGAGCTCTCCGGCCTCCAGCCGCGTTCCGCCGCCGTGCCGTTCTACTCGACAGTCACCGGCGGCCTCCTCGACACCGCCGGTCTCGACGCCCACTACTGGTACGAGAACCTGCGCAGGACAGTGCGTTTCGAGCCGACCACGCGACTCCTGCTGGCCGACGGGCACGACGTGTTCATCGAGCCCAGCGCGCACCCCGTGCTGACCAGCCCCGTCGAGCAGACGATCGAGGACGCGGGAGCTGAGGGCGTCGTCCTGGGCTCGTTGCGGCGGGGGAGCGGCGGCTGGGGCCAGCTGCTGACCTCGGTCGCCCAAGCCCACGTCCGCGGGGTCCGGGTCGACTGGGCGGCCCTGTTCGCGGGCACGGACGCGCGGCGGGTCTCCTTGCCCACCTACGCCTTCCAGCGGCAGCGCTACTGGGAGGACCCGATCGAACACGGGGTGGCCGCCGACCCGGTGGACTCCGCGCTGTGGGAGCTCGTCGAGGGCGGCGACCTGGCCTCGGCGCTGGACCTCGACGCCGAGACCGCCACCGCCGTGGCACCCGCGCTGGCCTCCTGGCGCGAGCGCTCGCGCGCGCAGGCCGCGGTGGATTCCTGGCGGTACCGGGAAACCTGGGTGCCGGCGCCCGCCGCGACCGGTCCACGCGGGACCTGGCTGCTCGTCGCCTCGGCCGGTTCTCCGGAAGCCGACTGGGCGTCGGCCGCGCTGGGAGCGCACGCCGAGGTGCTCCGGCTGGACGTCGGCGACGACGACCGGCCCGCGCTGGCGGACCGGCTCACGCAGCTGCCGCACCCGGCGGGCGTGGTGTCGCTGCTGGGCACCTCGGAGACCGCCCGTCCCGTGCACGCGTCGAGCCCGGCCGGACTGGTCTCCACGCTGCTGCTCGTGCAGGCGCTCGGTGACGCCGGCATCACCGCGCCGCTGTGGTGCGTCACCAGGGCGGCGATGTCGACCGGCGAGTCCGACCCGGTGCTCCACCCGGTGCAGTCGGCCCTGTGGGGATTCGGCCGGGTCGCCGCGCTCGACCTGCCGGACCGGTGGGGCGGGCTGATCGACCTGCCCGAGGACCTGGACGACTCGGTAGCGCAGCACTTCGCAGCCGCGTTCGCGGGCGGCGAGGACCAGGTCGCGGTGCGCTCGTCCAGCGCCTTCGGCCGGCGCCTGTCGCGCGCCCCGCGACCAGCGCGCCGGGGGGAGTGGCGAGCGCGAGGCACCGTCCTGATCACCGGCGGGACCGGTGCGCTGGGCGGCCAGGTCGCACGATGGGTGATCGACCGAGGAGCCGAGCACGTCCTGCTGGTGAGCCGCCGGGGTCTCGGAGCGCCGGGCGCCCCGCAACTGCGCGACGAGCTGGAGGCGCTGGGCGCCCGGGTCACCGTCGAGCCCTGCGACGTCTCGGACCGCGACGCGCTGGCGGGCGTGCTCGCGCGCGTGCCGGACGACTGCCCGCTGACCGCGGTGGTGCACGCCGCCGCGCACGGCGAGGGCGACGCGCCGGTCGACCTCCTCGAAGCCAACGACCTCGACGGTGCCCTTCGCGCGAAGATGACCTCCGCGCGGCACCTGCACGAGCTCACCGCGGAGCTGGACCTGGACGCTTTCGTGCTGTTCTCCTCGGGTGCCGCGAGCTGGGGTAGCGGTGGCCAGTCCGCGTACGCCGCTGCCAACGCCTACCTGGACGGGCTCGCGCTGCACCGGCGCGGCCTGGGCCTGGCCGCGACCTCGATCGCGTGGGGCGCCTGGGCCGGGTCCGGGCTGGCCACCGACCCGGAGCGCGCCGAGCTGATGCGGCGCGTCGGCGTGCGGCCGATGGACCCGCAGCAGGCGCTGCTGGTGCTGCAGCACGCCGTCGGCGACGGGTCGACGACCCTCACCGCGACCGACACCGACTGGCAGCGGTTCGCCCCGAGCTTCACCGCCGGACGCCCGAGCCCGCTGCTGACGGGAATCCCGGAGGCCCGGCGGGCGCTGGAGGATGACGCCGACGCGCACCAGGCCGCCGGTGCCTCCGGCCTGGTGCGGCGGCTCACCGGTCTCTCCGAGCCCGAGCGGGACCGAGTGCTGCTCGACCTGGTGCGGGCCGAGGCCGGGCGGGCGCTCGGTTACACCGACCCGGGCGAGCTGCCCGTCGACAGGGCGTTCCGCGAGCTCGGCTTCGACTCGGTGACGGCCGTCGACGTCCGCAACCGGCTCAGGGCGGCGACCGGGCTCGCGTTGCCGACCACGCTGGTCTTCGACCACCCGACCGCGAAAGCCGTGGTCGCGCACCTGCGCACAGCGCTGCTCGGCGGCGGCGATGCGGTCGCGGTCCCGGTCGTCGGCACCGGGGTGTCCGACGACCCGATCGCGATCGTGGGCATGGGATGCCGCTATCCGGGTGGGGTGTCCTCGCCCGAGCAGCTGTGGGACGTGGTGGCCGAGGGCCGCGACGTGATCGGGTCGTTCCCCGCCGACCGCGGCTGGGATCTGGATCGGATGGACAGCGCCACCTCGCAGGGCGGTTTCCTCGCCGACGTCGGCGGTTTCGACGCCGGGTTCTTCGGCATCTCGCCGCGCGAGGCGCTGGCGATGGACCCGCAGCAGCGGCTGCTGCTGGAGGTCTCGTGGGAGGCATTGGAGCGCGCGGGCATCGACCCGGGGGCGCTGCGGGGCAGCCGGACCGGTGTGTTCACCGGGACCACCGACCAGGACTACGGCGACCTGCTCACCCGCTCCCACGCGCGCGAGGAATTCCAGCTCTACGCCACCACGGCGTTCTCGGCGAGCGTGCTCTCGGGCCGGATCTCCTACCTGCTGGGCATGGAGGGCCCCGCGATCACCGTGGACACGGCGTGCTCGTCGTCGCTGGTGGCGCTGCACCTGGCCGCGCAGTCCCTGCGCCAGGGCGAGTGCGACCTCGCCCTGGCGGGTGGCGTGCGGGTGATGGCGACGCCGAACGCGTTCGCCGCGTTCACCTGGCAGGGAGGTTTGGCGCCGGACGGCCGCTGCAAGGCGTTCGCCGACGCCGCCGACGGCACGGGCTGGTCCGAAGGCGCCGGGATGCTGGCGCTGGAGCGGTTGTCGGACGCCCGTCGCCACGGCCACCGCGTGCTGGCGGTGGTGCGGGGTTCGGCGGTGAACTCCGACGGCGCGTCGAACGGGCTGACGGCGCCGAACGGCCCGTCGCAGCAGCGGGTGATCCGCCAGGCGCTGGCCAACTCGGGCCTGCAACCGTCCGATGTGGACGTGGTGGAGGCGCACGGCACCGGAACCACGCTCGGGGACCCGATCGAGGCGCAGGCCGTGCTCGCCACCTACGGCCAGGACCGGGACGCACCGGTCCTGCTGGGGTCGATCAAGTCCAACATCGGACACGCGCAGTCGGCGGGCGGTGTCGCCGGGGTGATGAAGGTGGTCGCGGCGATGCAGCGCGGCCTGGTGCCGCGCACGCTGCACGTCGACGAGCCGTCATCCTCAGTGGACTGGACTTCTGGTTCGGTGGAACTCCTCGTGTCGCAACGGGAATGGCCGGACACGGGACCCGAGCGCCGTGCCGGTGTGTCCTCGTTCGGGGTCAGCGGCACCAACGCGCACGTGATCGTCGAATCCGCCCCGCATCCCGAGGATCAGGCGGAGGAGCCTGCCCTCGTGCCCGACGTCATACCGTGGGTCGTGTCGGCGCGGTCCGAACCCGCCCTGGCGGCGCAGCTGGAGCGGGTCGAGGCGTTCGTGCGCGACCACGCCGATCTCTCGCCCGTCGACGTCGGCTTCTCGCTCGCCCGATCGCGTTCGTCCTTCGAGCACCGCGCGGTCCTGCTGGCCTCGGCAACGGGCGTGGTGGAGGCGGCGCGCGGTGTGGCCGGGGAGCGGTCGCTGGGTGTGCTGTTCGCGGGGCAGGGTTCGCAGCGGCTGGGGATGGGTCGGGAGCTCTACGACCGTTTCCCGGTGTTCGCCGAGGCCCTGGACTGCGTGCTGGAGCAGCTGGACCCGGGTGTTCGGGACGTGATGTGGGGCCAGCACGCGGAGGCGCTGAACCAGACCGGGTTCGCGCAGCCCGCGCTGTTCGCCGTCGAGGTGGCGTTGTTCCGGCTAATCGAGTCCTTCGGTGTGCGTGCGGATCACGTCGCGGGGCATTCGATCGGTGAGATCGCGGCTGCGCACGTGGCCGGGGTGTTCTCGCTGGAGGACGCGTGCACGTTGATCAGCGCGCGGGCTCGGCTGATGCAGGCGCTGCCCGCGGGCGGTGCGATGGTCGCGGTGCAGGCCGGTGAGGACGAGGTGCTGCCGTACCTGGCCGAGGGCGTCTCTATCGCTGCGGTGAACGGCCCGAACTCGGTGGTGCTCGCCGGTGACGAGGACGACGTCCTGGAAGTGGCCGGGCGTTGGAAGTCTAGGCGTCTACTGGTCAGTCATGCGTTTCACTCATCGGCGATGGACCCGATGCTGGACGACTTCCGCGCTGCGATCAGCGGACTGTCCTTCCAGGAACCCGGCATTGCGATCGCCACCGACGGGGATGTGACCTCGCCGGAGTTCTGGGTGCGCCACGTGCGGAACACCGTTCGGTTCGCCGACCACGTGCGCTCCCTGGGCGACCGAGGGGTGAACGCGTTCCTGGAGCTCGGGCCGGACGGCGCCCTGACCGCCATGGCCACCGAATCCGCTGCGGAGGAAGCGGTTCTGGTCCCCGCGCAGCGCAAGGACCGCGACGCCGAGCCCGCGCTCGTCGAAGCTCTCGCCCGGCTGCACACGGCCGGCGTCGAGGTCGACTGGTCCGGGTGCTTCGCAGGCGCCGGCGCGCATCGGGTCGACCTGCCCACCTACCCCTTCCAACGCGAGCGCTACTGGCCGGAGCGGGTGGCGTCGAACCCCGATGACGACCTGTTCTGGGACCTGGTCGACAACGGTTCGCTGGCCGCCGAACTGGGCGTGGACGAGGAATCGGTCGCCGGACTGGTCCCCGCGCTGTCCTCCTGGCGCACCCGGCGCCGCACCCAAGCGCAGGTGGACTCCTGGTGCTACCAGGAGTCCTGGACCCCGTTGACCCCGTCCCCGGCGCCGGTGACCGGAACCTGGCTGGTCCTGGTGCCCGCCGAACTCGCCGACGACCCGTGGATCACCGCCGTCGTCGACTCCCTCGGCACGCAGGCCCTCGCCCTGGACATCCCCGAAGACCAGGGCCGCGGTGAGCTGGCCGAGCGACTCGCGGACCTGCCCGAGGTGTCCGGAGCGGTGTCGCTGCTCGGTGCGGCCGAATGGGACCTGACCGGGAACGCTCTGCTGGTGCAGGCGCTCGGCGACGCGGGTGTCGACGCCCGGATCTGGGCCATCACCCGCGCAGCGGTTTCCACCGGCGACGACGACCCGATCCGCGACCCGCAGCGCGCTGCCACGTGGGGCCTGGGTCGCGTCGCCGCGCTGGAGCTCCCCGGCCGGTGGGGCGGCCTGATCGACCTGCCCGACCAGCTCGACGAGAGGATCACCGAGCGCGTGACCGCGGTGCTGGCCTCGGGGACCGAGGACCAGGTGGCGGTGCGCGCCCAGGGCGCGTTCGGCCGAAGGCTGATCCCCGCGCCTCGCCACCAGCCTGCCTCGGGGCCGTTCACGGCCTCCGGGACCGTGCTCATCACCGGCGGCACCGGCGCGCTGGGTGCCGCCGTCGCGCGCGACCTGGCCGGACGCGGTGTCGACGAGCTCGTCCTCGTCAGCCGTCGCGGACCGCGAGCACCCGGCGCCGACGCTCTGCACGAGGAGCTGACCGGGCTGGGCGTGCGGGTCCGGATCGAGTCCTGCGACGTCGCCGACCGCGACGACCTCACCGCCCTGCTGGCCGGGGTGGAGCGGTTGTCCGGCGTGGTGCACACCGCCGGTGTCGTCGACGACGGCGTGCTGGAACAGCTGACACCGGAGCGCTTCGCCGGGGTGCTGCGCTCGAAGGTCGACTCCGCGCTGCTGCTCCACGAGCTCACCGGCGACCTGGACTTCTTCGTGCTGTTCTCGTCCGTGGCCGGTGCGGTGGGCAACCCCGGGCAGGCCAACTACGCGGCCGCCAACGCGGTCCTCGACGCGCTGGCGCAGTGGCGCCGGAGCGCCGGGAAGCCCGCCACCTCCCTCGCGTGGGGCGCCTGGGCAGGCAGCGGCATGGCCGCCGACGGCGAGGTCGCCGAGCGCCTGCAGCGGGCCGGCGCCGGGACGCTCGACCCGGAACTCGCGATCACCGCGCTGTGGCAGGCCGTCGCCCGCCCCTCCGCGACGACGGTCATCGCCGACCTGGTGCAACCGCGAACCCTGAGCAGCTTGCTGGAGATGCGCCCGCTGCCGCTGCTGTCCGAGCTGCCGGAAGCGCGGTCGGTGCTGGCCGCGCTCGAATCCGCCCGGCCCGACGCCGGAGCGACAGCCTTCACCACCCGGCTCCGGGAGCTGGACGAGGCCGCGCGGACCGAACTCGTGCTCGACCTGGTCCGCACCCGCGTCGCCGCGGTCCTCGGTCACGCCGCCCCCTCGGCGATCGGGCTGGACAAGGCGTTCCGGGACCTGGGTTTCGACTCGCTGACCGGTGTCGAGCTGCGCAACCAGCTCGCGCACGCCACCGGCCGGACGCTGGCCGCCGGCCTCGTCTACGACTACCCGACTCCTCGGGCGCTGGCCGAGCACCTGCTCGCCGCGCTGCTCGGGGACCGCTCCGCGATCGAGGTCGCGCACCGCCACGACCGGGTCGACGAGCCGATCGCGATCGTCGGCATGGCCTGCCGCTTCCCCGGCGGCGTCACCTCGCCGGAAGAGCTCTGGCAACTCCTGGTGGAGGGCCGCGACGCGATCGCCGGGTTCCCCACCGACCGGGGCTGGGACCTCGACGCGCTGCTGGGCTCCGGCGCGATCCCCGGCGAGGGCGGATTCCTGGCCGGGCAGGCGGAGTTCGACCCGCTGTTCTTCGGCATCTCGCCGCGCGAGGCGCTGGCCATGGACCCCCAGCAGCGCCTGCTGCTGGAGACGTCGTGGGAAGCCTTCGAACGCGCCGGGGTCGTCCCGGAATCCTTGCGCGGCAGCCGGACCGGCGTGTTCGTCGGCAGCACCATGCAGGACTACGCCACCGTGCTCACCGCCTCCGACCAGGACACCGGCGGGCACGCGCTGACCGGTGTCGCGGGCAGCGTGATCTCCGGGCGGCTCGCCTACACCTTCGGCTTCGAAGGCCCCGCCGTCACCGTGGACACCGCCTGCTCGTCCTCGCTGCTGGCGATGCACCTGGCCGCGCAGTCGCTGCACCGGGACGAGTGCGATCTGGCGCTGGCCGGTGGCGCCACGATCATGTCCACCCCGGCGACGATCGCCGAGCTGGAGCGGCAAGGGGCGTCCGCCCCCGATGGGCGCTGCAAGGCCTTCTCCGACGACGCCGACGGCGCCGGCTGGGCGGAAGGCGTCGGCGTGGTGGTGCTGGAGCGCCTGTCGGACGCGCGCCGCAACGGCCACGACGTGCTCGCGGTGGTGCGCGGTTCGGCGGTCAACCAGGACGGTGCGTCCAACGGCCTGACCGCCCCGAACGGGCCGTCGCAGCAGCGGGTGATCCGCCAGGCGCTGTCGTCGGCCGATCTGTCCACATCGGACGTTGACGCGATCGACGCGCACGGCACGGGAACCGCGCTGGGCGACCCGATCGAGGTGCAGGCGCTCGCGGCGACCTACGGCCAAGAACGCGAGCACCCGCTGCTGCTGGGCTCGATCAAGTCCAACATCGGGCACACCCAGGCCGCCGCGGGCGTGGCGAGCGTGATCAAGATGGTGCTGGCCCTGCGCCACGGAGTACTGCCGCGCACCCTGCACGCCGGCACGCCCTCCGCGCACGTGGACTGGTCGGCCTCCGGAGTTCAGGTGCTCAACGAACCCGCGGAGTGGCCGGAGGTCGCCCGGGCGCGGCGCGCGGCGGTGTCCTCCTTCGGCATCAGCGGCACCAATGCCCACCTCGTCCTGGAGCAGGCCGAAGCGGACGTCGAACCCTCGGCACCGGGCGTAACCCCGAGCGGGCTCGTCCCGTGGGTCGTGTCCGCGCGTTCCGAGTCCGCGGTGGACGAACAGCTCGACCGGATCGAGTCCTTCGCCGCCGAACACCCCGAGGTCTCCCCGGTCGACATCGGATCCTCGCTGCTGACCACGCGCTCGGTGTTCGAGAACCGCGCGGTGTCGCTGCGCCTCGACGGCGCGCCCGTCGGTGCCGTGCGCGGCGAGGTGGGCGAGGTCGGGCCGGGACCGGTCCTGGTGTTCCCCGGGCAGGGCACGCAGTGGCCGGGCATGGCACTGGAACTCCTGGAATCCTCGCCCGTCTTCGGGCGCGCCCTGCGCGAGTGCGACGAGGCGATCCACCCGCTGGCCGGGTGGTCGGTCCTGGAGGTGCTGCGCGACTCCGAGACCGAGGAGGGCGCGGCCGTCCTGGAGCGCATCGAGGTCCTGCAACCGGTGCTGTTCGCGGTGATGGTGTCGCTGGCGGAGCTCTGGGGCTCCTGCGGAGTCCGGCCCGCCGCCGTCGTCGGCCACTCGCAGGGCGAGATCGCCGCGGCCTGCGTCGCCGGGGCCCTGAGCGTGCAGGACGCGGCGCGCATCGTGGTGGTGCGCAGCCGGTTGTTCGCCGAAGAGCTGCAGGGCAAGGGCGGCGTGGCCTCCGTCGCGGCAGGCCGCGAGGCCGTCACCGCACTGCTGGAGGACTGGCCCGACCAGCTCGCGCTCGCCGGGATCAACGGGCCCGGCGCGGTCACCGTCGCCGGAGACCGGGACGCGCTGGAGGAGTTCCAGGCGGCCTGCGAGGCGCGGGACGTGCGGGCGCGGGTGGTCGCTCCGGTCGCCTCGCACTGCGCGCACGTCCAACCGCTGCGGGAGACGCTGCTGGAGGCGCTGTCGTCGGTGCGACCGCGCTCCACCGACATCCCGTTCTACTCCGCGGTGACCGCCACCCGGATCGACACCGCCGAGCTCGACGCCGAGTACTGGTTCCAGAACCTGCGCCGACCGGTGGACTTCGCCGGTGCCGTGGCCGCGCTCATGGCCGATGGGCACCGCGTGTTCATCGAACCCAGCGCGCACCCGGTGCTGACGATGCACGTGCAGCAGATGGCCGAGGACGCCGAGGTCGACGTGACGGCCGTGGGCACCCTGCGCCGCCGGCAGGGCGGGCCCGTCCGGTTCGCGACCTCGCTGGCCGAGGCGTACGTGCGGGGTGTCGACGTGGACTGGAGCGGGTCGTTCGACCGGACCGGTGCTCGCCGGGTCGACCTGCCCACCTACGCCTTCCAGCGGCAGCGACTCTGGCCGAAGCCCGCTGCGGCCGTCACCGCGGCCGACCCCGTGGACCACGCCTTCTGGGGCCTGGTCGAAGGCGGGGACCTCGGCTCGGCGCTGGGCCTGGACGAGGAGACCGCGGCCGCGATCACCCCCGCGCTGACGTCCTGGCGCCAGAACCAGCGAGCCCACTCGATCACCGGCGCCTGGCGGTACCAGGAGACCTGGGCCGCGCTGGCCGGATCCGCAGGCACGCCGTCGGGGACGTGGCTGGCCGTGGTGCCCGCCGGAGCGGCGGACACCTGGACGAGCTCGGCGCTCACCGCGCTGGGACCGGACGTGGTGCGGGTCGAGGTCAAGCCCGCCGCCGACCGCGACCAGTTCGCTGCCGACCTCGCCGAGGCCGCTCCGGAGGGCGTCGGGTTCGCCGGGGTGCTGTCGTTGCTGGGCGTGGACGAAGCGGCGCACCCGGTGTTCGGCGAGACCCCGATCGGCGTGCTCTCGACCCTGGCGCTGCTGCAGGCGCTGGGGGACCGGGGCATCGACGCACCGCTGTGGTGCGCGACCCGGCGAGCCGTGCAGGTCGGTGACTCCGACGCCCCTTGCAGTCCGGTTCAAACTGTGCTGTGGGGGATGGGACGCGTTGCGGCGCTGGAACTTCCGAGTCGGTGGGGCGGGTTGATCGACCTGCCCGATGAGCTCGACGAGCGGGTCCTGGAGCGGTTCGCCGGTGTGCTGGCGGATCCCGGCGACGAGGACCAGATCGCTGTGCGCTCCTCCGGCTCGTTCGGTCGGCGACTGAGCCGCGCCCCGCGCGGGCAGCGGAGCGGCGAGTGGCAGGTCAGCGGCACGGTGCTGATCACCGGCGGTACCGGCGGTCTGGGCGCCGAGGTGGCCCGCTCCGCGGTGAGCCGAGGAGCCGAGCACGTGGTGCTCCTCAGCCGCCGGGGTCCGGAAGCCCCTGGTGCAGAACAACTGCGGAACGAGCTGGAAGCGATCGGGGCCGAGGTCACGGTGCGGGCCTGCGACGTCGCCGACCGCGACGCGCTGGCCTCGGTGCTGGCGGAGATCCCGAGCGAGCAGCCCTTGCGCGGAATCGTGCACGCCGCAGGCATCTTCGACAGCGGGCTCGGGATCGACGAGCTCTCCGGCGAGGACTTCGACGGTGTCCTGCGGGCGAAGATGACTTCCGCGCGGCACCTGCACGAGCTCACCGCGGAGCTGGACCTGGACGCTTTCGTGCTGTTCTCGTCGGGTGCCGCGAGCTGGGGCAGCGGTGGCCAGTCCGCGTACGCCGCGGCCAACGCCTACCTCGACGGCCTGGCGCAGCACCGGCGCAGCACCGGGCTGCCGGCCACGTCGATCGCCTGGGGAGCGTGGGCAGGAGCGGGCAAGGCCGCCTCGGACGGCGAGGACGCCGAGCGCCTGCGCAAGCGAGGCGTGCTGCAGATGGACCCGGAGCTCGCGCTCATGGTGCTGCACCAGGCGGTGGCGGACGGGGACGCGACGCTGACCGTCGCCAACACCGAGTGGGAGCGGTTCGCGCCCAGCTTCACGGTCGGACGCCCGAGCCCGCTGCTGTCGGGCATCCCGGAAGCCCGGGAGGCCCTGGCCGAACCCGAGTCGGAGACCGACGAATCGGCGTTCGCGCAGCGCCTGACCGGCCTGCCCGAAGCGGAACGGGCGCGGTCCGTGCTGGAACTGGTGCGCGGAGAAGCCGCGGCGACGCTCGGATTCGCCGATGCCGAGTCGTTCCCCGCCAACCGGGCCTTCCGCGACGTCGGCTACGACTCGGTGACCGCCATCGAGCTCCGCAACCGGCTCAAGTCGGTCACCGGGCTCGCGCTGCCGGCGACGCTCGTGTTCGACCACCCGACACCCGCGGCCCTGGCCGGACACCTCCACGAACAACTCCTCCCCGGCGGTGGCGAAGCCGACGACCCGGACGCGCACGTCCGGGAAGCCCTGGCGGCGATCCCGATCAGCCGACTGCGCAAGGCGGGCTTGCTGGACCTCGTCCTGGGATTGGCCCAGGACGACGGCGAAACCGCCGACCCCTCGCCCGACGAGGGGGACTCGATCGACGAGATGGACGGCGAAAGCCTCCTGCGGCTGGCCACAGAGCACACCGCGAACTGAAAGACCCGGCGATCAAAGGAAACCGATGAGCAGCTCTGAGAAGCAGTACGTCGAGGCTCTGCGCTCGTCCCTGAAGGAGAACGATCGCCTGCGCAAGCAGAACCAGCAGCTCATCGCCGCTGCGGTGGAGCCCGTCGCGATCGTCGGGATGGGCTGCCGGTACCCCGGCGGCGTCTCGTCGCCGGAGGAGCTGTGGGAGCTGGTGTCCGAGGGGCGCGACGCCATCTCGGAGTTCCCCGCCGATCGCGGCTGGGACGTCGACGAGCTGGCCAGCGCCACCTTCCAGGGCGGTTTCCTCGCCGACGTCGCCGGTTTCGACGCCGGGTTCTTCGGCATCGCCCCGCGCGAGGCGGTGGCCATGGACCCGCAGCAGCGGCTGCTGCTGGAGGTCGCGTGGGAGGCGATCGAGCGGTCGGGCATCGACGCCACTTCGCTGCGCGCCAGCCGGACCGGGGTGTTCATGGGCACCACCGGCCAGGACTACAGCGAACTCCTGGCCGGGTCGAGCGAGGACATCGGCGTGTACTCCACGACGGCGTTCGCGGCGAGCGTGCTGTCGGGACGCATCTCCTACCTGCTGGGGCTGGAGGGCCCGGCGGTCACGGTCGACACCGCCTGCTCCTCGTCGCTGGTCGCGCTGCACAACGCGGTGCAGTCGCTGCGCGGCGGTGAGTGCTCGCTGGCTCTGGCGGGTGGCGTGGCGGTGATGTCGACGCCCAACGCGTTCAGCGCGTTCAGCTCGCAGAGCGGCTTGGCGCCCGACGGCCGGTGCAAGGCCTTCTCCGATTCGGCGGACGGGACCGGGTGGTCGGAGGGCGTCGGCGTCCTCGTGCTGGAACGACTCTCCGACGCCCAGCGCAACGGCCACGAGGTGCTGGCCGTGCTGCGGGGGTCCGCGATCAACTCCGACGGCGGGTCGAACGGGTTGACCGCGCCCAACGGCCCGTCGCAGCAGCGGGTGATCCGGACGGCTCTCGACAACGCCGATCTGGCCGCCGGCGACGTGGACGTGGTCGAGGCGCACGGCACGGGAACGACTTTGGGCGACCCGATCGAGGCCCAGGCGGTCCAGGCGACCTACGGCCAGGATCGCGAGGACCCCGTGCTGCTGGGGTCGATCAAGTCCAACATCGGCCACCCGCAGGGCGCCGCCGGTGTCGCGGGCGTCATCAAGATGGCGATGGCGCTGCGCCACGGCGTGCTGCCCCGGACGCTGCACGCCGAGAACCCGTCGTCCAACGTGGACTGGTCGTCCGGCGCGGTGGAGCTGCTGACCTCGTCCCGGCAGTGGCAGCGCGGTGAACGCCCGCGCCGGGCCGGGGTTTCGGCCTTCGGCGTCAGCGGCACGAACGCGCACGTGATCATCGAAGAAGCTCCGCTCGCGGAACCGGTCGAGGACGAGAACCGGGACTCCGAGCCGGCCGAGGTGCCGTGGGTGCTCTCGGGCAAGTCGGAGGCGGCGCTGGCCGCGCAGGTCGAGCGGTTCGACGCGTTCGTCGAGCGCAACCCGCACCTGGCACCGGTCGACATCGGTGGTGCCCTCGCCACCTC
Source organism: Saccharopolyspora tripterygii (assembly GCF_054778355.1). Lineage (NCBI taxonomy): Bacteria > Bacillati > Actinomycetota > Actinomycetes > Pseudonocardiales > Pseudonocardiaceae > Saccharopolyspora > Saccharopolyspora tripterygii. Next base: position 7,754 of record NZ_BAAGZP010000030.1, on the reverse strand, counting down.
GCGGACGGCCCTGGACCACCGGGTGGTGCGGCTGGTTTCGCGCGACGGAGCGGCCGAGATCGCGCGGGGTGTCGCCGTCGAGCGGTCGCTGGGTGTGCTGTTCGCGGGTCAGGGTTCGCAGCGGCTCGGGATGGGTCGCGAGCTGCACAGCCGTTTCCCGGTGTTCGCCGAGGCTCTGGACGCGGCGCTGGCGCACCTGGATCCCGCGGTGCGCGAGGTGATGTGGGGCGAGGACGCGGAGGCGTTGAACCAGACCGGGTTCGCGCAGCCCGCGTTGTTCGCCTTCGAGGTGGCGTTGTTCCGGTTGGTGGAGTCGTTCGGCGTGAGGCCGGACTACTTGGCCGGGCATTCGATCGGGGAGATCGCGGCCGCGCACGTGGCCGGGGTGTTCTCGTTGGAGGACGCGTGCGCGCTGATCAGCGCGCGGGCTCGGCTGATGCAGGCGTTGCCCGCGGGCGGCGTGATGGTGGCGGTGCAGGCCGGTGAGGCGGAGGTGCTGCCGCACCTGACCGAGGGCGTCTCGATCGCTGCGGTGAACGGCCCGGCCTCGGTGGTGCTGGCCGGCGCCGAGGAGCCCGTCCTCGCCGTGGCCGCCCGGTGGAAGTCCACTCGCCTGAAGGTCTCGCACGCCTTCCACTCCCCGCTGATGGACCCGATGCTGGACGACTTCCGCGCCGCGATCAGCGGGTTGTCGTTGCACGACCCCGGCGTTCCGGTCGTGGTCGACGGCGACGTGACGTCGCGTGAGTTCTGGGTCCAGCACGTGCGGAACGCCGTGCGGTTCGCCGACAACGCGCGCTCGCTGGCCGAGAAAGGCGTGAACGCCTTCCTGGAACTCGGTCCCGACGGCGTTCTCACCGCGATGGCAGCCGAAACCATCCCGGAGGACGCGGTTCTCGTTGCCGCGCAGCGCAAGGACCGCGAGGCCGAGCCCGCGCTGATCGACGCGCTGGCCCGGCTGCACGTGACCGGCGGCGACGTCGACTGGGCGCAGTTCTTCGGCCCCGGCGCACGGCGGGTCGACCTGCCCACCTACGCCTTCCAGCACGAGCGCTACTGGCCGCGGCCCGCGACGTCGAAGGCTGACGTGCGGTCGGCCGGGCTGGAATCGCCGGGACACCCGCTGCTCGGCGCCGCCGCCGAACTCGCAGGCACCGACGGGTTCCTGCTCGCCGGCCGGCTGGCGCTGCGCACCCACACCTGGCTCGCCGAACACGTCGTCCACGGCCGAGTCCTGTTCCCCGGAACGGGATTCCTCGAAATCGCGATCCGCGCCGGTGACGAAGTGGGATGCGGCCACGTCGAAGAGCTGACGCTGTCGGCGCCCCTGGTGCTGCCCTCCCAGGGCGACGTCCAGGTGCAGGCGACCGTCGGTGCGGCCGACGAGTCCGGCCGCCGTCCGGTGGCGATCTTCTCCCGCCGCGCGGACGCGGGCGAGCGCGCCTGGACCCAGCACGCCAGCGGGGTGCTCGCCGTGACAGCGGCTCGGCCCGGCTTCGACCTGGCCGCGTGGCCTCCGGCCGGTGCCGAGGCCGTCGACGTGACCGACTGCTACGAGCGGTTCGCCGAGGTCGGATTCGACTACGGTCCCGTCTTCCGCGGCCTGCGCGCCGTGTGGCGCCGAGGTGATGAGGTGTTCGCCGAGGTCGAGCTGCCGGGAGACACCGCAGCCGACGACTTCGGCCTGCACCCGGCGCTGCTCGACGCCGGGATGCACGCCGCCGGTTTCGGCGACGTCGGCGCGCTCAGCAGGAGCGCGCTGCCGTTCTCGTGGCAGGGTGTCTCGCTGCACGCCTCCGGCGCTTCGGCGGTGCGGATGCGGCTGGCCCCGGGACCCGACGACACCACGGTGCTGTCCATCGGCGACGCGGCGGGAGCGCCGGTCGCCTCGGTCGACCGCCTGGTCACCCGGCAGATGCCCGCCGACCAGATCACCGAGGACTCGGCCACGCGCGACGCGCTCTTCCAGCTCGACTGGAGTCCGGTCGCCACCGCGGACGCGACCGACGAGACGTGGTCGGTGCTCGACGCACCGCACGACCTCACCGACGTCGACCCCGGCACGGTCGTGGTGCCCGTCGTCGGAGACGCCTCCGACGTCGTCGACTCGGTGCGCTCCACGACCGCGCGAGTGCTGCGCGTCCTGCAGGACTGGCTCGCGCAGGAGCGCTTCGCCGACTCCCGGCTGGTGTTCGCGACCCGCGGCGCGACCTCCGGCCACGACCTCACCGGCTCAGCGGTGTGGGGCCTGGTGCGCTCGGCGCAGACCGAGCACCCGGGCCGGTTCACGCTGGTGGACACCGAGCCCGGTGCCGAGGCGGACGCCGACGCGCTGCTGTCGCGTGCGCTGACCAGCGACGAGCCGCAACTGCTCATCCGCGACGGCGAGGTGCTCGCGCCGCGCGTCGCCCGGGCGAGGACATCGGGTGTGGGTGGGGAAGTTTTCATGAAAACTTCCCCACCCACCCGACATGCGTCAGAGGACGTCACCTGGGACGCCGACGGTACGGTGCTGATCACCGGCGGCACCGGCGGTCTCGGGGCCGTGCTCGCCCGGCACCTGGCCGGCGCGCACGGCGTGCGGGAGCTGCTGCTGGTCAGCCGCCGGGGCCCGGACGCCGACGGCGCCGCCGACCTGGTCGCCGACCTGGCCGAACGCGGTGCCACCGCGAGGATCGTGGCCTGCGACGTCACCGATCGCGCAGCGGTCGCCGCCCTTCTCGACCAGAACCCGGTGCGCGCCGTGGTGCACACCGCCGGAGTCGTCGACGACGGCGTGATCGAATCCCTGTCCGCCGAGGCCGTCGAGGCGGTGCTGGCCCCGAAGGTCGACGCCGCCTGGCACCTCCACGAACTCGCCGGGGATCTCGACGCGTTCGTCCTGTTCTCCTCCGCCGCAGCCACTTTCGGCGGCGCCGGGCAGGGCAACTACGCCGCGGGCAACGCCTTCCTCGACGCCCTGGCGCGGCACCGCCGCGAGCGCGGACTCCCGGCCGCGTCGCTGGGCTGGGGCGCGTGGGAGCAGTCCGTCGGCCTGACCAGCGCCCTCTCCGAAGCCGATGTGCAGCGGATCTCGCGGATGGGAGTGCAGGCGCTGCCGGTGGAGCAGGGCCTGGACCTGTTCGACGCGGCGCTGGGAACCGGACAGCCGCAGCTCCTCCCGGTGCAGCTGGACCTGCCGTCGCTGCGCGGTCGCGGTGAGGTCCCGCACCTGCTGCGCGGGCTGATCCGCACCCCCATCCGCCGAGTCACCGCGTCCTCCGGGAACGGCGCCGAGGCGCTCGTGGACCGCCTCGCCGCCTCCACTCCCGCCGAGCGCACCGAGCGGCTGGTGGAGCTCGTCCGCGACGAGGTCGCGGCGGTGCTCGGGCACGCCGGTGCCGGGGGAGTGGACGCCTCGCGGCCCTTCCAGGAACTGGGCTTCGACTCGCTCACCGCCGTGGAGCTGCGCAACCGGCTGACCGCGGCGACCGGACTGCGGCTCTCGGCGACCTCGGTGTTCGACTACCCGACGGTGACCCGGCTCGCCGAGCACCTGCGCGACGACCTGTTCGGCGCGGCCCTCGACGTTCGTCCGGTCGAACCCGTGCGGTCCCCGGACGACGACCCGATCGTGATCGTGGGCATGGCGTGCCGCTACCCGGGCGGGGTGTCCTCGCCGGAGGACCTGTGGCGGTTGGTGTCCGACGGGGTGGACGCGATCTCGGAGTTCCCGACCAATCGCGGCTGGGACCTGGATTCCCTGTTCGACGTCGACCCGGACAGCGCGGGCACCTCGTACTCGGCCTCGGGCGGATTCCTGCACGACGCGGGGGAGTTCGACGCCGACTTCTTCGCCATGTCGCCGCGCGAGGCGCTGGCCACCGACGTGCAGCAGCGGCTGGTGCTGCAGACCGCGTGGGAGGCGATCGAGCGAGCCGGGATCGACCCGGTGTCGTTGCAGGGAAGCCAGACCGGTGTGTTCGCCGGTGTGATGGTCAACGACTACGGCACCCTGCTCGACGGCGAGACCTTCGAGGGATACCAGGGGACCGGTACCGCGCAGAGCGTCCTGTCCGGTCGCGTGTCCTACACCCTGGGTTTTGAGGGGCCGGCGGTCACCGTGGACACGGCGTGCTCGTCGTCGCTGGTGTCGATGCACCTGGCGGCGCAGTCGCTGCGGCAGGGGGAGTGCTCCCTGGCGCTGGCCGGAGGTGTGACCGTGATGTCGACCCCGGCGTCGTTCGTGGTGTTCTCCCGCCAGCGCGGACTGGCCGCCGACGGCCGCTGCAAGTCCTACTCCGACACCGCCGACGGCGTCGGCTGGTCCGAGGGCGCCGGTCTGGTGGTGCTGGAACGGCTCTCGGACGCCCGTCGCAACGGCCATCAGGTGCTGGCGTTCTTGCGGGGTTCGGCGGTGAACTCCGACGGCGCGTCCAACGGCCTGACCGCGCCCAACGGTCCCGCGCAGCAGCGGGTGATCCGCCGCGCCCTGGCCGCAGCCGGTCTGTCCGCTTCGGACGTCGACGCGGTGGACGGCCACGGCACGGGAACGACTTTGGGTGACCCGATCGAGGCCCAAGCCCTGCTGGCGACCTACGGGCAGGACCGCGAGCGTCCGCTGCTGCTCGGCTCGATCAAGTCCAACCTCGGTCACACCCAGGCCGCCTCCGGAGTCGCCGGTGTGATCAAGATGGTCACCGCGATGCAGCGCGGCCTCGTGCCGCGAAGCCTGCACGCCGAGGTGCCCTCCACCCACGTGGACTGGGAATCCGGTGCCGTGGAGCTGCTGGACGCGCCGGTGGAGTGGCCGGAGACCGGGCGACCTCGCCGGGCGGGCGTGTCGTCCTTCGGCGTGAGCGGCACCAACGCGCACGTGATCCTGGAGCAGGGACCCGCTGTCGTCGACTCCGCAGCAGGACCGCTGGTGACGCCCGGGGTGGTGCCGTGGGTCGTGTCGGCGAGGTCCGCGGCCGCCCTGGACGCGCAGATCTCCCGGCTGCGCGAGTGGGACGCCGACGTCGCCGACGTCGGGTACTCGCTGGTGACCTCGCGATCGGTGTTCGACCACCGCGCCGTGCTGCTGGCCACCGACAGCGGCCCGGTGGAGGCGGCGCGGGGAGCGGCAAGCGAGCAGTCGGTCGCGGTCCTGTTCTCCGGTCAGGGTTCGCAGCGTCTGGGGATGGGTCGGGAGCTGTATGGCCGGTTCCCGGTGTTCGCGGAGGCGTTGGATGAGGTCCTGGGGTACCTGGATCCTTCGGTGCGCGAGGTGATGTGGGGTGCTGAGGCTGATGCGCTGAATGAGACCGGCATGGCCCAGCCTGCCTTGTTCGCTCTCGAGGTGGCGTTGTTCCGGTTGGTGGAGTCGTTCGGTGTGCGGCCGGATTTTGTGGCGGGGCATTCGATTGGTGAGATCGCGGCTGCGCATGTGGCTGGGGTGTTCTCGTTGGAGGACGCGTGCGTGTTGATCAGTGCGCGGGCGCGTTTGATGCAGGCGCTTCCGGCCGGTGGTGTGATGGTGGCGGTGCGGGCTGGTGAGTCCGAGGTCGTGCCGTATGTGACCGAGAGTGTGTCGGTCGCTGCGGTGAACGGACCGTCGTCGGTGGTGCTGGCCGGTGCGGAAGCCGCCGTGCTGGACGTGGTGTCGCGGTGGGAGTCGAAGCGCCTGGAGGTGTCGCACGCGTTCCACTCGTCGTTGATGGATCCGGTGCTGGAGGACTTCCGCCAGTCCATCAGCGGTCTGACGTTCCACACTCCCAGCGTCGCGATCGCGACCAGCGGTGATGTGAGCGACCCCGAGTTCTGGGTGCAGCACGTGCGCGAAACCGTGCGGTTCGCCGACTCCGTCGACCGGCTCGTCGACGCGGGTGCGACTGCCTTCCTGGAACTCGGCCCCGACGGCGTCCTCTCCGCGATGGCCGCCGAAACCGCGCCGGACGCCGCGGTGATCACCCCCGTCCTGCGCAAGGACCACGACGCGGAGACCACCTTCGTCACCGCCATGGCCCGGCTCCACGCGACCGGCGCGCACGTGCGCTGGGAACCGCTGTGGGAGGGCACGGGTGCCCGCCGGACCGACCTCCCGACCTACGCCTTCGAACGCCGCTGGTTCTGGCCCGATGCCCTCGGCAAGTCCGGGGACGTGCGCGGCGCCGGACTGGCTTCGGTGGACCACCCGCTGCTCGGTGCGGCGGCCGAACTCGCCGACTCCGACGGGTTCCTGCTCACCAGCCGGTTGTCGGTCCGGTCGCAGCCCTGGCTCGCCGACCACGTCGTGCAGGGCCAGGTTCTCGTGCCGGGCGCCGCCCTGGTGGAACTGGCGATCCGGGCCGCCGACGAGGCGGGGTGCGAGCGGGTCGAGGAGCTGACGCTGTCGGCTCCGCTGGTGCTGCCCGAGCAGGGCGCGCTGCAGCTGCAGCTGCGCGTCGGCCCGGAGGAGGCCACCGGACACCGCGCCATCACCGTGCACAGCAGGCCGGAGGACGACGCGGACCTGCCCTGGACCCAGCACGCGGTCGGTCTGCTCGGTCGCGAGGAGACGTCCCAGCCGTTCGACGCCGTCGCCTGGCCGCCGGCGGGTTCCGAGCCGCTGGAGCTGACCGGGTTCTACGAGCGCTTCGCCGAGGCCGGGTTCGACTACGGCCCGGTGTTCCAGGCGCTGCGCTCGGCGTGGCGGCTCGACGGCGAGGTGTTCGCCGAGGTGGTCCTGCCGGAGGGGACCGAGAGCAGCGGGTTCGGCCTGCACCCCGCGCTGCTGGACGCGAGCCTGCACGCTCTCGCGCTCGCCGGTCGGCGCGTGTCCGGCGGAGTCGTGCCGTTCTCCTGGCGGGGCCTCTCCCTGCACGCGGCGGGAGCCACCGAGCTGCGCGTGCGCTTGTCGGTCGCCGAGGACGGGACGATGTCCCTCGCGCTGGCCGACGCGAACGGTGCCCCGGTGGCGTCGGTCGAGTCCCTGGTCGTGCGCGAACTCACCCGAACCGACCTCGCCGACGCCCAGGGCACGCGCGATGCGCTGTTCGGCGTCGAATGGGTCCCGGTGTCCGCTGGGACCGATCTCGCCGAGCCGGAGTGCGCCGTTCTCGGGTCGAACCCGTGGGGGTTGCCCGGTTCCGCGCACGAGGACTTGGGCGCGGTCGAGTCCGAGGTCGTGCTGGTTCCCGTGGTCGGCGACGCCGATGTCGTGGGCTCGGCTCACGAATGCGCACGGCACGCGCTCGGTCTGGTGCAGGAGTGGTTGTCGGAACGGCGGTTTGATGGGTCGCGTTTGGTGTTCGTGACGCGGGGTGTGGTGTCGGGTGAGGATGTGGCTGCGGCTGCTGTGTGGGGTTTGGTGCGGTCGGCGCAGTCGGAGCACCCGGGTCGTTTCGGGCTGCTGGACCTGGACGCCGGAGAGGTCTCTCCCGCGGCACTGTCAACGGCTTCGGCGAGCGATGAGCCGCAGCTGTTGATCCGTGATGGTGAGGTTTTGGCTGCTCGGTTGGGGCGGGTGGCTTCGCAGGACGTGTCGGTGGAGTGGGACGTGGAGGGTTCGGTTCTGGTCACGGGTGGCACGGGTGGTTTGGGTGCTGTGGTGGCCCGGTATCTGGTGTTGGAGAAGGGTGTTCGTGATCTGGTTCTGGTGAGTCGGCGTGGTTTGGATGCTGTGGGCGCGGGTGAGCTGAAAGCTGAGCTGACGGGTTTCGGTGCTCGTGTGGATGTGGTGGCGTGTGATGTCGCTGATCGGGCTGCGGTGTCGGATGTGCTTGCGGGTCGGTGTGTTTCGGCTGTGGTGCACG